>DASVWS010000113.1:0-81323 GCA_036393095.1 Gemmatimonadaceae bacterium | reverse complement strand
CGCGCGCCAGGAGTGCATTGGCCCCGACCGCGCGGCACCCGGCCTCCGCGAGATTCGCGATCTGCATCGAGTGCGCGAAGGTGCCCGGCGCTTCCAGGCTCAACCGTTGCATCAGCGGACGATTGAGATCGGACCATTCGAGAAGCGTCAGGTCGGTCTCGACCCCGGTGTAGCGCTCGGCGATCGGGAGCACGAGCAGGGCGACGAGGACGCTGATCACCGCGTTGAGCGCGCCGTATCCGGATGCGCCGACGATTGTGCGCGTCGGCAGGTCGAGCGTCAGCCCCACGGCCACGATCCCGACGCCGTATGCCGCGGCGATGGCGAGCATCCAGTAGTACGCCTGCTGCCGCGTGCGCACGGCGCGCACGCTGAACGCGGCCGCCGCCCCGCCGATGATGTTCACGTAGAGCGCGTTCGTCCCGCGGAACACCGCCTGTCCGCCCAGCAGCCCCGCCAGCAACACGGCCACGATCATCGCGATTCGCTGGTCGAACAGCGCGCTGATCACGATCGCCGCGATGCCCACCGGAATGAGCTCCGGCCGCAGCGGACGCAGGTGCGACACCAGCGCCCCGCCCACGATCACCAGGGCGATCACCGCGGCGATCACCGTCAGCGAGCGCAGGGACTCATAGACGCGCGGGCGGAAGATCAGCACGGTCAGCCCGAGCAGCGTCACCAGCAGGGCGTCGAACAGCAGCGCCCCCGCCATCCGGCGGATCCCCGGCACGGCGCCGCGCCGCTGATCCACCGCGTCGTGCAGCGCCATGAGCTTTTCGTGCTGCTCGGCGCCCACCACCTCGTTGGCCCCGACGATCTTCTCCCCCGCCTGCACGTCGAACTTGCTGGCCGGCACCGATTCGCGGAGCTGGGTCCGGCGCATGTTGGTCGTGGCCGAGTCGGCGACGATGGTCGGACGGAAGAAGGCACGGAGGAGCTTCTCGTACAGTCCCCGCGCCACGGCGCCGGCGCCGGGCTGGAGCGCGCGGGCCTGCGCCGCGAATTCGGCGTATGTGCGCACACTGTCCGCCGGCTCCGGATGCTCGGCGCGCCCGCGCCGCACGAGCACCTCGCCCGAGACGCCGTCCAGCGCCCCTTCCGCGGCCACGCCGGCCGACACCCAGCGCCCGTACGCCTGTCCCACGGCGCCGAGCATGCGCCCACGGCGCTCGGCGTCCGCAAGGTACGCCGCTTCGCGCCCGGTCAACGCGACGTGGAAGGCGGCGGCCGCACGCTGCACGGGTACCGAGTCGCCGCGCGCGCCGGCGCCGGCGGCCCCCAGGGCTCCGCCGAATGCCTGCAGCGTGCGCTGCGCGGTATCGAGCGCCGACGGCACGAAGACGTACACCGGCTCGACGGTGCGGGCCATCGCCTGCCGCTCGCGGCTCAGCTCGGCCTCGTCCTTCAGCACCCGGAAGGAGAACGGCGCGATGACGTTCTCGCCGGCCACGGACCCGACCTCGTAGATCGGAAAGTTCGCCGCCGGAACGGGCGGAAAGAGCGCGTACGTCAGGACGGTCAGCAGGACTGCCAGCGCGACGCGCGGACGATGGTCGGCGCGTGTCCTGCCGGCCGCCACCGGGTCGGCGGCCAGGCGCGATGGTCGATCGGGCGCCGTCACCGCGGCCTCAGCGCTCCGCGTCCGCGGCGTAGGCGCGGATGATCTGGCGCACGAGGCGGTGCCGCACGACGTCGCTTTCGTCGAAATACTGGAACGCGATTCCGTCGATGCCGGTCAGGATGCGCTCCACCTGCAGCAGACCCGACTCTTCGCGCTTCGGGAGATCCACCTGCGTCTTGTCGCCCGTGATCACGACCTTGGAGTTCACGCCGAGCCGCGTGAGGAACATCTTCATCTGCATCGAGGTCGCGTTCTGCGCCTCGTCCAGGATGACGAACGCGTCGGCAAGCGTACGCCCGCGCATGAAGGCGAGCGGGGCGATCTCGATGACCCGCGTCTCGAGAGCCTTCTGCACACGCTCGAACGGCATCATCTCGTCGAGCGCGTCGTAGAGCGGCCGCAGGTACGGATCGACCTTCGCCTGCATGTCGCCGGGCAGGAAGCCGAGCGACTCCCCCGCTTCCACGGCGGGGCGCGCGAGCACGATCCGGCGCACCCGCTTCCGCACGAGCGCGTCGACCGCCGCAGCGACCGCCAGGTAGGTCTTTCCGGTGCCGGCCGGCCCGATCCCGACCACGATGTCCTGTTCCGCGATCTTCTTCAGGTACTCCGCCTGCCCCGGCGTCTTCGCCTGCACGACGGTGCGCACGCCCGGCAGCGCGATGCGCGACGTGGCGGGCACGCTGCCGTTCTCCGGCGGGGCGCCGCCGTCGCCCGCTTCTTCCATGCCCAGCTCGGACAGCCGCAGCACGTCATCGGCGGACAGCGCCAGCCGCTGCCGCGCCACGTCGATCATGCGCTGCCCCACCGGCAGCGCGCGGGCGACCAGCTCTTCGGGGCCCGTGATCGAGAGCGCGTCCCCGCGCAGCGCCACGCGCACGCCGACCAGCCGCGCCAACTCGACGAGGTTGACGTCATTCACGCCGGCCAGCGTCAGCAGATCGGCCCCTTCGGTCGAGATTCGCCGGGTCGTGCTCGCCGCGTCCGTCACCTGGCCTTTCCGGTCACCGCGATGTGGAGGTCGCGCAGCTCGTCGGCCGCCACCGGCGACGGGGCGCCCTCGAAGAGCGCGCGCGCCGCCGTCGTCTTCGGAAACGCGATCACGTCCCGCAGCGACGGCGCGCCGGCCAGCATCATTGCGATGCGGTCGAAGCCGAGCGCGATGCCGCCGTGCGGTGGCGCGCCGGCGCGCAATCCCTCGAGCAGGAAGCCGAACCGGGCCTGCGCCGTCGCCTCGTCGATGCCGAGCAGCGAGAACATGCGGCTCTGGAGCGCCGGATCGGCGATACGAATGCTCCCGCCGCCCAGCTCCGTGCCATTGAAGACGACGTCGTAGGCATTGGCCCGCACGCGCTCCGGCGCCGCATCGAGGAGCGGAATGTCCTCGGCGCGGGGCGACGTGAACGGGTGATGCACCGATGCCAGCGCCCCCGTGGCAGGGTCGCGGTCGAACAGCGGAAAGTCGGTCACCCACAGGAAGGCGTGCGCCGTCTCCGAGACGAGCCCCATCCGATGCGCGACGTCCTGCCGCACGCGGTCCAGCGCCGGGTTCGCGACGCGATCCACCGCCGCCACGTACAGACCGAGCGCGCCCTCCCCCAGCCCCAGCCGTTGCGCCGCATCCTCGCGCAGGAATTTCGCCGCCGGCCCTTCGAGCTTCCCGTTCACGCACTTGAGCCGCAGCAGCCCCATGGCGCCGGCGGACTTGGCCTCCGCTTCGATCTCGTCCACCTGCTTGCGCGACAGGGCCGCGCCTCCCGGCACGGCGATGCCGCGGATCCGTCCCCCCTGCGCGAACGCCGACTGCGCGATCGAGAACTCCGTCCCGCGGAACACCTCGCTGACGTCCGTGATCTCCAGGCCATAGCGCAGGTCCGGGCGGTCGCACCCGAAGCGCTCCATCGCCACCGCGTACGTCATCCGCGGGAATTCCGCCGGCACGCTGAATCCGGCTTCCTTCCACAGCGCCGCGATCATGCCTTCCGTGAGGCTGATGACGTCTTCCATGCCGATGAACGACGCCTCGATGTCGATCTGCGTGAACTCCGGCTGCCGGTCGGCGCGCAGGTCCTCGTCGCGGAAACAGCGGGCGATCTGGAAGTAGCGGTCGTACCCCGCCACCATGAGCAGCTGCTTGTACAGCTGCGGCGACTGCGGCAGCGCGTAGAACTCGCCCTCGTGAATCCGGCTCGGCACCAGGTAATCGCGCGCGCCCTCGGGCGTGGGCTTGGTGAGGATGGGCGTCTCGATCTCCAGGAACCCGCGCTCGCTCAGGTAGCGCCGCGTCACCTGCATCAGGCGGTGGCGCAGCACCAGGTTGGCCTGCAGCTCGGCCCGGCGCAGGTCGAGGTACCGGTGGCGCAGCCGCAGGTCTTCCGCCGGCAGGTTCTCGCCCTTCGCGCGCGCCACGGGAATCGCGGGCACCGATGCCGGCCCCACGACCCGCATCGCCGTGACATGGACCTCCACTTCGCCGGTGGCCAGCTCCGCATTCTGCATCGCCGTCGGACGCGCCACGACCTCTCCCTCGATCAGTACAACCGACTCGTTGCCGAGCGCCGCGGCCCGCTCGCAGAGCTCCTTGGGAGTCCGTTGCGGATCGAACGACGTCTGCACGATGCCGCTGAGGTCGCGCAGATCGACGAACACGAGCCCGCCGAGGTTGCGAGCGCGGTGCACCCAACCGCCAAGGCGGACCCGTTGCCCAACGTCGGCGGCGCGCAGGGCGCCGCAGCGATGGGTCCGGAGAGTAGTGGAGAAATCGGTTTGCATTGCGAGGTGAAGAGGCGGTCGAGTCTCACCGCAGGCCGGCACCCGGCATGCGTGCCGGGTCGCTCGGCATTGTCGGCACGCTCGGCGCGGACGCGCCGGACGCGCAAACCGACCCGGGCGATCCTGGGCCGGGTCGGCGGAAAGTGAGCGAAGCCTGAGAGCGACTCATCGAACCTTGTATCATAATGCCGGAGCGCGACTTACGGTAGCTGACCGCTTGACGCTCGACCATCGCCGCCGCTAGCTTAAGTGCATGCGCCGCATGCTCTTTGCGGCGGGCATCTGCCGTACGTTGGCAGGTGGGTCCACTCCCGACCGGCTCCGGCCTCTCGCCCGCACGCCGCGCGGCGAACCATCCGACTGCGGTGCGCAAATGACTGAGCGAGAAAACCTCCTGGACCTGACGCCGGCCCAAGCGCTGGAGCGCCTGAGCGCATTCGCGGCCGCCGAAGGGCTGCCGGCGTATCGCGCGCGGCAGATCGTGCGGCACCTCTGGGTCTCGCCAGCGCCCGACTTCGCCAGCATGAGCGATCTCCCGGCGTCGCTCCGCGACCGCCTCGCGGCGCAGTTCACGGTCCCGCGACTCGAAATCGCGGCGCGCGAGACGTCGGCGGATGGCACGGAGAAATTCCTCTTCCGGCTGGCGGACGGCGAGGCCGTCGAGACGGTCGCCATTCCCGAGGGGAACCGCGTCACGCTCTGCATCTCCTCCCAGGCCGGGTGCGCGCTCCAGTGCGCCTTCTGCGCCACGGGGGCCATGGGGTTCGCCCGGAACCTGGCGGTGCACGAGATCGCGGGTCAGGTGCGCGAGATGCGGCTGCTCGATCCGCCCATTCCGGTGACGAACATCGTGTTCATGGGCATGGGCGAACCGCTGATGAACTGGAAGGCCGTCGACCCGACGCTGACCATTCTCAACGACCCGAACGGACTCGGCATCGGCGCGCGGCACATCACCGTGTCCACCGTCGGCGTGCTGCCCGGCATCGTCGCGCTCGGCAAGCGGCCGGAGCAGTTCCGCCTCGCCATTTCGATCCACGCCCCCAGCGATTCACTGCGCCGGGAGCTGATGCCGATCAACACGAAGTACCCGCTGGCCGACGTGATTCAGGCCGCCAAGGTGTTCGATCGGCGGGTGACGTTCGAGTACGTCATGCTCGGCGGCGTCAACGACGGCGAGGAACACGCGCTCAATCTCGCGGCGCTGGCCCGCGAATGCCGGGCGTTCGTGAATCTGATTCCGCTGCACCCGGGCGGCGCGCGGGGCTTCACGCCCACGCCGGCGCCCAGGATCGCCGCGTTCGCGCGGGAGCTGCGGGCGCAGGGCGTGGAAGTCGCGGTGCGCAAGAGCCGCGGCGTCGATATCGCGGCGGCGTGCGGGCAGCTACGGGTGGAGCGGCTCGGGCGGCGGCCGCCAGGTGCGCCCCAACAGCACGGTCACGTCCACGTAGAGCGTTGAGTCGGGGCGCGCTTCGACGCGCGCTCCCCCTAACGCCCGCGCCACCTGGCGGGCCCAGTCGGGATGGCCGGTGCGGTCGAGCACCAGGGTGCTGTCGCTCTGCTGGGCGCTCGTTCCGATGGCAACCACGTCGAATCCGCGATCGCGCAGCACGAACGTTCCCTGGCGCGCGAGGCCGCGAATCCGCGTAGCGTTCAGCACCTCCACGCGAATGCGAACGCTCGACCGCGCGGTGAGGTCGGGCGGCGCCGCGACGGACAGGCCGCCGCCGTACGCGCGCCCCCACCAGTACCATCCTCCCACCGCCATCGCGAGCGCGACGGCAGCGCTGACCACGAGCGCGCGCCGGTTCACTGGAGCCGGTTCCAGAGGGTGATCGTCGGTTCGAACACCGCGTGGCCCTCGCGCAGCGCCCACTCGATGCGCGCCCGGACCACCTGGCGAAACACGCCCTCGAAGTCGTGCGGCACCTGCGAAGCGAGGAAGGCGCGGTCCGCCCGCGCGAACCTGCGCCCGGGTTCGAGGAAATCGGCCATGTAGAGGGCGCGGCCGGTGCGCGCCCACGCCGGGTCGCCGATCGTGTGGTGCCGGATCGCATCCAGCACGTCGCGCCGCGATTCGCCATCCCGTTCCAGGCGGACCGCCGCCGCCGGCCCGTGCAGCAGCTTGACGGGAGCCGCCGCGTCGCCGGTGAGGGCGCGCAGTTCTTCATCGGGCGCATCGCGCAGCGCGTCGTGCCAGCGGCCGGCATCGCGCCAGGCAGCGGCCTCAGCGGCCGGGATGCGCAGCGCCGTCGCCCACGAATCGAGGAGCGCGGTCACGCGCGCGATATGGGCGCGCCGCGCCTCCCCCACCTGCGCCCATGTGGGCAAAGGGAGCGCCGCCGGTTCGCTATCCATGCGCGCCCTCGAGCATCGCGAGCTCGCGCTGCCAGAAGTCCCGGTCTCGCAGCCCCGGGTGCGGCAGCACCAGCCGGTCGTCGGCGAGCGCACGGTCCCCGAACCGGACGATGTCGAGGTCGAGCGTGCGCGGCCCCCAGCGCACGCGCCGCACGCGTCCGGCGGCACGTTCGATGGCATGCAGGCGATCGAGCAGTTCGTGAGGCGTGAGCGTCGTGTCCACGGCGACCATCTGATTGAGATAGGGATCCTGCCCCGGCGGGCCGAAGGGGGCGGTCTCCTCCACCGGAGTCTCGGCGATCACGCGCGTTCCCGGAAGGGCCCGCAACGCCTCGCGCGCCATCTCGAGCGCGCGCGCACGGTCTCCCAGGTTGGATCCCAGTGCGATGTAGGCGACCTCACCCATCGACGGGACGATGGATGGCGACCTCGACGTAGTCGAGCGGCGCGCCCAGCGGCACGTTCGGCTTGCGCACGCGCACCTCCACGCGGCGCACGCCCTCCGCCGCAAGTGCCGCCGTCGCCACCCGCTCGGCGATCTCTTCCAGGAACTCGCGCGGCGACGCCATCACGGCATCGCGCGCCGCGGCGTGCAGCCCGCGGTAATCCACGACGCCGGCGTGCCCCGCCGTGATCCACGACGTCAGGTCCACTTCGAGCGGCTGCGGGTGCTCGCGCTCGTGGGGCAGAATGCCGACGAGGACGTGGAAGCGCATCCCGCGCAGGGTGATGCAGTCCAGGATCCGGTCGCGGCTCACGTCACGCTCGTGATCCGGCGGGTCAGCTCGCTCAGGTACACCGCCACGGCCCGCAGCTCCTGGATGGCGCCCTCCAGCTCCCGCAGCGCCTCCGCCTGATCCTTGGCCGACGACGTGACGGTCTCGGCGCCCTCGCGATTGTGCTGCGAGATCGCGGCGATCCGGGCCACGCGCTCGCGCAGCCGCCCGAATTCGAGCTCCTGGTCGCGCGACGTGCGGGCGATCCGCTGGGCGCCGGCCGACGCCGCGGCCGTCGCCTCGACGATCTGATCCAATGCCTGCCGCGCCGACTCCGAAAGGGTCTCGGCGTCGCTCACGATCGTCTGGCCGCGCCCCATCTGCAGCGCCACGCGGCGCATCTGCTCCTCGAACCCGAGCAGCACGTCGCTCGCATCGTCCGCCGCGGCCGCGCTCTGCTCCGCCAGCTTGCGCACCTCGTCGGCGACGACGGCGAATCCCTGCCCCTGTTCGCCGGCCCGCGCGGCCTCGATCGCCGCGTTGAGCGCCAGGAGGTTCGTCTGGTCCGCCAACGACCGGATGACGGTGATGAACTCCGTGATGCGCCGCGTCGCCTGCGCCAGCGCCTCGATCTGTTCCCCGCTCTCGGCGACGAACCCCTTGGCGTTGACCAGCCGCTCGATGGCCGTGGCGATCGTGAAGCGGTGCTCGCCCGCGATCTCCGTGGCCTGTTGGCTCGCCTTCGCCGCCGCGTTGCCGTCGCGCGCCACCTCGGCCGTGGCGCCGTGCAGCGCCGTGGTGGCATCCAGGCTGCGGTCGATCTGCTCGTTCTCCTCGACCACGCCGCGGCCGATGTCCGCGATCGTCCGCGCCACGCTCTCGCCGCCCGTGCGCAGGGCGCGCGCCGACTCGGTCAGCGTGTCGAGCTGCGAGCTCACGCGGGTCATGGCTTCGAGCAGCGGCTGGCGCAGATCGTGGATGTGCAACGTGGTGGCGAGCTGATTGGCGAACCGCCGGATCAGCCCCACTTCCTTGAGCGAGTAAGCGTTCCGCTTGTGGTGCTCGAGCTCGAGCAGGCCCACGTTGCGGTCGCCGAAGCGCAGCGGGATCACCGCCATGCTGTCCACGTTGGGCTTCGCCTGCTCCACGCGGGGATCGTGCTGCGTGTCGCCGACGATCACCGGCTGCCCCTCCGTCAGCGCGCTGCGGCGGAGGGCGTCCCTCATCGCCGGTTCCGGCGGCGCGTCGTCCACGTAGCCCAGGGCCTGGTTCCACACCAGCGACAGCCGGTCGCCGTGCAGGCGGTAGATGCTGAACGACCGCCAGTCGACGAGACGGTGCGCCAGCGCCTCGATGCGCCGGAACGCGTCGGCCAGTCCCACGTCGGACGACACGACCTGCTCCATGGCGAGGATCTTGTTCAGCTCTTCGGCGGCGACCGCTTCCTCGAGGATGCGCCGCACGAGGAGTCCGCCGAGGCCGAGCAGGATCCCCACCACCACCCATCCCGAAGGCCCGAGTTCCGTGATCGTGATGATGATGATCGAGACCGCGATGGCGCCGGCCCCGAATCCGATCACTTCGTATCGGAGGATCAGCGACTTCTCCTCCTCGAGCAGCTTGTCGCGGAAGATGAGCGTGAAGTAGAGGAGCGCGCGGCTGATCAGGAAGTACCCGAACAGCAGCAGGGCAAGCGGCGGCAGGTTGTTCGCGGTGAGCGCCGTTCCCGACGCACCGGTGAGCCGCGCCGTCGCCGCGTACAGGCCGAACGCCGAGAAGAGCGCGACGACCTCGCGGCCTCCGTTGATCCAGGCGGACTCGAGCGGCTTCCGCAGGAGGGCCGCATCAGCAGCCACCACGCCGACGTACACCGCGAGCGCCGCCCCCGGCGCGCCGATGGCAACGGCGCCGGCCACGGCGGGTACAGCGAGGAGGTTGAGCGCGCCGTACTTCGTGAGCGGGATCTGGAACACCCGCATCAGCGCGCTGCCCAACAGCACGATGACGATGCCGTACCGCTGCGTGAGCCACCGCGGATCGTGCGCGAGCGCGACCGCCAGCAGGAGCATGCCGGCCAGCCCCACTGCGCGCGAATACAGCCGGAGGAACAGCGCCACGTTAAGAAGCGTCGATGGCGGCGCGCAGCGCCGCGGCGAGCGCCGCCGCGCGCTCCACGCTCTCACCGGCGGCGCGCACGATCGCGCTGCCCACCACCACGCCGTCGGCCAGGGCGGCCACCGCGGCCGCCTGCTCCGGTGTGGCAACGCCGAATCCCACGCAGATGGGAAGCGTCGTCACGTCGCGGAGCCGCGCCACCGTTTCGGGAAGCTCCGGCGGCAGCGCCTCCCGCACGCCCGTCACCCCCAGCCGGCTGATGAGGTACACGAAGCCGCTTCCGTGCCGGGCGATCTCGCGCATGCGCTCGCGCGGCGTGGTGGGCGCGACGAGCCGGATGAACGCCAGGGGGCTCTCGCCCAGCCAGGCTTCGCGCTCGGGGTCTGCGCCCACGGGAAGATCGGTGACGAGCACCCCGTGCACCCCCGCGTCGGCGGCCCGCGCCAGCGCGTCGCGGCCCGCGGCGAGCAGCGGGTTGAGATAGCTGAACAGCACGATGGGCGCCGGGACCGCGGCCGCCGCGACGATCTCGAGCACCGAGTCGAAGGTGACGCCCTGCGCCAGCGCGTGCTGCGAGCTGGCCTGGATCACCGGGCCGTCGGCCAGTGGATCGGAGAACGGCACGCCGACCTCGATGACGTCGGCACCGGCCGCGGCGAGCGCCTGCAGCAGCGCGATCGACCGCCCGCGGTCCGGATGGCCCGCGGTGACGTAGGGGACGAGCGCCTTGCGCCCCCGCGATCGCAGCGCGGCGAAGGTCGCCGCAATGGCTTCAGACGAAGTAGTCGCCGACACGAATGCCGTACCGTTCCGGGTTCTCGGTCTTGATGATCGTTCGACGGAAATTGCCGTCGGCGTCGCGGTCCGCGAGGTCGACGATCTCGCCGGGATGCACGAGGTTGCCCATGGCGTCGCTGATCACGCGAACGATCGGGCGCGACAGCATCTCCTGCAGCGGATTGACCGCGTGCACGATGCCGAGTTCGAACGTATCGAGCACCACGAGCGTGCCCACGGGATAGATCCCGGTGAGGTTCACGAACGCCTTGACGAGCACGGGGTCCATGCCCCGCCGGGTGTTGTCGCGCATCTCCTGCATGACCACCGCCGGATTGAGCGGCGTGGACTGGTAGGCGCGGCGCGACGTCGCGGCGTCGAAGGCATCGGCCACCGCCACGATCTTGCTGTAGATGCTCATCGTCCGCGGCCGGATGGGCCGCGGGTAGCCGGTGAGATCGGTCTTCATGTGGTGCTCCATCGCCACGACCATCGCCCGGTACGGGAACTCCTGCTGGCCGCGCACCTGGAACAGGGTCAGCACGCCCAGCCAGGGGTGCGCCGCGATGAGGCGCCATTCGTCGTCGGTGAGGCCGGTCGACTTGTTGAGCACTTCGGCCGGCACGCGCTGCTTTCCGATGTCGTGGAACAGCGCCGCCAGTCCGAGATCGTAGAGTTGGAGTTTGGTGAGGCCGAGCCGCTTGCCGATGGATACGGAGAAGATGCACACGTTGACGCAGTGCGTGAACGTGTACTCGTCGTAGTCGCGGATCGTCGTCAGCCCGATGAGCGAGGTCTCCTCGTTCAGGATCTGGTCGACGATGCCCTGCACGACGCGTTTGATCTTCTTGATGTTGGGGCTCTTGCCCAGCCGCACCGAGGTCATGAGGTCCTTCGCCACGACCACCGATTGCGAGTACGTGCGCTTGGCGCGCTCCCGTGCTTTCTCCGTGTCGCCCGAGGCCACCGCGGTCGGCGGCCCCACCGTGAAGCACCGGACCCCCGCCTCCTCCAGCCGCTCGACGATCGTGGCCAGCCGTTCGTCCGGCGGCTCGGCGGTCGTGCCCTGCAGGAGCGAGAGCAAGATCATCCAGTCCTTCGTCGTCGCGCCCTCGTGCACGTCCAGCGACCCCGCGCCGTTGGTGCGGAAGATCGTGAGGATGTGGCTGAAGCTGGCGTAGTTGTCGAGGTCGATGCGCAGCCGGATGGCGTTGACGAAGATGAACTCGCCCGACACGCGGAGGTGCATCTCCTGTTCCGCGTGGAGAATCTCGTTGGCGCGCGCCGCCAGCTCCTGCAGCGCCTTCTGCACGGCGGCATTCTCCACCGGGTACAGCTTGATGGCGCGCAGGGCCGCGTAGAGATCGCGGATCATGTCGCGCCCGACCCGCCGGACGTACGAGTCGCCACGCGACGCCGCGTCGCTCCCGGCCGCTTCCACGGCGCGCGAGAGCGCCTCGGTGGGCCGCGGCGCCGTCGTGGCGGCGTCCGGTTGGCGTCCGGCCGTCATGCCGGGCCTCCGCGCCGCGCCTTGTTCACCGCGTTCCGCACCACGACGTCCTTCTCCGACGACGCGCGCCCCAGGCTCTCCTGCGCGCTCGCACTGTTGATGCGGCCGAGCGCCATGGCCGCGCAGGCGCGCACCTCGGGGTCTTCGCGCCGCCCCAGGAACCCCTTCCCGTTGAGAATGCCGTCCAGATACGGAACCGCGCTCTCCGCAGACAGGAGCCCGTACGCCTCGAAGAACGCCACCTTCTCGGTGAGGTCGGCTTCGCGAAGCGCCTTCCCCTTGACGGCGCTCTCGACGCGCGGCAGTACGGGCCGGTAGCCGCGCGTCGCCAGGACCCGGACCGCCGTCACCCGCGTGTCGCGGTCCCCGTCGGAGACCCACGGCTCCAGCGCCTGCAGCGCGCCCGCCGACCCGATCTCGCCCAGTGCCTGCACGCACGCCAGCCGCATCTCCGGATCCGCGCCGGCGATCACGCGTCCGATCGCCGCCACGGCGGCCTGGATCTTCAGCGCGCCGGCTCGCCGCACGGCCTCCAGCGCAACCGAGCGTTCCTCGGCCTGAATGAGCTTGACGAGTTCGGTGGTATTCGCCGCGGTCAGCCGCGACGCCGCCTGCTCCAGCATCGGACGGAGCCGCTGGTTCTGCAGACGCCCCAGCCACGAAAAGATCGTGCCCATCGCCTCCGGCTGGAGCTGCGCGAAGAGTTCGGTGAGGTCGGCCAGCGGGGGCAGCTCGGTGCTCTCGTCCAGGGCCTGCAGCAACTGTCCGAGCGGCTCCGGCTGGCTCAGCCGCGCCGGGACCTGCGACAGGCGGGCATGATGCTCGGCCGTCACCTCCTTGCCGCGTTGCGCCGCCACCTGCGCTTCGCGAAGCAGGTAGGCCACCGTCCGCAGGTGGCCGCCGGCGAGCATGTAGATCATCAACGTCTCGACCAGGTCGGCGACTTCGTTGCGCACGGCGGTGTCCGCCTGTGCTTCGAAGATGTCGAACAGCGTGGCCGCCACGGTCTGCCGCAGATCCGTCGCGTACTCGCGGGCGATTTCGCCCTGGAGATAGTCGATCTCCTTCTCGTCCAGGAAGTACAGCGTCGAGTCGAAGTCGGCCAGGTTGACGACGTCGATCGCCGACTCGTCGGTCGTGTCGGCGGCGGTTCCGGCGTTGGCCTCGCGAACCTCTTCGGGCGACAGTGGGCGCGGCGGCTCGCCGCCGTCCTCGAGCGGCGCCGCGGACTCGAGGCCAAGGTCGACGTAGCGGTACCGGAGGTGCAGGAAGTCCTGTTCCCAGAGGATCGCCAGCAGGTCGTCGTCGTCGGGGGACGCCTTGCGGACGCGCTGGAGGATGGTGAGGAGCTTGACCAACTCCTCGTCCTCGAACCCCTTGAGCAGGGTCAGCTCACGCACGCCGTCCTTGTAGCACAACCACGGCAGGCTGTCCGACGTCTTGCCGCTCTCCTGCATCACCGGGTGCCCGTACCAGAGCACCTGGGTTTCCGTGAAGGTGAAGACCAGCTCATCGGTCTCCTCCCACACGGGTGCAAACGCGCCTCGCACCGTGTCGATCGCGGCCTTGTAGATCGGGTTGTTCGGGAGATAGAGTTGGTGGGCGCGAAGCGCCTTCACGAACGACCGGAGCAGTTCCTCGATGGAGGCGCTCGGGAACGGAAGGTCAGGCAGCTCCGCCTGTTCGCTGCTCACTCGCTGGATCGGCGCTGTCACGCCCCCAAGATACCCATTTCCATAACTTGCGCCACATCCTTGTCCCCACGTCCGCTCACACACAGGAGGATCGTCGCATCGCGTGACCAGCGGCCGACTTGCGCATCGATCCAGGCGACCGCGTGCGCCGATTCCAGCGCCGGAATCACGCCCTCCAGACTGGCCAGCGTCCCAAAGCCGCGAAGCGCCTGTTCATCGGTCACCGACACGTACGTCGCACGGCCGGAGTCCTTGAGAAACGCATGCTCCGGCCCCACCCCCGGGTAGTCGAGACCAGCCGACACCGAATGCGCGGGGTGCACCTGGCCAGACGCGTCCTGCAGCAGGTAGCTCAGCGTCCCGTGCAGCACGCCCGGGCGTCCGCGCGCCAGCGACGCCGAGTGGCGGCCCGTGTCCAGCCCCTCTCCGGCGGCTTCGACGCCCACGAGCTCGACCGCTGCGTCGTTCACGAACGCATGGAAGATCCCGATCGCATTCGATCCCCCGCCGACGCATGCGACCACGGTCGTGGGCAGCGCCCCCGTGCGCTCCAGCATCTGCGCGCGCGCCTCGCGCCCGATGACCGCCTGGAAGTCGCGGACCATGCGGGGATACGGCGCCGGCCCCACCACGGACCCAATGATGTAATGGCTGGTGCGAACCGTCGTGACCCAGTCGCGGATCGCCTCGGTCGTGGCATCCTTCAACGTGCGCGTTCCGCTCGACACCGGGACCACCTCGGCGCCCAGCAGCCGCATCCGGTACACGTTCAGCGCCTGCCGCCGCATGTCCTGCTCGCCCATGTACACCACGCACTCGAGGCCGAAGCGCGCGCACACGGTGGCCGTCGCCACGCCGTGCTGCCCGGCGCCGGTCTCGGCGATGATTCGCTTCTTCCCCATGCGCATGGCGAGCAGCGCCTGCCCGACCGTGTTGTTGATCTTGTGGGCGCCGGTGTGGTTGAGGTCCTCCCGCTTGAGCAGCACGCGAGCGCCCACACGCTGCGAGAACCGCGGTGCCTCGCTCAGCGGCGACGGCCGGCCGACGTAGTCGGCCAGCATCGTGTCGAGTTCGACGCGAAACGCCGCATCGGCCATCGCCTCGTCGTACGCCGTCTCCAGCTCGTCCAGCGCCGGGATGAGCGTCTCCGGCACGTATCGCCCGCCGAACACGCCGAACCGTCCGGCCACCTGCTCTGCAGTCATCGCGCTCCCTCGACAGAACGTACGGCGTCCCGGAACGCGCGCATGCGCGCCGGGTCCTTTCGCCCGACCCTCGATTCGATGCCGGACGAAACGTCAACCACATCGGGGTGCAGGGTCGTCACCGCCCGCGCCACGTTCTCGGGGCCCAGGCCACCCGCCAGGACGAGCTTGGCCAATCCGGTCGAACGCAACGCAGCCAGCGGAGCGGCCAACGGTTCCCACGCCAACGCCACCCCCGTGCCCCCGAGTGCCCCGTCCACCTTCGCGTCGACGACGACCGCGTCCGCGACCCCGAATAACTCGCGCGACCGCGCCGGAAGTTCCGTCCCGGAAACCCTGAGCGCTGCCCATACCGCGCCGCCCCACGAGTCGCGGAGCGCCTCCACTTCCTCGGCGGTGGGGTCTCCATGCAATTGGACCACGGCAAGTCCCACGGACCGGGCCATCGCGGCAACGGCCTCCGGCGGCTCACGCCCGAACACGCCCACCCGTTCGATCTCCGCGGGAAGCCCGGCGAAGATCCCGGAAGCGCTCGACACGTCCTGCCGGCGCGGTCCACCCGCGAACACCACCCCCACGTACCGGGCTCCCGCCGCGGCCGCCTGGCGCGCGTCCTCGGCGCGCGTCATGCCGCAAAACTTGATCTCAACCACGCACGGTCCCCGCGCGCGGAATTCCGCTCAGGCGCCGTACCGCCGCCTCCGGATCGGACGCCGCGGAGACCGCTGAGCCCACCAGGACGGCGTCGGATCCGCACCCGGCGGCCTGCACGACGTCGTCGGGAGTCGCAATCCCGCTCTCCCAGACGGCGACCACGTCGGCCGGAATCCGGGGCATCAGCTCCTGCGCCACGCCGACGTCAACGTCCAGGGTCTCGAGGTTCCGGCAGTTGACGCCGACTACCCGGGCGCCGGCGTCGAGCGCGCGGTGCAGCTCGTCCTCCGTTCGCACCTCCACCAACGATTCCAGCCCGAACGCATCGGCAGCCTTCACGAGCTGCGCGAGCCGGTCCGGACGGAGCGCACGCGCGATGAGCAACGCCGCCGACGCCCCCAGGACGCGCGCCTCGAGAAGCTGTGATTCGTCGACGTGGAAGTCTTTTTTCAGCAACGGGATGCCAACGCGCGCTCGCACCATTTCGAGGTCTGCGTTCGAGCCGCCGAAGTGATGCGGCTCGGTGAGCACCGAGACGGCGGCCGCGCCGCCCGCCTCGTAGGCCGCTGCCTGCGACGCGGCATCGAGTGCGACGTTGATCGCCCCCCTGGACGGCGACCGGCGCTTCACTTCCGCGATCACGCCTACCGTCGGACCGCGGAGCGCCGGACCGAACGCCGGAACGCGCGGCGCAGAGGCCATCGCCCGCTCCAACTCCGCGCGCCTGCCCCGCAGCGACTCCACGCGTTCCATTGCCTGCCCGACAATCGTCCCGAGTGTGCCACCGGGCGGAGTCCAGGAAGATTTACCTTGCACTTCGGTTCCTGTTCGGTTAAGCTGACTTCGGTAGTTCTTCGGGACCGGGTGGCGAGCGCCACCCAGCACATCCGCTCAACGAGGTTCGCCGTATGCCGCTCACGAAACGCCAGCGCGAGATACTAAACTATCTGACCGCGCATACTGAACACCACGGGTACGCGCCGAGTTTCGAGGAAATCGCCGAGCATTTCCATTTCAGCTCGCTGGCGACGGTGCACGAGCACCTGAGCAACCTGGAGCGGAAGGGCTACATCCGGCGCACGTACAACGAAAGCCGGGCCATCGAAATTCTCCCCTCCGAGGCCGTCGGGCGCGCCATCGAACTCCCCCTGCTCGGCGCCGTGGCGGCGGGTTCCCCCATCGAGGCCGTCGATCACAACGAGACGGTCACGGTGCCGGAGACACTGATCCGACGGTCGGGCGATCACTACGTGCTGCGCGTTCGCGGCAATTCGATGATCGACGAGCAGATACGCGACGGGGACTTCGTGGTGGTCAACGAGCGCCCGCGGGCCGACAACGGCGAGACGGTGATCGCCCTGATCGACGGCACGGCGGCCACGGTCAAGAAATTCTACCGCGAGCGCGACGGGCGAATTCGGCTGCAGCCGGCCAACGAAACCATGGCGCCCATTTACGTGAACGAGAACGACATCCGCATCCAGGGCGTCGTCGTCGGCGTAATGCGCCGCTACTAGGCCGGCTGGGAGAAGGCCTGGCGCAAGCGCTCCAGGGCCGCCATGCCGGCGCCCGAGCGCACGGCGGCGCGCGCCTTCTCCACCCCCTCGTCATAGCTGGTCGCCACCCCACCCACGTAGAGCGCCGCCGCCGCGTTCAGCACCACCGCGGCCGTGGCGCCGGGCGACGCCTTCCCTTCCAGCACGTCGAGCACCGCGCGCGCGTTGGCCGGCGGCGGGCCCCCCGCCAGCTCGGCGGCCGTTGCCGCCGCCACGCCGAACTTCGACGGATCGATCGTCCATTCCGCGATCGCGCCGTCCCTGACTTCGCGGACCTGCGTCGGACCCAGCGGCGAGATCTCGTCCATTCCGGCGCCGTGCACGACCAGCGCGTGATGCGTGCCGAGCTCGGCGAGCGCGGCGGCCAGGAGCGGCGCCCGATCTGCGTCGCCGACCCCGATGACCTGACGCCCCGCGCGTGCCGGGTTCGCCAGCGGCCCGACGATGTTCATCACCGTCGGGATGCCGAGCTCGCGCCGCACCGGACCCACGTGACGCATCGCCGGATGCATCAGCGGGGCGAACATGAACACGATGCCCGCCTCGCGGAGCGCCCGCTCCATCACCGACACCGGCACGTCGATTTTCACCCCCAGCGCTTCCAGCACGTCCGCGCTGCCGCACTGCGTGGTGAAGGACCGGTTGCCGTGCTTGGCGATCCGGACGCCGGCGCCCGCGGCGAGCAGTGCGGCCGCGGTGGAGATGTTGAAGGTCCCGACCGTGCCGCCGCCGGTGCCGCAGGTATCGACGAGCGTTTCCGGACGCGCCGCGTCGAGCGGAACCATGACCCGCTGGAGAGCGCGCACGACGGCGGCCACTTCGGCCCCCGTCTCGCCCTTGACGCGCAGGCCGATGAGGATTGCCGCCACCTGGGCCGGGGTCGCGTCCCCCGCCATGATCCGGTCGAACCCCGCCGTCAGTTCCTCGGGCGTCACGGGGACCGCCATCGCGAGCCGCTGGATCACCGTGCGGAGCGGGTCGGCGGCCCCCGCGTCAGGCACTCATGGTCTCCATGAGGCGTTCGGGCAGCCGCGCGTTGATGGCGACGAGGGCGATCACGAGCGCCAGCAGCCGCATCCGCTCGAGGTCGTCGTCCACGAACACCCCCGCCATGCGGCGGTTCGTGAGATTCACCACGCCCACCAACTGCTCGTGGTAAACCAGTGGGAAGCTGAGGAACGATCCCGTGGTGTAGTAGGCATCCTTCATCAACGGATGCTCGCGCGCCTCGCTCACGTCCTGCACGAGCAGGGGCTCGCGCGTGGCGGCCACGCGCCCCGAGATGCCGCTTCCGATGGCGACGCGCTTCCCTTCCGTGACGTTCGGTGCGATCCCGCGCCCGGCCGCCAGGTACAACGACTCCTCGGCGGGCACACGGAGCATCAGCGAGCACCGCTCGACGTTCATGTCGTCGCCCACCAGCGCCAGCAACCCCTCGGCGAGTTCGCGCGGGGCCTCGGTGGACGCGTCCAGCGTCAGCACCCGTTCGATCAGGTACAGCGTGCGCGTCTTCTGGCGCAGCTGTTCGCTCCGGCGGTGCAGCTCCACGTGCGCGCGCTCGAGCTGCTCCACCGCCGATCCGATGGTCGCCTCCACCGCCTCCGAACGGCGGAGCGCCCGGCGCGCGTCCTCGCGGGCCTTGGCAAGCTCTCGCTCCAGCGCTACCGTCTGGCCCGGCGGCCCCGCGGCAGCGAACTCGCCGGTGGCGCGCTCCAGCTGCTGCCCGAGATCGGTCAGCTTGCGCTCGTACTCCCCGTGCACCCGCTGCGTCACGTCTTCGAGCGTCTGCACCGCTTCGCGCCGGGCCTCGCCCTCGAGGAATCGCCCGTAGGCGAGTTCGAACAGCGCCACCGCCGGCTCGAAGCGCTCGGCCGTTCGTGTGCCGAAGATCTTGCGCGGTTCGAAGAGCGCCAGAATCCCCGAGAGCGCCCCTTCGAACATCATCCCCTTCAGCGACAGGTAGCCGCCCTCGGCGATTTCCGGAATGCTGAGCATCCGAACCACCTCCGCCGAGTTGTCGCCGAAGTCGACGAACGTCGAGCCGCTCGTGAGCGCCACGCGCTCCCGCGTGGGCAGGTGGTCGAGCGTCGTATCGATCTTGCGCGCTTCGATGCCGCTGGGACGGGCCAGACGCCGATCGCGCATCATCGCCCGGCGCGAATCGTACGTGATCAACGCGAGGTACGCGCTCCGATCGAGCTCGGCGAGGCTGTCCGCAAGCGCCACGAGCGCGGCGTCCATGTCGGACGCCGCCGCGAGGGCGTGGGCAAGGGAGGCAAGGGTGCGCGGAGGCATGGGGTGATGGCGCCTCCGCGTGCAACACCGCGGCGGCGCGACCGGCGAAATGTGAGCGTGTACGTCGAGCAATGTCAATCGCTTGTGGCTCGGTGATTGCTTGACTTCGATGCGCTCGCTGGTAGCTTTCTCGCAATGGCGGAGCGCACTGTGCAGCTCGTGTTGCACTATGACGGCTCGGGATTCAGCGGATGGCAACGACAGCCCGACCAGCGCACCGTTCAAGGTGTCGTGGAAGCAGCACTCGAGCGCCTCTGCAGCACCCCGGTGGGTGTGCTGGGCGCGGGTCGGACCGATGCGGGGGTGCACGCCCGAGGCCAGGCGGCCGGCGTGCGAGTCCCCGACAAGTGGGATCCGCCTGCGCTTCGACGGGCGCTCAACGCGGTGCTTCCGCCGGATGTCTGGGTCGCCGCGGCGCACGAGATGCGCGCCGACTTTCACGCCCGGTACAGCGCGGTGGCGCGTCGCTACACCTATTACGTCGGAACGGATGAAGAAGCCGACTCACCATTTCGCCGCCGCTATGAACTCGCCGTCCGGCGCCCCCTCGATCGGGGCGCCCTCGATGCGGGCAGCCGCCGGCTGGTCGGCACGCACTCGTTCCGCGCGTTCGCCGTCCGCGGCACCGCCCCCGAGGACGACGATCACCGCTGCGACGTGCGCGTCGCCCGCTGGCGGGACCGTCCCGGCGGCGCGGTGTTCGAGATCGAGGCCAACCGGTTCCTCCATCACATGGTGAGATTCCTCGTCGGCACCATGCTCGACATTGCCACGGGACGCCGTCCGCTGGATGATCTGGCCGCCCTGCTCGACGCCGGCGACAACCGGGAGGTGTCGCCCCCTGCGGCGGCGCACGCGCTCTTCTTCGACGCCGTGATCTACCCTTCCGACCTGTACCTCTCATGAAACTGCTGCTCGCCACCGCGGACCTGGACGAAATCCGCTGGGCGGCGGCCAACGGATTGCTCGACGGCGTGCTGACGACGCCGGCGCTGCTCCGCGCCGCGGGTGTGGACGACGATCGCGCCCGGATCGACGAGATCTGCCGGCTGAGCGCGGCGCCCGTCTACGTCGCCGTGCACGCCGTGTCGGGGGACGACATCTACCGCGACGCGCGCGACCTGGCACGCCTCTCGGATCAGATCATCGTGCAGGTGCCGCTGGTGGAGGACGCGTTCGGCGCCATGCACCGGCTGCAGGCGGACGGGGTGCGCGTCGCGGCGATGCTCGTGTTCAACGCCGCGCAGGCGCTGCTCGCCGCCAAAGCGGGCGCCTCGACCGTGGTGACGCCGCTCGACCAGCTCGACGCCGTGGGGCACAGCGGAGGCGAGGTCGTGCGCGAGCTGCGCCGGGTCTTCGACGCCTCGCGCACCGAATGCGACATCCTGGCCGTCCGTCCGACCACGGCCCAGCAGTTCTCCGAGTGCGCGCTGGCCGGCGCGGACGGCGTTGCCGTCGCGCCGGAAATCCTCCGGTCGCTGCTGCTGCACCCCCTGACCGATCGCGGCATCGACCAGTTTCTCAACGACCTATCACGGCACCATGGAGGGTGGAGTCAATCATGATCGTGGGGCGCGCGTCTGCATTCCTGACCGCCGTACTGTTCTACGCGGGCTGCTCCGGTCCTGCGGATTCGTCGGCGGCCCAGTCCGCACGCACCCCGGCTCCTCCGTCGCGTGCCGCCGTCGCCGACACCATCGCGGCCAGCCGGCAGACGGCGATCACGCGCGCCATTGCGGAAGTGTCGCCGGCCGTCGTCACCGTGCAGACCGAACAGGTCCAGCAGGTGCAGCCGGACCTCTTCGACTGGATGTGGGGCAACGCCCCGCGCTCCCGCTCCGAAGCCGGGCTCGGCACCGGCGTCGTGATCCGGCCCGACGGCGTGATCGTGACCAACGCCCACGTGGTCGCCGATGCGAACAAGATCTCCGTGATGCTGCCGAGCGGCGCCGTCTACCCGGCCACCGTGAAGGGGGTCGACGCCACACAGGATGTCGCAGTCATCAAGATCGACGCGAAGGATCTCCCGGTGGCGGTGCTGGGCAATTCGGACAGCGTGATCGTCGGCGAGTGGGCGATCGCCATCGGCAATCCGTACGGCTTCATGCTCGGGAATCCGGAGCCGAGCGTCACGGTGGGCGTGATCAGCGGGACGGGACGCAACCTCGTGTCCGGCACCGACGGGCCGCAGGCGTACTTCGACATGATCCAGACCGACGCGGCGATCAACCCGGGAAACTCGGGCGGCGCGCTCGTGAACGCCGACGGGCAGGTGATCGGACTCAACAGCTCCATCTACACGCCGAGCGGCGGTTCGGTGGGGCTCGGCTTCGCCATTCCCATCAACCGCGTCAAGCACGACGTGCACGACCTGCTCGAGTACGGCGAGGTCCGGCGCCCGTGGATCGGCGTCAAGCTGCGCGTCCCGAACAGCAGCAACGTCCGGGATGCCATCGCCCAGCGCGCCGTGATCGCCAGCGTCGTTCCCGGCTCCCCCGCGGCCCGCGCCGGCCTTCAGGTGGGCGATGAGATCGTGAGCGAGAACGGGCGGACGATTCACAACATGTACGATTGGGAGGGCGCGCTCCTCGACCTCGGCGTGGACCAGGACGTCCATCTCGTGATGCGCCGCGGCTCGCGCGACTTCGAGACCACCGTCCGCACGGTGAACCTGCCCGAAGTCGACGCGCCGAAGGTCGAGGTGCTCAAGCAGCTCGAGCTCGTGACGGTGACACCCGCCATTCGGGCCGAGCGGAGTCTCCGCAGCCGCGCCGGCGCCCTCGTGTTCCGAGTCAGCAGCCGGATGGCCGACGAGCTCGGCATTCAGGCGGGCGACGTGATCGTGCGCATCAACAACCTGAACATCACGAGCGCCGACGACGCGTCGCGGGCGCTCAACCGGTTCGCCGGCCGCGGTCCGATCCGCATGTACCTTGAGCGGTCGGGCACCTACTACGTGACCGATTTCGAGATCCGATGACCGAGCACGACCGCTACTCCTCGCCGCTCTCCGAGCGCTACGCCTCGCGGGCCATGCTCCAGTTGTGGTCCCCGGCCACCCGCTACGGCCTCTGGCGCCAACTCTGGCTGGCGCTCGCCCAGGCCGAGCAGGGGCTGGGCGTGCCGATTCCCGACGAGGCGATCGCGCAGATGCGGGGCCATCTGGACGACATCGACTTCGATGCCGTAGCGGCCTACGAGCGCCGCTACCGCCACGACGTGATGGCGCACGTGCACGCCTTCGGCGACGTTGCGCCGGCCGCTCGCAAGTACATCCACCTCGGCGCCACCAGCGCGTTCGTCACCGACAACGCGGACCTGATCCTGATGCGCCGCGGGCTCGACCTGCTGCGTGGCAAGCTCGTGACGGTGCTGCGCGCCCTCGCCGGCTTCGCCCGC
The DNA here is from genome assembly GCA_036393095.1 of Gemmatimonadaceae bacterium. GTDB lineage: Bacteria > Gemmatimonadota > Gemmatimonadetes > Gemmatimonadales > Gemmatimonadaceae > JAGWRI01. The sequence continues at coordinate 58,648 of DASVWS010000113.1, read as the reverse complement.
ACCTGGCGCGACGTGCCGACGCTCGGCTCCACGCACCTGCAGCCCGCCCAGCCCACTACGGTAGGCAAGCGCGCCACGCTCTGGATGCAGGACCTGGTGCTCGACCTCGCCGAGCTGGATCACCGGCGAGACACCCTCCCCTGCCGCGGGGTCAAGGGCACCACCGGGACGCAGGCGTCCTTCCTCGAGCTGTTCGACGGCGAGCACGAGAAGGTGCGCAAGCTCGATCAGGCAGTCACCGCGGCCATCGGCTTCCGCGAATCGATCCCGGTCTCGGGCCAGACGTACACCCGCAAGCTCGACGCGGCCGTGCTCGACGTCGTGGCCGGGATTGCCGCCAGCGCCGCCAAGTTCAGCGGCGACCTGCGCATGCTGCAGTCGTTCGGCGAGATCGAAGAGCCGTTCGAGGAGGAGCAGATCGGATCGTCGGCCATGGCGTACAAGCGCAACCCGATGCGCAGCGAGCGCATCGCGTCGCTGGCGCGCTTCGTCCTCAGCCTCGAACCCAATGCGAACCAGACGCACAGCGTCCAGTTCTTCGAGCGCACGCTCGACGACAGCGCCAACCGCCGCCTGTCGATCCCCGAGGCGTTCCTCGCCACCGATGCCATTCTCGTCATCATGGAGAACGTCGTGAGCGGCCTCGAAGTGCATCCGGCCCGCATCGCGCGGCGCCTGAACGATGAGCTGCCGTTCATGGCCACCGAGGCGCTCATCATCCGCGCCGTGCAGATGGGGCTCGACCGGCAGGACGCGCATGAGCACATCCGCCGCGCCAGCATCGCCGCGGCGCGCGCCGTCAAGGACGGCGCGCCGGGCAACGACATGCTCGAACGGCTCGCAGCCGATCCCGCCTGGCCGGTGCCGGCCGCCGAGATGCAGGCCTTGCTCGATCCGCGCGCCTTCATTGGCCGGTCGCGCGAGCAGGTGGACGAGTTCCTGGCCGAAGTCGTCGAACCGCTGCTGCGGGGCGCCGCCGGCGCCGCCCGCGAGGAGGTACGTGTATGAGCGTCGTGGCGCTGGCCCCGCTTCCGCTGCGCCACCTGCGCCGCGGCAAGGTGCGGGAAGTGTACGAAGTGGATCCCCTGCACCTCCTCATCGTGGCGACCGACCGCGTGAGCGCGTTCGACGTCGTGATGAAGGAGCCGATTCCCTACAAGGGCGCGGTGCTCACGCAGATCACGGCGTGGTGGCTGCGCCAGTTCGAATCGGAGGTGCACCATCACATGGTCTCGGCCGACGTGGACGAGATCATCCGCCTCGTGCCGTCGCTCGCCAGTCACCGGTGGACGATCGCCGGCCGCGCCATGCTCTGCCGGCGCGCCCAGGTGTTCCCGATCGAGTGCGTGGTCCGCGGATACATTTCCGGATCGGCGTGGAAGGAGTATCGCGAGCACGGCACGCTGGCCGGCGAGGCGCTTCCCCCGGGCCTGCGCGAAGCCGACCGGTTCCCGCAGCCGGTCTTCAGCCCGGCCACCAAGGCCGAGACCGGTCACGATCAGAACATCACCATCGCCGAAGTGCGCGAGCAGCTCGGCGCCGACGCCGCGGCGGAGCTGGAACGGCTCAGCCGGCGCATCTACGAGCTGGGACGCGCCATCGCGGCGGAGCGTGGAATCATCATCGCCGACACGAAGTTCGAGTTCGGCCGTGACGCCACGGGCAGGATCACCCTGATCGACGAGGTGCTGACGCCGGACAGCTCGCGATTCTGGCCTGCGGACCAGTACGCCCCGGGCCGTTCGCAGCCGAGCTTCGACAAGCAGCCGCTGCGCGACTACCTGGACGGCGAGCGGCGGGCGGGTCGCTGGAACGGGGAGGCGCCGCCTCCCCCGCTTCCGCCGGAGGTCGTTCGCGCCACCAGCGAGCGCTATCTCGACGCGTTCCGCCGGATCACGGGACACGCCCTGAACACGGAAGCGCTCGTATGAGCTTCGCGCGCGAGGGCATGCCGTTCATCGCCGGAGCCGCCGTCATCGCGATCGCGTCGTACGCGCTCGCGCTGAATCGCCGCTCGTGGCCGCTCTGGCTGCTCGCCTTCGTGCTCACGCTGCTCGCGATCTGGGTCGCGTACTTCTTCCGCGATCCCGAGCGCGAGGGACCGCGCGGCGATGCCCTCGTGATCGCGCCGGCCGACGGCCGCATCGTCCACATCACCGAGGTGGACGAACCGATGTTCGTGCACGGCCGGGCGCTCCGGCTGTCGATCTTCATGAACGTCTTCAACGTGCACGTGAACCGGTATCCGGTGAGCGGCACGGTGGAATTCGTGCACTACAACCCCGGCAAGTTCCTCAACGCGGCCGTCGAGAAGGCGAGCCTCGAGAACGAGCAGGCGTCGATCGGCATCGCGCACGGCGGGACCCGCGTGTTGATGCGTCAGATCGCCGGCCTCGTGGCGCGCCGGATCGTGACCTACAGCCGCGTCGGCGACGCCGCCCGGCAGGGAGAACGCATGGGCCTCATCCGGTTCGGGTCGCGGGTCGACGTCTTCCTGCCCACCGACAGCGACGTGCAGGTGCGCGTGGGCCAGACCACCCAGGCGGGCGTGACCGTGCTCGCCCAACTCGCGACCCCATGAGCAACCCGGACCTCCGGCCGCGCCCCCGCGCGCGCCGCGCGATCGTGCTCTTCCCGAGCGGGCTGACGCTGCTGAATCTGTTCTTCGGCATGTTCGCGATCGTCGCCGCCACGCGCGGCGAGTACTACCGCGCCGGATGGTTCGTCGTGCTGGGCGGCGTGATGGACATGCTCGACGGGCGTGTGGCCCGGGCCACCAACACCGGCGGGCCGTTTGGCGAGGAACTCGACTCGCTGGTTGATGCCGTCACCTTCGGCGTCGCGCCGTCGATGATCATGTACTTCGCGGTGTTCAATCGCGAGGGATGGGAGTGGCTGTTCTGCTTCCTGTTCACGGCTGCCGCCGTGCTGCGGCTCGCCCGGTTCAACGTGGAACAGGCGGGCAGCGCGAAGACCTACTTCCAGGGCCTGCCGAGCCCCGCCGCGGGCATCACGCTGGCCACGTACTACTGGTTCAGCCAGACGCCCCTCTACCAGGAGACGGTAATCGCCGATCTCCCATGGCACGTGCTGCTTCGCTACATCATCCTCGCCCTCAGCTTCCTGATGGTGAGCAACGTGCCGTACCCGGTGATGCCCAACGTCAGCCTGCGCAGCGTGCGCGGCGTCATCGGGCTCGTGCTCGTGGTGGGCGGCATCGCCGCGCTCGTGTTCCTGCCCAACCAGTTCTTCTTCCCGGCCGGCGTGCTCTACGTGGCGTTCGGCATCGTGCGCGCCGCCTGGCTCGGACTCCTCGAACGACGCAATGGCTCCGGCGGCGTGCAGACGAGCCTGACGGTCGACGTCCGCAGCGGCCCCGCGCGAGTGCGGGAACACGTCGGCGAGGCCCGGGAGCACTCCGTGCGGTCGCGCCGCCGCCGCTCGCGCCGCCGCCGCGACCGCGGTCACGGCGGCACGCCTCCCGGCCCGCTGCCCCCCACTCCACCATCCACGACTCCAGGCGAATGACCCGCTTTCGTGTGTCCCTGCACATCACGCCGCGCCGCGGCCTGCTCGACCCGCAAGGCAAGGCAGTCGCCGACGCGCTGCACACCCTCGGATTCTCGACCGTCCGCGACGTCCACGTGGGCCGGCACCTGGTAGTCGAGCTGGACGCGGCCGACGCGGCCGCCGCCGACACGCTGGTGCGCGACATGTGCCGGCGCCTGCTGGCCAATCCCGTCACGGAAGACTTCGACGTGGCGGCGGTGGAGGCGATCCAGGCATGAAGTTCGGCATCGTCACCTTCCCGGGGTCGAACTGCGACTACGACGCCTACCGCGCCGTCGTCGAGGCCGTGGGTGAGGAAGCCGTGTTCCTCTGGCACAAGGACCACGACCTTCAGAGCTCCGACGTCGTCATTCTGCCCGGTGGATTCAGCTACGGCGACTATCTGCGCCCCGGGGCGATCGCGCGGTTCAGCCCGATCATGACGGAGGTGATCGCCCACGCCCACCGGGGCGCGCCGGTGCTCGCCATCTGCAACGGCTTCCAGATCGCCTGTGAGGCCGGACTGCTGCCTGGCGCGCTGCTCCGCAACGAGAGTCTCAAGTTCGTCTGCGAGGTGGTGACGCTGCGCGTCGAGCAGACCGCGACCATGTTCACCAACCGCTACCGCGCCGGCCAGCGCATCGCGATTCCGATCGCGCACGGCGACGGACGCTACACGGCCGACGACGACACGCTGCGCCGCCTCGAAGACAACGGGCGCGTGGTGTTCCGGTACGTCTCCAACGCCGCCGACGCCGACGACGACTGGAGCCCCAACGGCTCGATGCACGCCATTGCCGGCATCGTGAACGACGCCGGCAACGTGCTCGGCATGATGCCCCACCCCGAGCGCGCCGTGAACGCGCTGCTCGGCTCCGCGGACGGCGCCGGCGTGTTCGAATCGCTGCTGTCCGCCGTCGCCGCCTGACCCGAGGATCCGAACGCAGTGACCGTTCAGCCCCGCACCGGAGACCCCGCGATCACCCCGGCCCTCGTGGCCGAGCACGGGCTCACCGAAGACGAGTACCGCCGCCTGGTCGACATGCTCGGCCGCACGCCCACCTTCACCGAGCTCGGGATCGTGAGCGCGCTGTGGAGCGAGCATTGTTCGTACAAGCACTCGCGCCCCCTGCTCCGCACTCTCCCCACCAGGGCCGACTTCGTGCTGCAGGGTCCCGGCGAGAACGCCGGCGTCATCGCCATCGGCGACGGACTCGCCATCGCGTTCAAGATTGAGTCGCACAACCATCCCTCGGCCGTCGAGCCGTATCAGGGCGCCGCGACCGGCGTCGGCGGCATCCTCCGCGACGTGTTCACCATGGGCGCTCGGCCGATCGCGATGCTCAACTCGCTCCGCTTCGGCAGCCTCGACTCGCCGCGCGTCCGGTATCTCTTTTCCGGCGTCGTGAAGGGCATCGGCGACTACGGCAACTGCGTCGGCGTCCCGACCGTCGCGGGCGAGGTGGTCTTCGATCCCGCGTACGACGGCAATCCGCTGGTGAACGCGATGTGCGTGGGGCTGATGAAGGAATCCGAGCTGATGCGCGCCGTCGCCCAGGGCGTCGGGAATCCGATCATCGCCGTGGGCGCCCGCACCGGGCGCGACGGCATCCACGGCGCGTCGTTCGCGTCGGAGGACCTGTCGGAGGCGACCGAAGCCAAGCGTCCCCGCGTGCAGGTGGGCGACCCCTTCACGGAAAAGCTGCTGCTCGAAGCGAGCCTCGAGCTCATCCACAGCGGGCACATCGTCGCCATTCAGGACATGGGCGCGGCGGGCCTCACCTCCTCGTCCGCCGAGATGGCCGCGCGCGGAGACGTCGGCGTCACGATCGACGCGTCGAAGGTTCCGGCGCGCGAACCCGAGATGACGCCGTACGAGCTGCTGCTCAGCGAATCGCAGGAGCGGATGCTGGTCGTCGCCCGGCGCGGACACGAGGACGCCGTGCGCGCGATCCTCGAGAAGTGGGACCTCACCGCCGCCGTGATCGGCGAGGTGATCGCCGAACCGGTCTACCGGGTCACCGAGGGAGACCGGGTGATCGCCGAATTCCCCGGAACGCGGCTCGTCACCGACTGCCCCACGTACACCCCGCCCGCCGCCGAGAGCCCGGCGATCGCCGCGCTTCGCGCCCGCGACGTGAACGCGATCCGGGAGCGCCCCGAAGAGACGGACCCGGTGTGGACGCTGCTGCAACTGCTCGCCAGCCCGACCATCGCCAGCAAGCAGTGGGTCTACCGCCAGTACGACACGAGCGTGCGGACGAACACGGTGATCGGCCCCGGCGGCGACGCCGCCGTCCTCCGGATCCGCGGCACCGACCGCGCCATCGCGCTCAAGACCGACTGCAACGGACGCTACGTCTACCTCGACCCGCGCGCCGGCACGCGCATCGCGGTGGCCGAGGCCGCGCGCAACGTGGCCTGCACGGGCGGCCGGCCGATGGCCATCACCAACAACCTCAACTTCGGCAATCCGCGGAAGCCGGAGATCTACTTCCAGCTCCGCGAGGCCGTGGCGGGGATGGCCGAGGCATGCACGGCGCTCGGCACGCCGGTCACCGGCGGCAACGTGTCGCTCTACAACGAGAACCCGAGCGGCGCCGTCTACCCGACGCCGGTCGTGGGCATGGTGGGACTCGTGGACGACGTCGGCCACATCACCCGCTCGGCGTTCTCGCACATGGGCGACCGGATCGTGCTGCTCGGCGAGCCGACGCCGTCCATCGGCGCCAGCGAGTATCTGCAGCGCATTCACGGCGTGGTGGCCGGCGCTCCGCCCGACTGCGACCTCGACGCCGAACGGGCGCTCATCGATACACTGCTCGAGGCGATCGGCGCCGGCGTCGTGCGGTCGGCCCACGATTGCAGCGACGGCGGCCTGGCGGTGGCCCTTGCCGAGTGTGCTATCATGGAACGGGGGCGCCAGCTGGGCGCCAGCGTGGATCTCTCGGCTTGGGCGTCGCTGCCGCTCCGCGCACTCCTGTTCGGCGAAGCACAGGCCCGCGCCGTGGTGTCGACCCCCGACGCGAAGCGCGTGATGGCGATCGCCCGGACGCATGGCGTTCCTGCGCGCGACATCGGTGTGGTGGACGATGGCGGGCGGTTGATGATCCAGGTCGGCGCCCGGGAGATCTCGGCGCCGCTCGCCAGGCTGGACGACGCGTACTTCGAAACGATTCCTCGCATCATGTCGCGGCCGGCATCGGTGGCCGCTGATTCACCTGAAACGACGACGGTCTGATTCCATGTGTGGCATCTTCGGCATTCGCGGAACTCCCAATGCCGCCCGGCTCACGCAGCTGGGACTCTACTCCCTGCAGCATCGCGGGCAGGAATCGGCCGGCGTGGCCGTCCTGAAATCCGACGGCCAGGGGCAGATCGTCCGCACGATGGGGACGGTGAGCGAGTCCATGGGGAGCGAGCTGGAGCAGCTGGACGGCGATCTCGCCATCGGGCACACCCGCTACAGCACGGCGGGTTCCTCCACGATCGAGAACGCGCAGCCGATCTTCGTGCAGTCGCGCGGCGGACACATCGCCCTGGCGCACAACGGGAATCTCGTCAACGCCGTCCAGGTGCGGGCCGAGCTCGAGGCGAACGGTTCCATCTTCTCCACCAACGCCGACTCCGAGGTGATCGTGCACCGCCTCGCCAAGTCGCACGCGCCGACGCCCGCCGCGCGCATGGCGGAAGCGTTGACGGGACTCGAAGGCGCGTACAGCCTTGTGGCGGCCATCGGGCACACGTTGCTTGCGGCCCGCGATCCCCGCGGGTGGCGCCCTCTCGTCATGGGGCGCCTCAACGGCGCCGTCGTGTTCGCGTCGGAGACCTGCGCGCTCGACATCGTGGGCGCGGTCGCGGAGCGCGAAGTCGCCCCGGGCGAGATCGTCGTCGTCGACGACGCCGGAGTGCAGGTGGTGCAGGCGCTCGAGGCCAAACCGACCCGCAAGTGCGTGTTCGAGTACGTGTACTTCGCGCGTCCCGACAGCCGCGTGTTCGGCGGGTCCGTGGACCGCGCGCGCCGGGCGCTGGGCCGGCAGCTCGCGAAGGAGCATCCCGCGCCCACCGCCGACCTGGTGTTCAGCGTGCCGGATTCGTCCAATTCGGCGGCGCTCGGATTCGCCGAGGTGAGCGGACTGCCCTACGAGCTGGCGCTCATTCGCAACCACTACGTGGGGCGCACCTTCATCCAGCCCACGCAGGCCGGCCGCGACGCGAAGGTCAAGGTGAAGTACAACCCGGTCCGCGAAGTCATCGAGGGCAAGAGCGTCGTCATGGTGGACGACTCGATCGTGCGCGGCACGACGACCCGCGGCCTCGTCGCGATGATCCGCGGCGCGGGCGCCAGAGAGGTGCACCTGCGCGTCAGCTCGCCGCCGATCACCGGCCCCTGCTACTACGGCATCGACACGCCGTCGCGGCGCGAACTCATTGCCGCCAACATGTCGTGCGACGAGATCGCGCAGACCCTCGGCGTGGATTCGCTGGGATACCTGTCGCGCGACGGGATGCTGGGAGCAGTGCCGAACGGGCCGGACGGATTCTGTGACGCCTGCTTCTCGGGCAACTACCCGACGGCGGCCCCGTTGGACGCTCGCCAGGGCTGAACGGGCGCCTCGACCGTCCCGGGCCGGGAGGATGGACCGAAACGCCGCGCCGGTGGTATCCGTCAAGTGGCTGGACGCCCGACGCTCCAGCCTTCCCTGACTCGAACCCGACTTCCTACCTCGCCCAAGCCCTTGGGTGGTATATTACCGCCTTCATGCCGATCCTGAGCCTGCCCGGACGCACCGTCCGCGCCACCCGGCATCCGGCCATGCCGCAACTGCCCGATCTTCCCGAAATGCGGGACGACCGGACGTTTCGCATTGCGCTCGTGACCGAGTACTACTACCCGCATCTCGGCGGCGTGTGCGAGCACGTGCACTTCTTCGCGCGTGAAGCGCGCCGGCGCGGGCACCACGTCGACATCATCACTTCGCACATCCCGGGCGCGCAGGAGCTGCCCAACGTCATTCGGATCGGCCGCAGCCAGCCCGTGCAGTCCAACGGCTCGCAGGCCCGCATCACGCTGGGATTCGGGCTCCGCCGCCGCATGCGCCGCGTGCTGCGCGACGGACGCTACGACATCGTCCACGTCCACTCCCCGCTGACCCCCGTGCTGCCGCTCCTCGCCATCGACGAGGCCGAGGTCCCGGTGATCGGCACGTTCCACACGTACTTCGACCGGTCGATCGCGTACGGGCTGTTCAACCGGTACTTCCAGCGCCGGCTGGACAAGCTCAGCGCCGCCATCGCCGTCTCGCCCTCCACGACGGTCGCGCTGGAGCGCTACTTCACGGCGGACTGGAAGATCATTCCCAACGGAATCGACGTCGAGGTGTTCAATCCGGACGCGCCGCGGCCGCCGGAAATCCGCGCCGACGTTCCGTCCATCCTGTTTCTCGGCCGTTTCGATCCGCGCAACGGGCTCGACACGCTGATCGAGGCCTTCCGGCGCGTGAAGGCGCGCGGGTACGCCGCGCAGCTCGTCGTGGTCGGCGACGGACCGCTGCGCGATCACTACTACGCGCTGGCGAACAACGATCCCGACATCACCTTCGTCGGATCGGTGCTCGAGGGCCGCCCGAGCTATTACGCCAATTGCACGATGTACGCGTGCCCCACCACGAAGGCCTCGTTCGGCATTACCCTGCTCGAATCGATGGCCTGCGAGACCCCGATCATCTGCTCCGACATTCTCGGCTTCCGCGATGTGGTCGAGAACAACCGGGAAGCCCTGATGGTGCCGCGCGGCGACATCGATGCGCTGGCTGGGGCGATCGCCCGCCTCATCGACGACGAGACCCTGCGCCTCCGGCTCGGCAGGCGGGGCCGCGAAGAGTCGCTGCAGTACGACTGGTCGCGCGTCACGGAGCAGGTCCTCGGCGTCTACCACTCCGTGCTCGGACGCCTCGCGCTCGCTCCATGATCGCGCCCGCCGTGGTCGGCGGCACCGTGGTCGTGGCCGGGGTCGCCGCGCACGGCGCGTTCCATCGGAACAGCTTCGTGTTCGGCCGCGCGCTCGGACGGCTCCCCACGCGCAACCAGGTGGTCGCGCTCACCTTCGACGACGGCCCCAACCCCGAAGCGACGCCGCGTATTCTCGACTCGCTCGGCGAAGCCGGCGTGCACGCCACCTTCTTCATCCTCGGCCGCCACGCGGAGCGCTGGCCGGCGCTCGTGCGCCGCGTACGGGACGAGGGACACGCGCTCGGGAATCACGGGTACTTCCACCGGAAGCTGCACTTCAAGACCCCGCGCTACGTGCGCGAAGACCTCGGACGCGGATCCGACGCCATCGCCGACGCGTGCGGCATGCGCCCTGCGCTCTTCCGGGCGCCGCACGGGTTCCGGAGCCCGTGGGTCAACGGGATCGCCGCATCGCTCGGTGAGCGCGTGATCGGCTGGTCGCTCGGCGTGTGGGACTCCGACCGCCCGGGCGCCGACGTGATCGCCCAGCGCACCGTGGTGGGGGCCCGGCCAGGTTCCATCCTCCTGCTGCACGACGGCGACGGCTACGATCCCGCCGGCGACCGAACGCAGACGGCGGCCGCCGTGCCACGGATCGTCGCCGACCTCGCGGGCCGGGGCTATCGCTTCGTCACGGTGCCCGCCGCATGAAGCGCGCGGCGGCCCGCGTTCTCCGGATTTCGGTCTGGGTGATCGTGCTCGCCTTTCTCGTGCTCTTCGCGCAGCGCGTGCAATGGGCGGACACGTGGCGCGCCTTCCGCTCGGCGTCGCCGACGATGCTGCTCGCCGCGGCCGCCGTCAATCTGCTGTCGCTCGGCCTCAAGGGGTTGCGTTGGTGGGTCTTCCTCCGGCCGGTGGGGGCCGAGTCGCTCTGGCTCGCCATCCGCGCGACATTCGTGGGCGCGGGGCTGAACAACGTGGTCGTGGCGAACGGCGGCGAGGCTGCGCGCGTAATCTTCGTCTCCCGCGCCACGAAGGTGCCGAGCGCCAAGATCCTCGCCACCCTCGCGCTGGAGCGGCTGTTCGAGATCAGCGGCTACGTGCTCATGCTCGTCCTCGGCATCTGGCTGCTTCCCCTGCCGGGACACATCTCGGCGCTGCGTCCGTTCGCGATCACGGCACTGGGAGCGCTGGGGTTCTTCGTGCTGTTCCTGCTCAGCCGCGAGAAGACCGAGGAGCGCGTGACCGACGAGAGCAACTGGCGCGGCAAGCTGCGCGGATTCGCGCGCCGGTTCACGCACACGCTGGCGAGCGTGTCCACCGTGCCGCGCTTCGTGGCGGCCATGCTGCTCAGCATCGGCGCCTGGGCGCTGCAGATCGCCACGTACCACATGACGGCGCGCGCGGTGCACTTCCCGATCACCTTCACGGGCACCGTGGCGGCGCTGCTTGCCGTGAACCTCGGGTTCCTCTTCCGGCTCACGCCCGGCAACGTCGGAGTCTTTCAGTTCGTCTATGCCCTCACCGCCGCGGCGCTCGGGTTCGACTCGAACGCCGCCGTCGCCGTGGCGTTCCTGATTCAGGCGCAGCAGATCCTTCCCGTGACCGCCATCGGGGTTGCGATGGCCCCCGAGTTCCTCCGGAAGGGCAAGTTGCCGCCCACGCCGCCGGAGGTCGCCAACGCCGTGCTCCGCCCGCTGGACCTGCCGGCCGAAGACCTCGACTGAACGCTGCGCGTCCGGTCCGCCATGCGACGACGTCTGGAGCCCAACATGCGAACGGGCCGACCCAAAGGCCGGCCCGTTCGTTCGTCAGTGGAGGCGCGGGGAATCGAACCCCGGTCCGAGAATAGATCCACCACAGCGTCTACGTGCGTAGTTCACCGATTGATGTTTCCGGCGGCTGGCCGGTGAACCGCCCACCGCCGGATGAGCCCCCTAGAGTCTCGTCAGCGCGTCGAGAGCGTACTCGCCGACCATCCCGGATTTGCGATACTCCGGAAGCCGCCCCGGGAGGGCTGCCTCAGGAGCACTCGGCGCAACCGAAGTTACGCAGCGAGGGCCAAGTTGTTGTTGGCAGTTAAAAAATTCCCGAGTGTTTTACCAGGAACCCGAGGACCTGGGCACGCAGCCACAGCTTCACTTACCCCGTCGAAGCCTGTCGCCCCCTGCAACTACGGTTCGCAGTCTGCAGTTCGCAGTTGACTGCCGACTGCCTACTGCCTACTGCCTACTGCGAACCAGACATAAAGTACCATATAATGTCATACATCGCAAGTCCTCTACTTCCTTGCTGATATGTCCACTGCCCTCACGCAATTTCGCCCTGCCTTCTTGGCGTCGTAGAGCGCACGGTCGGCCGCCCGGAACAGCCCGTCCCGCGCCGGCACCGCGTCCGGATACGACGCCACACCGAACGACGCCGTCACCGGAATTTCCTCTCCCTTGAACTTCACGGGGCGCGCTTCCACCGCATGGCGCAGACGGTCCGCAAGGTCCGCGGCCCCCGATACCGACGTCTGCGGCAGGAGGATGGCAATCTCCTCTCCGCCGTACCTGGCGATCACGTCTACGGTCCGTACGACCTCGGCCAGCCGGACCGCCACCTGACGCAGCACCTCGTCCCCTGCCTCATGCCCCCAGGTGTCGTTGATGCGCTTGAAGTGATCGATGTCCGCGAGGATGATCGCCAGCGGCTGCCCGAAGCGATCGGTCTCGTTGAGGAGGCGCCGCAGGTGCTCGTCGAAGGCCCGGCGATTGGCCAGCCCGGTCAGGCCGTCGGTGCTGGCGCGCTTGTTGACCGCGACGATTTCCCACGCCATTTCGAGCGGGCCCAACGAGACCGCCGCCAGGATCCCCAGATTGTCCACCTCGATCTGCGTGAGCTGCCCCGGCTCGGGAGTCGCCACCACGATGGCGCCGAGCACGTCCGGCCCCCGCTTGAGCGGAATGATTCCGACGGCGCCCCCACGCCACCCCCTGTCCCCGTTGAACATGAGCGACACGCGCCGATCGACCGGCGAGGTGTCTTCGAGGAACTGCACCATCCCGGCGTCGCACGCGTTGTGGGCCAGCGTATCCCGGTCGATCTCCCGCGGGAACGGTTTGAGGTCTTCCGTGCCCTGGATCATCCACCCCCGCCGCGCCTCGCCACGCCAGCGCACGAGGGCCGCGGACCTCGCCGACGAAACCTGCAGCGCCGTTTCGCAGATCGATTCGGCGAGATGCTCAGGGGTCTTCTGCGTCTGGATCCGATGAACGGCGTTCAGCAATGCCCGGCTCTGCCGCATCTGGCGGGCGATCTCCAGACTCCCCTCACTCATCGCTACGAGGCGCGCAATCTGCGCGGCATATCGCGGCAGCCATTCCTTCGCCTTCGGACGGCTCAGCAGCAACCCGCCTTCGTTGGCCACGGTGAGCACGCCGACGAGCAGCGCGTCATCGATGACCGGCGCCGCCGCGAAGCGCGGCTGGGACCTGGTGTCGTCGTCATCGAGCACGACCAGCCGCTCCTGCGCCGCCCACCGCGCGAGCGGTCCCCACGCCTCGACGTCGAAGTACTGGGGCCGCTGCGTCTCGAACGGCGACCAGGCCAACGGCCTCAACGCATCCCGCTCTTCATCCCAGCGCCAGAACACGGCTTCGGCTCCACCGCACGCATCCTTGATGTCCGAGAGATGGTCGACGAGGCTCTGGACGTCCTTCTCCTTCTGACTCTTCTCATGGGTCCTGTCCACGCTGCTCCGAAGGTCGGAGAGGGGCGTGGACGGCGTGAGCAGGCGACGGCGCCGGGCTGTCGACTCGAGGAGCAGATCCAGGCTCGCTGCAGGCCCCGCGGCGCTCGGTGCCCGCGCCGCCACCGGCGCCCCGCGCCGGGCGCGCAGATGCCGGTAGACGCCGAACGCCAGCGCTACCCCGGCACCGCTCACCGCCACCCACTCCGCAGTCGACATGGCGCGACCGGGTTCCCGGCGGACGAAGTCAGTCGTGCGTGATCCGGCTGGCGGCGACCGCCGCCCCGAATCCGTTATCGATATTCACCACCGTCACGCCAGCGGCGCAGCTGTTGAGCATGGTCAGCAGCGGCGCCACACCGCCGAAGGCGGCTCCGTACCCAACGCTCGTCGGCACGGCGATGACCGGACCGGCCACCATCCCGCCCACCACCGACGGAAGGGCGCCGTCCATTCCCGCCACGACGATCACCACGGCGGCCGCCAGCAGCTCCTCGCGGCGTGCCAGGAGACGATGCAGGCCGGCGACGCCGACGTCCGTGATTCGCGCCACCGCGTTGCCAAGCGCCGCTGCCGTGACGGCCGCTTCCTCGGCAACCGGAAGGTCGCTCGTTCCCGCGGTCACGATGCAGACGGTGCCCCGCCCGGCCTCCGGTGCGCTCGCGCCGGGCAGGAATCCCGTGCGCGCGAGGGGATTGAGTTCGATCCCGGGCAGCGCGCGTCCGAGGGCTTCGGCTGCCGTGGCGTCGAGGCGCGTGGCGAGAACGCCGTCTCCCCGCGCCGCGATGCGTTGTCCGATCTCGACGATCTGCTCCGGCGTCTTCCCGGCGCCGAAAATCACCTCGGGATATCCCTGGCGCAGCGCCCGGTGGTGATCCACGGTCGCGTGCCCGAGGCTCTCGAAGGGCTCGAAGGCAAGCGCGTCGATCGCGTCGGCGACGGACAGCGTGCCGTCCGCGACCCGACCGAGCAGATCGCGAACGCGCCCGCGCATCATGCGCTCAGGGCCTCCAGCCGCGACTCGCCGGTGTCGGCTTCGCGTTGCTCGTACCGATCCCGGTTCCGCAGGTACTCGTCGAAGATGCCCGCGATCTCGGAGTGCGACTCGACGGCGTGCAGCTTCTTTCGCAACTCGGCCGACCCCGGCAGCCCCCGCACGTACCAGCCGAGGTGCTTCCGGAATTCGATCGCCGCGCCGCGACGGTCCGGCTCGTACGCCTCGGCCATGGCGGAGTGCTCCAGGGCGACCCGGAAGCGCTCTTCCACGGGAGGAGTCGGACGCATGGGGCGCCCCGAGAGGAGATCGCGGGCCTGGTCGAAGATCCAGGGCTGTCCGAACGAGCCACGGGCGATCATCACGCCCGCACAGCCGGTCTCGCGGTGCATGCGCACCGCATCCTCCGGCGTCCGGATGTCGCCATTGCCCAGCACCGGGATGTCGAGCGCCCGGACCACGGCCGCGATCTCGTCCCACCGCGCCTGCCCCGTGTACATCTGCGTCCGCGTGCGCGGGTGCAGCGCGAGCACGCGGGCGCCGGCGTCCTGGCACCGCAGCGCAATCGTGACCGGGTCACGCATCTCCTCGTTCCAGCCGCTCCTGATCTTGCACGTCACCGGAAGGTGCGTGCTCCGCGCCACCGCCCGGATCACGTCCTGCACCAGGTTCAGGTCCTTGAGGCATCCGGATCCGCCGTTCCGCCGCACGACCTTCTTGACGGGACAGCCGAAGTTGATGTCCACGAAATCCGGCTGGAACACGTCGGTGACGAACGCCGCCGCCTCCCCCATCGCGGCCGGATCGGCGCCGAAGATCTGGACCCCGATCGGATGCTCCTCCGGGCCGAACCGCAGTTTGCTGATCGTGGCCGGGTTCTCGCGGCGGATCCCTTCGGCCGACAGGAACTCCGTCACCACCACGTCTGCGCCAAAGCGGCGGCAGAGGCGCCGGAAGGGCGACTCGGAAACGCCGGCCATGGGGGCGAGATAGAGCGGGACGGCAGCGTCCAGAGGGAACGGGAAGGGCATCCCGAGCAAGCTAACCGAGGCCGGAAACCGGTGCAACGCCGCTATTTGACACGACTTGTGCGCCCCAGTTAACTTCGCCCACGCACGACAACTCAGAAATTTCTGCGCGCGAGCGCAACGGCTCTTACTGGGCGGGGACTGAGTTCGATGGAACTGCGCGAATTCTTCAGCGAAGACGCGATCAAGCTCGAGATCGAGGGCACCAACAAGGACGACGTCCTCAAAGAGCTGATCGGGCTCCTGAAGCTCGACGAGAAGTCCGAAGGCATGCTGTTCAAGATGTTGAAGCGCCGGGAGAACCTCGGCTCCACGGGCATCGGCCGCGGCATCGCCATCCCGCACTGCCGCTCGCTCGTCGTCAACAAGCTGCGAGTGGCGTTCGGCCGGAAAAAGGAAGGCCTCGACTTCAAGGCGATCGACGAGAAGCCGGTCCATTTCTTCTTCCTCATCGTCGCTCCGCCGCTCGAAGTGTCGAACCAGTACCTGCCGGTGCTCGGCAAGATCGCCCAGTTCAGCAAGGAACCCGACGTGCCGGGCCGGCTGCTCGAAATCACCGAGCCCAGGCAGTTCCTCGCGCTGCTCGAAGAGAAGGGCGTGTAGCGGCCGGCTGGCGCGGGGGCGCGTCTCGGTCGGATTCCGACCGGCTACACGCGGCCGAACACGGCGAGAAAGAGCAGCGTCGCAACGAGGGCCAGGGCCGCGGCATACACGACGCCCACGGCGGTCGTTCTCCACACCGCCACGCCGGGGGCGACGCGGTAGGCCTGCTCCACTCCCGCCAGCACGTTCCACGTGGCGTAGAACAGTCCCGCCACCGATGCCGCGACGCTGAGCCACCCCACGCCGGGCAGGCTCACCAGCAACAGCGCGAGCAGCAGCAGGAAGAGCGACGCATGCGCTTCCAACCCGTACAACCAGTTGTCTCCAAAGCGCGGCATCTGCTTCCGGAATGCGAACTGCATGAGCCCGGCGGAGAGCGGGAGCAGCAGCAGGAACGCGATCGGCACGGCCAGGGTCAGCGCGCGCGTCAGCCGTGGCTGGTCGCAGAGCAGTTCGCCCGCGAAGTGTTCGACGCCGGCGGCGGTGGATCCGTCTACCGGAGCGTCGGCCGCGCCAGTTGGCGCGAGCAGCGCCGCCAGGTCCGGCGGCATGCGCCCGTTCGCGCAGGCGGCCACGGCCGCGGACGACGGTTCGCGCCGCCGTCCCTGCTGGATCAGTGTGATCAGAAAGACCAGCGCCGCGAGCACCATGAGCAGCCGCCCGAGCGGCAGATATCCCTGCCCCTCGCCGTCCAGCACTGCGCGCGTAATCGTCCCCGGGCGAAGGACGAGATCGCGAAGCGTGGCGCTCCACGCCCCGCGCGCCGCGCCGGTTACTCCCACTCGATCGTCGCGGGCGGCTTGGAACTCACGTCGTACACCACGCGATTCACCCCGCGCACCTCGTTGATGATCCGGTTCGAGATCCGGCCGAGGACGTCATGGGGAAAGGCGAACCAGTCCGCGGTCATGCCGTCGGTGCTGGTCACGGCGCGCAGCGCCACGACGTTCTCGTAGGTGCGATAGTCCCCCATCACGCCGACGCTGCGCACCGGGAGCAGCGCGGCGAAGGCCTGCCAGATCTCGTCGTACAATCCTGCGGCGCGGATCTCCTCGAGATAGATCGCATCGGCGCGCCGCAGCACGTCGAGCGCCGGCTCGTTGACCGCACCGAGCACGCGGATCGCGAGCCCCGGCCCCGGGAACGGGTGGCGCCCCACCATCTCCTCCGGCAGCCCCAGTTCGCGCCCCACGTTGCGCACCTCGTCCTTGAACAGTTCGCGCAGCGGCTCGATGAGCGTGAACTTCATGCCGGGCTTGAGCCCGCCCACGTTGTGGTGCGTCTTGATCGTCACCGAGGGACCGCCGGAGGGCGACGCCGACTCGATCACGTCCGGATAGAGCGTCCCCTGGACCAGGAACTCGGCGCCGCGCGCGCTCGCCTGCGTCGCATCCTCGAACACGTCGATGAACGTGTGTCCGATGATCCGCCGCTTCTGCTCGGGGTCTTCCACGTCCGCGAGCGCATCGAGAAACCGCCGCGACGCGTCCACGGTCACGAGGTCGATGCCGAGGTACGACCGGAACGTGCGCTCCACCTGCTCGCGTTCGTGCATGCGGAGCAGGCCGGTATCGACGAACACGCAGGTGAGCTGGTCGCCGATGGCCCGATGCACGAGCGTCGCCGCGACCGCCGAGTCCACGCCCCCCGACAGCCCGCAGATGACGCGGCGGTCGCCGACGAGCGCGCGGATCTTCGCCATCTCTTCCTCGATGAACGCGCCCGGGGTCCACGCCGGCTCGGCGCCGCACACCTGGAACAGGAAGTTCGCGATGAGCTCCGTGCCCCGCGTTGTGTGCGCCACCTCCGGGTGGAACTGCACGCCGTAGAGCGGGCGCGTCTCATGTCGATAGGCCGCGATCGGCGAGTTGACGCTGCGCGCGATCGCCACGAAGCCGGCGGGCAGCGCGCGCACCTGGTCTCCGTGGCTCATCCACGCCGAGAACGACTCGCCGGCGTCGAACCCCTGGAACAGCGGGTCGCCACCGACCACGGTGACCTCGGCGCGTCCGTACTCGCGCTGCGTCGCATGCGTGACGTCGCCGCCGAGCAGGTGCGCCATGAGATTCATGCCGTAGCACACGCCGAGCACGGGCGCGATGTCCAGCACGTCTACCGAGACCGTCGGCGCGCCCGGATCGTACACCGAGTTCGGCCCTCCGCTCAGGATGATGCCGGTCGGCTTCCAGTCGCGGATCCAGTCGGCGCTGCGCGTGGGCGGATGGATTTCGGAATAGACGCGCGCCTCGCGCACGCGGCGTGCGATGAGCTGGGTGTACTGCGACCCGTAGTCGATGATCAGGATGCGCGAGGGCACGAAGGGAGGTCCGGAGGCGTGGATCGGCAGGTCAGTACCGCCACTGCGCGGCGTTGAGCGAGAGAAAGTCGACGTGCTTGCTGTCGAGGTCGAGGATGGCGGCCTGCGGCGTCCCGTGGATCCACCCGCAGGCTTCCCCGGGGTTCAGGATGAGCGTATTGCCGCGCGTCTTCATTTCCTGCAGGTGCGTGGCGCCGTGGATGACGATCGTATGCGCTTCGAGCGACCGCCGCTGCACGTCGCCGATGTCGTGCACGATCAGGATCCGCTCGCCGCCGACGTCGAAGCTGTGCGGCGATTCGAACAGCTCGAGCCCGATGCCCGCGCTGGCGCGGGTGCTCAGGCCTTCGGGATCGCCGTCGTTGCGCCCGAACACGCCGGCGAGGGTCATGTGGGAATCCTCGAACGGCTTGAGGACGAAGGGCGAGCAGAAGTCCCCCGCGTGCAGCACCATCGTCACGCCGCCCGCGGCCATCTGGCGGATCAGTTCGGCCACCGCCGGGACCCGATCGTGTGTATCGGACATCACGCCAACGCGCATTACGTCCTCCAGTCGGGTTGGTCCACCTCGCGGCGCACGAGATCCTCGTACGTCTCGCGCGTCGTCACCACGGCAAACCGGTCGCCATCCACCATCACTTCGGCCGGCCGGCACCGGCTGTTGTACGTGGACGCCATCACGTAACCATACGCCCCGGCATCGAACACGGCGAGGAGGTCCCCAGGGGCCACCGCGTCCATCATCCGGTCGAGCGCGAGGAAGTCGCCCGATTCACACACCGGCCCGACGACATTGAGCAGCTGGCGCTCCGCCCCGCCCCGCACGCGCTCGATGCGATGATACGCGTTGTAGTAGGACGGGCGGAGCAACTCCGTCATCCCGGCATCGGCCACGGCGTACTCCCGGCCGCCGCTGTGCTTGCGGTACAGCACGCGTGTCAGCAGCACGCCGGCGTTGCCGACGATGAACCGCCCCGGCTCGACGATGAGCGAGAGCCCGGTCTCCCGGGCGATCGGCACGACGGCGGCGGCGAACTCGCCGAGGTCCAGCGGCGGCTCGTCGCCGTACCGAACGCTGAGTCCTCCGCCGACGTCCAGGTGGCGGAGCGTCGTGATCCCGGCCTCGCGGATCTCGCGGCAGAGCTGCGCCAGGCGGCGCCCCCCGCTCCGATACGGTTCCACGTGCGTGAGCATCGAGCCCAGGTGCATGTCGAGCCCGGTCAGGGTCACGCCGGGCAGTCCGGCCGCGACTCTGGCCACGTGCAGCGCATCGTCGTACGGGATGCCGAACTTGTGCCCGCGCTCGCCCGTCTTGATGTAGTGGTGCGCGGCCTCCACCATCACTTCGGGATTCACCCGCAGCGAGACCCGCGCCGGCACGCCGAGCGCTCCGGCGAGGCGTGCGATGGCGCGCACCTCCGCCTCCGACTCGACGTTGATCATGGCCACGCCGGCGGCGAGGGCCTCGCGCAGTTCCTCGTCGCTCTTCCCGACCCCGCCGAAGATGATGTCGGCAGCGCGGTACCCGGCCCGCAGGGCGCGGTGCAGCTCGCCACCCGAAACCACGTCCACCCCGCTCCCCAGCTCCCGCAGCGTGCGCAGCACCGCGCCGTTCGAGTTCGCCTTGAGCGTGTAGTGAATGCGGTGCTCGACGGCCGACAGGGCGGCATCGAGCGCGCGGTACCGTTCGCGGATCACCCCCGCGGCGTACACGAACGCCGGCGTGCCGACCTCCCGCGCGATCCGTTCCACGGGCACCCCTTCGGCCTGGAGCTCCCCACCGACGCGGCTGAACCCGGCCGTCAGTACGCCTTCGCCCATACCGCCTCGGCGCTGGCCGGCCGCCCGCACCTGAGGCAGCTCTTCGGCGCATCCGCCGAGCGAAATTCCTCGTCGGGCAACACCCGGATCGTCGCCTTCGTGTCCGCCTTGATCTGCGCTTCGCACTCGGCGTCGCCGCACCAGCCGGCGTACACGAACGCCCCCTCGCCGTCCATCAGTTCGCGGAACCGGTCGTAGGTGATCGGTTCGCGGATGCTGTGCTGTTCGCGCCGCTCCCGGGCCGCAATCAGCATGTCGGCCTGGATGCGCGACAGCAATTCGGCGACGTCTTCGGCCAGCGTGTTCAGGGAGGCCGGGCGCTTCTCGCGCGTGTCGCGCCGCACCAGCACGACCTGGTCCTTGTCCAGGTCGCGCGGTCCGATTTCCATGCGTACCGGCACGCCGCGCATCTCCCACTCGAAATACTTGGCGCCCGGCTTGATGCCGTCCCGCGCGTCCACGTGCACGCGCAGGCGCCCGGGCTCGCGATGCTCCCACGCCCCGAAGCCCTGCACGATCCTGTCCGCGGCCTCGAGCACGCGGGCGCGCTCCTCGTCGGTCTTGTAGATGGGCACGATCACGATCTCGACGGGCGCGAGCTGCGGCGGCACGCGGAGGCCGATGTCGTCGCCGTGCGTCATGACCAGGCCGCCGATGAGCCGGGTGGACACCCCCCAGCTGGTGTTCCACGCATATTCGATGCTGCCGGACTCCGCCTGGAACTTGAGGTCGAACGCCTTCGCGAAGTTCTGGCCGAGGTTGTGCGTGGTGCCTGCCTGGAGCGCCTTGTTGTCCTGCATCATCGCTTCGCACGAGTACGTGCGCAGTGCGCCGGCGAACCGCTCGGAGTCCGTCTTGCGGCCCGTGACCACGGGCATCGCCATCCATCCTTCCATGAAATCGCGATAGACGCCGAGCATCTTGCGCGTCTCGGCCTCGGCCTCGTCGTGCGTGGCGTGCGCGGTGTGCCCCTCCTGCCAGAGGAACTCGAGCGTGCGCAGGAAGAGGCGCGTCCGCATTTCCCACCGCACCACGTTCGCCCACTGATTGATGAGCAGCGGCAGGTCGCGATAGCTCTGCACCCACTTGGCGAACATCGCGTAGATGATCGTCTCCGACGTGGGGCGCACGATGAGCGGTTCGTCCAGCTTCTTGCCCCCGCCGTGCGTCACCACCGCCGTCTCGGGGGCGAACCCCTCGACGTGCGCCGCTTCCTTTTCCAGGAAGCTCTGCGGGATGAACAGCGGGAAGTACGCGTTGCGGTGCCCGGTGGCCTTGAACTGGTCGTCGAGCGCACGCTGCATCCGCTCCCAGATGCCGTATCCCGAGGGGCGAATGACCATGCATCCGCGCACCGGCGAGTAGTCCGCCAGCTCGGCCCGGAGCACGATTTCGTTGTACCACGCGCTGAAGTCCTCAGCGCGCGGAGTCAGCTTCTTGTCGTCAGCCATGCGCAGGATCTGGTGGGATGGGCCTGGTCAGACCAGCCGGCCCCCGCTCAATCTAACAGTTCGCTCCTCGCCCGAGGCCAGCGACTTGAGGATCAGGGTGCCATCCTCACGCACGATCACCGCCTCGGGCGCCCCGGCCGACGAAGCCGCCTTCAGTTGGCGGCCGAGCTGCTGCGGCCGCAGCGCGTACTCGACGCTCGAACCGGCATGCCGGAGCGCCTGCGCCACACGCATGGCGTTGCCCAGCTGTCGTGGATCGGTGTACGCCACCCAGTAGTCGGGTCCGGGCAGCGCCGTGGGCATCAGGCCGCGGTGCCGGAGCAGTTCGCCCAGCACCACGTCGCCCATGCCGAACCCCAGCGCAGGAAGGTCCACGCCGCCCAGCGACTGGAGCAGCGTGTCGTAGCGGCCTCCTCCGCAGATGGCGCGGAATTCGCCGTGCGCATCGAACAGCTCGAAGACGATGCCCGTGTAGTAGGCGAGCCCCCGCACGATCTTGAGGTCGAGCTCCACCCAGGGCGCCACGCCGAGCGCGTCAAGGTACGCGAAGTACCGGTCGAGCTCCCCGAGGCGCTCGTTCACGTCGGCGTTGCCGCCGTACTCCTCGCGCAGGCCCGCGAGCGAAACCCGCCCGGTGAGGCCGATCATCCGGTCGATCGCCGCGCCACTCAACCCGAGCACGCCCAGCTTCTCGCGCGAGACGTCGAGCGGCTGGCGTTCGATCTTGTCGATGACCGCGAACACGGCCGGCGCCCGGTCGTCGCCGACACCGAGCGTCGCCAGCAGCGCCCGCAGCAACCGGCGATCGGACACGCGGGCCCGCACGTCGCTCTGGGTGAGCCCCAGCGTCCGCATGATCTCGACGGCGACCGCCAGCAGCTCGGCGTCCGCCGTCACGTCAGCCTCACCCACGATATCGACGTTGAGCTGGAAGTGTTCGCGGAGGCGGCCCTTCTGCTGGCGCTCGTAGCGGAAGAGCTGCGGCACCGAGAACCAGCGCACCGGCTTGCGCAGGGCGTTGGCCCTGGCCGCCACCATCCGCGCGAACGTCGGCGTCATCTCGGGACGCAGCGACACCTCGCGCCCGCCCTTGTCGGTGAAGTTGTAGAGCTGCCCGACGATCTCCTCACCGCTCTTCTTCGTGTACAGATCCAGGGGCTCGAGCGGCGGACCGTCGTACTCCACGAACGCGAACCGGCGCGCCACGTCGCGCCATGCCCTGACGATGAATTCGCGCTCGGCGAACTCCTGAGGATAGAAATCCCGGAACCCGGGAAGCGCGCCTTTTGCCATTCCTAAAGCTATTGACGAAGCGGAGATACGTGCAAGCGCGCCATCGCGTCGCCGACCGTGTGGAAGGACCCCGTGACGAGCACCGTCGCGCCCGCCGACTCGGCGCGCGCCAGCGCCGCGTCGAAATCCGGCTCCGCGTCATTTGCCCATCCCCGCGCGGAGGCGAAACCCGCGACCTCCGCCAGATTCCACGCCCGGCTCTCCGGCGCGGTCGGCGCATTGGTGAACACGAACCGGGCCACACGCGGCGCCAGCTCTACAAGCATGTCGCGCCAGTCCTTGTCGCCGAGCGCGCAGACGAGCGCCACGACGGGCGCCGGCGGATCGACGCGCGCCAGCGTGCGCGCGAGCACGCGTGCGCCGTCCTCGTTGTGCGCGACGTCGAACAGGAATTTCCCCGTTCGCTGAAACCGACCCGGGATGTGAATCGCCCCGAGCCGCGCCTCGGCTTCGGCCAGCGACACCGCGAACCGCGGGCCGGCCGCGTCGAGCCATTCCAGCGTGAAGGCGAGGTTGACGGCCTGGTGCGCGCCAGTGACCGGAGTCCGAAGGCGGCGACGCTCCCCGAGCGCCGTGAGGGTGAGCTCGGTCCCGTGCCCGTCCACCGTCAGCGCCTCGATTCGGGTCCGGTCGGCGACGACGCGCACCTCCGACGCTCCTGCGGCTCGCGCGCGCTCCGCCAGGTACTCGCGAATGCGCGGGTCGGGTTCCCCGATCACGGCCGGCCGTCCCGGCTTGAAGATCCCCGCCTTCTCGCGGGCGATCTCCTCCAGTGTCTCGCCGAGATATTCGGTGTGGTCGAAGCCGATGGAAATCACCCCCGCGGACGCGGGGTCCACGACGTTCGTACTGTCGAGGCGACCGCCCAAACCCGTCTCGATCAGCCCCACGTCCACCTGCTGGTCGCGGAAGTGCGCGAACGCGAGCACCGTCGTGGCTTCGAAGAAGGTGCCGCCGATGCGTTCCACCAGCGGCGTCCACCGGTCCACGAAGGCGACGACCTCCTGGCCCGGGATGGCGGCATCGTCCACCATGATGCGCTCGCGGAAGTCCACGAGATGCGGCGACGTGTACTTCCCCACGCGGAGCCCGCGCCCACGCAGCAGCGCCTCGGCGGTGGCGACGGCGCTCCCCTTTCCATTCGTGCCCGCGACGTGCAGGACGGGAAATGCGCGGTGCGGATTGCCGACCGCGTCGAGCAGCGTTTCCGTGCGCTCGAGGCCGAACTTGTATCCGCTGGTGGTCCGCGCGAAGAGGTACTGCAGCGCGTCCTGGTACCGAATCAGGTCGACGTCCACCCCGAGGCCGCCGGTTTCCCGGACATATGACGGAGCAGCTGGCTCACCGTCTGCTTGAGGTCCTTGCGATGCACGACCGTGTCCAGCATTCCGTGGTCGAGCAGGAACTCCGACGTCTGGAATCCCTCGGGAAGGTCCTGCCCGAGGGTCTGCTTGATGACCCGCGGCCCCGCGAAGCCGATGACCGCGCCGGGCTCGGCGATGATCGCGTCGCCGAGCATGGCATAGCTGGCGCTCACCCCGCCGGTGGTGGGATTGGTGAGCACCGAGACGTACGGAATGCGCCGCTCGGCCAGCTGCGCGAGCATGGCCGACACCTTGGCCATCTGCATGAGCGACAGCACGCCTTCCTGCATGCGCGCGCCGCCGGACGCCGAGACGATGACCAGCGGGTACTTGCGCTCCAGCGAGCGCTGGCCGAGGCGGGAGATCTTCTCGCCAACCACGGAGCCCATGGAGCCGCCCATGAACGCGAAGTCCATGACGCCGAGGTTCACCGGAGCGCCGTCCATCATGCCCGACGCCGCGAGGATGGCGTCGGTGTCACCGGCGCTGTTGACCGCCTTCTTGAGCCGCGCCGGATAGTCCGGAAATCCGAGCGGGTCGGTGGACCGCAGGTCGACTTCCAGTTCCTCCATCGTGCCGTCGTCGAGCAGGATGGCCGCGTACTCGTGTGCCCGGATGCGCCGGTGGTGGTCGCAGCTCGGGCACACGTTGAGATTCCGCACGAACTTCTCGCGAATGTCCGTGTGGCCGCAGGCCTCGCATTTCTCCCAGACGTCGGCGGGGATTTCCAGCTTGTCGCGCCGCGGCTGGCGGGGCTTCTTCTCCTTCTTGAACCAAGCCATTCGTGGAATTTGGCGGTGCTTCCGTGGCGGCGGAAGTCCCGGCGGATCAGAGGGCGACCTGCCCCGTCCCCGCGCCGCGCCCTTCCCCCGAAATGCGAATCAACACCCCCACGGCCAGCCAGCTGGCGAACATGAACGATCCGCCATAGCTGAAGAACGGCAGCGGGATGCCGGTGACCGGCGTGAGATTGAGCGTCATTCCGACGTTCTCGACGACGTGCGTGAGCCACATCGCCAGCAGTCCGAACGCGACCAGGCTGCCGTACGAATCACTGGCCCGCGCGGCGACGCGCACCGCGCGGTAGAAGAGATATCCGAACAGCGCCAGGGCCACCGTCACGCCCACGAAGCCCAGCTCCTCGCCGACGACGGAGAAGATGAAATCCGTGTGCTGCTCGGGCAGGAACGCGAGCCGCTTCTGCGTGCCCATCGTGAACCCCTTGCCCAGCCACCCGCCCGACCCGATGGCCACCTGCGACTGGATCACATGGTAGCCGGTGCGCAGCGGATCGCTGTTCGGATCGAGGAACACCTTCAGGCGAGCCTGCCGGTACGCGCCCAGATGGTCCCAGAGCAGCGGCGCCACGACGCCCGCGATCACGTTCGCCGCCACCACGGTCACGCTCTCCCAGAGAAACGGCTTGTACCAGAGCACCAGCGCGAGGAGCAGCATGAACCATGCGCCCCAGAGACTGGTGTTGAACGCGAGCACGAGGCTGATCATGGGACTGGCGACGAGGACCAGCAGCTCCCACGAGACGCCCGCCCAGAAAAGCATCAGGAAGAAGATCCCGATGAACACGATGCCCGTGCCGAGATCGGGCTGGAGCATGATCTCGAGCCACGGCAGGCCGACGACGAGCGCCGGCTTCCAGAGCTCCACCAGCGTGGTCGGCGCCTCCCGGTTCGCGGCGAGCACCTTGGCCAGCATCATCACCACGGTGATCTTCGCCAGCTCCGAGGGCTGTCCGAACCTGATCCCGCCCAGGACCAGCCAGCTCTTCGTGCCTGCGGCAGTGCCCGATCCCTTGCCGAAGAACAGCAGCATGAACAGGACGAGGATCGTGCCGACGTACGCGGGCACCGTCGCCCACTCGAACAGGCGAACCGAGGCGCGGCTCACGGCGTACGCGCCGCAGAGGCCCAGCGTGAACCAGAGAATCTGCTGCCGGTACACGTGGGCCACGACCGTCGGGACGTCGGTCTGGCCGGCCGAATACACGACGGCGATGCCGTAGGCCGACAGCAGCAGCGCGACGATGACGAGCGGCCAGTCGACCCGAATCGAGCGGCCGCCGTTCACCCGCCGGTCTCCACGAGCGTCGTCACCGTGCTCTTGAGGTAGTGCCCGATGATCGACGACGCGATCCGCGCCGCCCGCGTCCCGTGGCCGCCGAACTCGAGCATCACGGCCACGACGATCTTCGGGTCCTCGGCCGGCGCGAACCCGGCGAACCATGCATGGTTGAGCTCCACGCCGTTCTTCTTCACGCCGCTCTGCGCCGTGCCCGTCTTCCCGGCGAGCTGGACGCCCTGGATGCGCGCGCTGGCCGCGGTGCCGCCCGTCTCGACCACGCCCTCGAGCGCATCACGCAGGTTCTTCAATTGCGCGGAGTCGAGCGTGAAGATGCGCTGCAGCTCGGGGGGCTTGGTCGCGATCTCGGGCGTTGCCTCGATGCCCTCCTCCGCCAGCGCGGTGTAGAACTTCGCCATCCCCAGCACCGTCTGCGCGTCCTCGCCCTGGCCGATGGACATGTTCATCACCGTCGCCCCGGGCGTCCATCCGCGCGGCCCATACTTCTGGTCGAAGTACTGCAGGCGATCCGGAAAGCGCGGCCGGCTGTCCTCGGGCAGATCCACGCCGGTGGGCGTGTTGAAGCCCAGCTTCACGCCGCCGGCGATCAGTCGCCCGAGCCCGATGCGCAAACCCAGCTGGTAGAAGTAGACGTCGCACGATTTCTCGATGGCCTGGCTCAGCGTCAGGGGGCCGTGGCCCGCGGGATCCCAGCAGGCCCAGTACCGGTCGCCGTAGAAGTAGCGCCCCGTGCACGACTGCGGCATGCGGTCGCCCATGTTCACGAGGCTGTCCTCGAGGCCGATCACCGCCGTCGCGAGCTTCCACGTGGAGCCCGGCGGATACACCCCCTGCGTCGCCTTGTTGTAGAGCGGTGAGCGCGGGTCGTTCAGGAGCGAGTCGTAATACGCGATCGACACGCCGCCGACGAAGCGGTTGGGGTCCCAGCTCGGCGCGCTGTAGAGCGCGAGCACGGCGCCGGTGCGCGGCTCGAGCGCCACGACGCCGCCGGTGAGCGAGTCGCCGAACAGGTGCGCGACGTACTCCTGAAGATCCAGGTCGATGTTCGTGTACAGCGGCTTGCCCTGCTCCGGCTGCAGGTCTTCGCGGGCACCGACCTCGCGGACCACGCGCCCCCGGGCGTCCACCTCGACGAACCGGCTTCCCTCGCGGCCGCGCAGCGTGGATTCGTACTCGCGCTCCAGGCCCTGCTTCCCGACGAGTTGCCCCGGCTTGTACCCATCGAACGCGGGCGTGGTGAGCTCGGAGTCGCTCACCTCCCCGATCGACCCGACGAACGCCGCGACGTCGCCCCCGGCGGGATACGATCGCTTGGGCGACGACTGGATGATCAGGTTCGGAAAATCGATGCGGTGCTCCTCGAGCACCGAGATCTCGTCGAACGTCGCGTCCGGCAGGATCACGGTGGGGCGCACCGGGCTCCGGTTGTAGCGCCGCAGCGCGGCGTCGATCTCGCCGCGGCTCAGCGGCACCATCTCGGCCACCCGGCGGAGCGTCGCGCGTAGCGAGTCGGCCGACTGTGGCAGGATCGAGACCGTGTATCCGACCACGTTCTCGGCGATGATCCGGCCGTTGCGGTCGAAGATGTTCCCGCGCGGCGCCGGAAGCGGCACCTCGCGCAGCCGGTTCTCTTCCGAGCGCAGCGACCACTCCTGATTCCGGATCACCTGCGTGCGGAAGAATGCCAGCACGAGGAAGCCGAGCGCGCCCCCGATCAACCCCGTCGCCAGGCGCGCCCGGCGCGCCACGACATTCGGGTGGAAGCTCACGACGTGGCGTCCCCGCCCAATGGGCGCAGCATCGCCAGCGCCACGATCCCGACGACGGCCGTCATTGCCGCCGAGAGCACCGACCAGACCAGCACCTGGGCCGCCAGAGCGCCGAACGACATGCCGTGCTGGGCGATGACGTACACGATGTCGAACGCCCATTTGCCGAGAAACAGGAACGCGGCATTGATCGCGACGTTGTCCGCGAAGAACATGCCCTTGAGCCACGACGCGCCGAATCCGACGACGGCCAGGGCGAGCGCGCCCGCGCCGAAGCCGCTCAACGCCAGCGAATCGGTGGCCAGCCCGAGCCCGAACCCGAGCACCGCGGCCCAACCGGGCCGCATCCGCACCGCGGCGTACAGCACCGCCATCACCACGAAGTCGGGCGCCGCGCGCCACGCGAGCAGCGGCTGCACGATGAACTGCAGCACGACGAGCACCACGACCACGGCCGCGGTCCGGCCGGCCTGGCGCGCGTTCACGGCTGCCCCCCGCCGGGCGGCTTCGGCGTCGTGTCGCGCCGCGCGCTGTCGGCCTGGGCGCGCCGGCGCGCCGCTTCGAGCTCGGCGGCGCGCCGCGCGAGCGAGTCGGCAACCGCCGTCATCCGGCGCTCCGCCGCCTGCACCGTGGCGCTGTCGGCCCACGCGTTGCCGACATCCTCCTGCGCTCGCTCGGGCGTCATCACCATCACCGAGGTCACGCTGGCAGGGTTGACGGCCGGGCGCAGGAGGTAGGTGCGCGACCATCCTTCGGTCGTGTTGATCTCCTGGATCACCGTGCCGACCGGGATGCCGCGCGGAAAGGTGCCGCCGAGCCCCGAGGTGATGATCTCGGTGCCCGGTTTGAGCAGCGTCCGGAACGCGACGTTGCGCAGCTCGAGCAGATACCCGGCGGACCCGTCTCCGGCGTGCGGGTACACGATGCCGAACACCGAGCCGTCCAGCGTCATCGCGCTGACGCGGAAGTCCGGATGCGAGAAGAGCATCACGACGCTCGATTTCGGATCGGCGGACTGCACGAGTCCGATCACCCCGTCGGGGCCCACGACGGGGCTGTACGTGGAGATGCCCGCATTGGTGCCCGCGCTGAGCACGAGCGACGTGATGACGTCGCCGGGGCGCGCGCGTTCCTGCAGTGCCACGGCCGGGACGATCCCCCACTTGAGGCGCGCGCCGAGCCCGAGCAGTTCGCGCAGCCGGGCATTCTCGAGACGGAGCGCATTGGCGTCGCCGGCGGCGGCGGCCAGCGTATCGCGGCCCAGCGCGAGCTTCTCCGATTCGAGCCAGGCCAGGCGCCACTGCGTCGCCCCGCGCTGCACCGTGACCAGCGGGGCCATCAGCGTGCGGCGCAGCCCCCCGGCGATCGGCTCACGCGCCTCGACCGGCAACGCCATCGCGAGCACCGAGAGGACGATGCACAACGCAAGGACGGCGATGTCCATCCGGGTGCCGGAGCGAGCAGCGCGTGCCACGACGTGGCCTCAGCTGCTCAGCACGGACCAGTACTTCTCCTCGTCGTCGAGAATCCGACCCGTGCCGCGCACGACGCACGTCAGCGGATCCTCGTCCACGTGAATCGGCAGGCTCGTTTCCTGGCTCAGCAACAGGTCCAGCCCGCGGATCAGCGCGCCGCCGCCCGTCATCACGATGCCG
This sequence comes from Gemmatimonadaceae bacterium, assembly GCA_036393095.1. GTDB lineage: Bacteria > Gemmatimonadota > Gemmatimonadetes > Gemmatimonadales > Gemmatimonadaceae > JAGWRI01. Next base: position 29,022 of record DASVWS010000113.1, on the reverse strand, counting down.
CGGTCCACGATGTCGCTGGCGAGCTCGGGCGGCGTGATCTCCAGCGCCCGCCGGACCGCGTCGACGATCTGCTGCACCGGCTCCTGGATGGCCTCGCGAATCTCGCTCGAGTGCACGCGCACCGTCTTCGGAATTCCCGACACGAGATCGCGCCCCTTCACCTCCATTTCGCGTTCCTCGCCCACCGGCGCCGCCGATCCGACCTGGATCTTCACCTGCTCCGCGGTCTGTTCGCCGATGAGGAGGTTGTAGTTCTTGCGCAGGAACTGCACGATCGCGATGTCGAGCTCGTCGCCGCCGGTCCGGATCGACGTGTCGCTGACGATGCCCGAGAGCGCGATGACCGCGATCTCCGTGGTGCCGCCCCCGATGTCGATGACCATGTTTCCGGTCGGCGTCTCCACCGGCAACCCGACGCCGATCGCCGCCGCCATCGGCTCCGCGACCATGAATACTTCCTTCGCACCCGCCCCGATGGCCGAGTCCCGCACGGCGCGCTTTTCCACTTCCGTAATACCCGAGGGCACGCACACGATCACGCGCGGCTTCACCTTGAAGACGTGGTTCTCGATGATCAGCGTGAGGAAGTAGCGGAGCATCTTCTCGGTGACGTCGAAGTCGGCGATCACGCCGTCCTTCATCGGGCGCACCGCGATCACGCCGTCGGGCGTGCGCCCCAGCATCCGCTTCGCCTCGAGCCCGACGCTCTTGATCACCTTCGTCTCACGGTCGATGGCGACGACCGATGGCTCGTTGAGCACGATGCCTTCGCCCTTCACGTAGATCAGCGTGTTTGCCGTGCCGAGATCGACACCGATCGCATTGGCGGGAAACAGGGAGCCCGCTTTGAAGAAAGGCCAGCGCATCAGCCGGTAATCTTGACCCGAAGAGGGAGAACGGAGGGCGGCGAATCGAGGTCAGCCATCGGCGGCAGGCCATGAAGGTACCGCCGCAAGGCGATGGCAGCAAAATATTGAGTTACCGTAACCTACGCCACTCCGCACCGAACGCGTGGAGGGCGAAAAAACGAGGGGCGGGACCGGCGTGGCCCCCGCCCCTACCAGACGACCCACCGGCCGGATGTTCACGCCAGGAACTTCGCCGGCTCCTCGTATCGCAGCCCGAAGGCGTCGGCCACGGCCTGGTACGTCACGTGCCCCTCGACGACGTTGAGCCCCTTGAGCAGGGCCGGGTTCTCCGTGAGCGCCCGCTTCCACCCCTTGTTCGCCAGCTGCAGGGCGTAGGGCAGCGTCGCGTTGGTGAGCGCCAGCGTGGAGGTTCTGGGAACGCCCCCCGGCATGTTGGCCACGCCGTAGTGAATCACGCCATCCACCACGTAGGTCGGATTCTCGTGCGTCGTGGCATGGATCGTCTCCACGCACCCGCCCTGGTCGATCGCCACGTCCACGATCACGGAGCCCGGGCGCATCCGCTTGAGGTCCTCGCGGCGGATGAGCTTCGGCGCCTTGGCGCCGGCGATGAGCACGCCGCCCACCACCAGGTCGGCCGTCTCGATGGCCTCGAGGATGTTGTGCCGGTTGGAGTGGATGAGCTGGACGTTCGCCGGCATCACGTCGCTCAGGTAGCGGAGCCGCTCCAGCGACAGGTCGAGGATGATCACCTTGGCGCCCATCCCCGCCGCCATCTTCGCGGCGTTGGTTCCCACGACCCCGCCGCCGAGCACGACCACCTTGGCGGGAGCCACGCCCGGCACGCCGCCCAGCAGCACGCCGCGGCCGCCATACAGCTTCTCGAGGTACTTGGCGCCTTCCTGCACCGCCATTCGCCCCGCGACCTCGGACATCGGGGTCAGCAGCGGCAGCTCGCGGTCGGGCAGTTCCACCGTTTCGTACGCCACGCACACGGCGCCGCTGTCGATGTGGGCGTTGGTCAGCCGCTCGTCGGCCGCAAAGTGGAAGTAGGTGAAGACGAGCTGACCGCGCCGCATGTGTTTCCATTCGGGCTCGATCGGTTCCTTCACCTTCATGATCATTTCGCTGTCACGCCACACGGTGGCGGCATCGGGCGCGATCTTCGCCCCGACCGCCTTGTACATGTCGTCGCTGAACCCGCTGCCGTCTCCGGCGCCGGTCTCGACGAGCACGGAATGGCCAGCGCCGATGAGCGCCTCGGCCCCAGCCGGAACGAGCGCGATGCGGTTCTCGTTCGTCTTGATTTCCTTCGGAACGCCAACTTTCATGGCTCGATTGGTTGCGAGTTGTCATGGCCGGCCGGGACCGCCCAGTTGCGAGCCCCGGCTTGGGGCCGAGGGGAAACTTAAGGGTCGGCCAGACCGGGCGCACAGGGGGCAGGCAGGCGCACGCACGGGGCGCGGCGCCCCGCCCGCCGTCAGCTCGCCGAGCCCGGCCCCAGGGAGAGCACGGTCTGCGCGGCAGGCTCGAAGAACGTCCGGGCCACCTCGGCCACCGCCGCTTCGTCCACGGCGTCCACGAGCGCGAGAAGCTCGTCCAGCGAGCGGTAGGGCTCGTCGTACAGGGCCACCGAGGCCGCGCGGTACATGCGCGACGCCGGGCTTTCCAGCGACAGCACGAGATTCCCCTTGAGCTGGTCCTTTCCCATGGCCAACTCGCCCGCCGGCAGCCCCTCGTCGGCCAGGCGGCGCAGCTCGGCGCGGATGGCGTCCAGGGCGCGCGGCGCCGTTTCGGGAGCGGTGCCCACGTACACCCCGTGCATCCCCGTGAGCTCGTGCAGCGACTGGAACGTGTAGACGGCATACGCGAGGCCGAGCTCCTCCCGCACCCGCTGGAAGAGGCGCGAGCTCATCCCGCCGCCCATGAGCGTGCTCACGAGGACGAGCGCGTGCCGCCGGGGGTCGCCGTGGCGCACCGCCCGCGAGCCGACCACGAGATGGGTCTGCGCGCCGTCCCGATCGACGTGGCGCACCTGCGGCCCCACCTCGGGCGCCGGCGTCACCGTCGCCCGGGGGCCACTGCCCCTCGGCTGGGCCGCCCAACCGGTGCGCGCCAGCACCTCGAGCAACGCGTCATGGTTCACGTTCCCGGCCGCGGCGACGACCATCTGATCGGGATGGTACGCCCGCTGGTGCAGCGCCCGCAGCTCGGCCGTTCCCAGGCGCGAGACCGTCTCGCGGGTTCCGAGGATCGAGTAGCCCAGCGGGTGGTGGCCCCAGAGCGCCGCGTTGTGCAGCTCGAACACGAGGTCGTCGGGGGTGTCCTCGACCATCGCGATCTCCTCGAGAATCACCCGGCGTTCCAGCGCCAGGTCTTCCTCGCGCAGCGCGGGATGGAAGGCCATGTCACCGATCACGTCGGCCGCGAGTTCGAGGTGCGCGTCCAGCACGCGCGCCTGGTACACGGTGTGTTCGCGCGACGTGTACGCGTCGAGCCCGCCGCCCACCGCTTCGAGCGACAGCGCGATCTCGGCCGCGCTGCGCCGCGCCGTGCCCTTGAACACCATGTGTTCGAGCAGGTGCGAGACGCCCATCTCTTCCGCGCGCTCGTGCACCGATGCCGACCGGACCCAGGCCCCAAACGAGACCGACCGCACTCCCGGCATCTGCTCCGAGAGTACGGTCAGCCCGTTGGACAGGACGGTCCGGCGAAACGCGGTGTCGGCGCGCTGCGCCGCGCCGGTCACGACCGGCGCGACCGCTCGCCGCGGCGGCCGCCGCCGCGGCGCCCCCCGCGATCCCCGCTCTCCTCGCGGGGTGCCGACGCTTCGGCGCCGTTTCCTGCGGCCGGCGCCGCGGCTTCTTCCGGCGCGCCTTCCGGCTTCGGCAGCAGCGCCTTCATCGACAGGCGGAGGCGGCCACGCTCGTCGCGCTCGATGAGCTTGACCTTCACGCGGTCGCCCTTCTTGACCACGTCCTCCGTCTTCTCCACCCGCCCGTGGCGCATCTCGGAGATGTGGAGCAGCCCCTCCGTGCCCGGCATGATCTCGATGAACGCCCCGAACGCCGTCGTGGACTTCACGGGACCCTCGTAGATCTCGCCGACGACGGGCTCGGCGGTGATCGCCTGCACCATCTGCCGGGCACGCTCCATGGCCTCGCCGCCCACGGCGGCAATGGTCACCAGGCCGGAATCGTCCACCGTGAGCTCGGCGCCCGTCTCGTCCTGGATGCCGCGGATCGTCTTGCCCTTGGGCCCGATGAGATCGCCGATCTTCTCGGGATTGATGGTCATGGTGACGATACGCGGAGCGTACGGCGACAGGTCGCCGCGCGGCGTATCGAGCGCCTTGTTCATCTCGCCAAGGATGTGCAGGCGGCCGTCGCGCGCCTGGGCCAGGGCTTCCTTCATGATCTTGAGGTCGAGCCCCTCGATCTTGATGTCCATCTGAATGGACGTGATGCCCGTGGACGTGCCCGCGACCTTGAAGTCCATGTCGCCGAGGTGGTCTTCGGTGCCCAGGATGTCGGTGAGGATCGCGTACTTCCTGCCTTCCTTGATGAGCCCCATCGCCACGCCGGCGACGGCCGCACCCATCGGCACGCCGGCGCCGAACAGCGCGAGCGAGCCCCCGCAGATCGACGCCATCGACGACGACCCGTTCGACTCCATGATGTCGGAGACGACGCGGATCGTGTACGGGAACTCTTCGAACGGCGGGAGCATGGCCTGCAGCGCGCGCTCGGCGAGGTTGCCGTGTCCGATCTCGCGCCGGGACGTGCCGCGCATGGGCCGCACCTCACCCGTCGAGAACGGCGGGAAGTTGTAGTGCAGCATGAACGACTTGGTCGACTCCTGCGGCTCGTCGATGCTGTCGAGCCGCTGGACGTCGTTGGCGGTGCCGAGCGTGACGCTCACGAGCGCCTGCGTCTGGCCGCGCGTGAACAACGACGAGCCGTGCGCCCGGGGCAGCACGTCCATGTCGATCGTGATCGGCCGCACCTCGTTCACCTTCCGGCCGTCGACGCGCAGCTTGGAATCGAGCACCTGGGAGCGCAGGCTCTCGTACTCGACGTCCCCGAGCACGGCCTTCACGTCGCCGATGTTGTCGGCGTAGGTCTCCTTCAGCGCTTCGACGACCTCGTCCTTCGCCCGCTCCACGGCCTGGATGCGGGTGTGCTTCTCCTTCTGGTTGATCGCCTCGGCGATCTTCGGCTCGGCGAGCTCGCGCACCCGGGCTTCGAGGCCCTCGGGGCGCGCGGCCTTCGTCCACGGCATCTTGGCCGGCCGGTCGTCCATCTTCGCCAGCAGCTCTTCCTGCGCCGCGATGAGCTCCTTGATGCCGCCGTGCGCCAATTCGAGCGCCGAGACGACGTCATCCTCGGAGACCTGCAGCGCGCCGCCCTCGACCATCACGATCGACTCGCTGGACCCGGCGACCACCAGGTCCATGTCGCTGTATTCAAGCTGCTGGAAGGTGGGATTCAGGACCCAGTTGTCCTGCACGCGGCCCACGCGCACGCCGGCGATCGGCCCCAGGAAGGGAATCCGCGACGCGTTGATGGCGAAGGACGCGGCGACGAGCGCCAGCACGTCGGCGTCGTTCTCCTGGTCCGCGGAGACGACGTAGATGAAGACCTGGACCTCGTTCTTGAACCCTTCCGGGAAGAGAGGCCGGATGGACCGGTCGATGATGCGCGCCGCCAGGATCTCGTGATCGTGCGGGCGGCCTTCGCGCTTGATGAAGCCGCCCGGAATCTTGCCGGCGGCGTAGGTCTTCTCGCGATACTCGACGAGCAGTGGGAAAAATCCGAGTGAGCTTTCCTTGTCGCTCACGGTGCAGGCGGCGATGACCATGGTGTCGCCGAATTGCACGACGGCCGATCCGGCCGCCTGCTTCGCCATCCGCCCCGTCTCGATGACGAGCTTGCGGCCGGCGAAGGTCTTCTCGATGCGTTGCATCATTGCGTTGTTGCCTCGTGGAATACAAAAAGCGCGCGGGCCACCGAGTGGCTCTCCGCGCGCGTGCTCATCACGCTCACTCTAGTACCGGAGACCGAGGTCCTGCACGAGCTGGCGATAGCCCTCGACATCCGTGCGCCGCAGGTAGCTCATGAGGCGCTTCCGCTTGCCGACCATCTTCAGCAGGCCGCGCCGGCTGTGATGGTCCTTGGAATGGACGCGGAAGTGCTCGGTGAGGTAGTTGATGCGCTCGGTGAGCGCGGCCACCTGGAGCTTCGTGGAGCCGGTGTCGGTCTCGTGGGCCTTGTACTTCGCGATCTCGGGTGACTTCTGAAATGACATGAGGTGATGATCCCCGCCCCGTTGGCGGTATGACGATTGAACCGAATCAGTTGCAGCAGATGAAGTTAACGGGCTGCCCATTCTCTGTAAAGGGCGCCTCCGGCAGCTCTGTTACGCTCTCCCGGGCGTCGCGGCCGGCCCCGTCAGGAGAACAGGTGCCCCAGCCAGGCACGCGTGTCGTTGAACATCACGAGCGCGAACAGCAGGGCGATGATCACCAGCCCGAAGCGGAGGATGTTCTCCCGCGTCCGCTCGCTGAACGGGCTGCCCTTGGCCGTCTCGATCACGTTCACCACGATCTGGCCGCCGTCCAGAATCGGGATCGGCAGCAGGTTCAGCACCGCGACGTTGATGCTCAGCAATGCGATGAGGTAGAAGAGCGTCTCCGCCCCGGTCCGCGCGGCCTGCACGGACGCGCGTGTGATCGCGATGGGTCCCCCCAGTTCCTTTACCGAAACCTTCCGGGTGATCAGATCGCGCACCGTTCCGATGACCGCGCCTCCCATGACCCAGGTGGCGCCGGCGCCGGTCTCCACGGCCTGCACGAACCCCACCGGGATCCGCCGCACGTCCTGCCGCTGCGCCACGCCGATTCGCCCCAGCGTATCCACCGCGTTCGTCACCGGATCCGTCACCGGCGTCGCCCGCGGCGTGACCCGCACGTCCAGGCGCTTGCCCTGCCGCCAGACCGTGAACACCAGCGTCGACCCCGCGGCCGGGCTCACCCGGTCCACCAGTTCGGCAAACCCGGGCGTGGCGACGCCGTCGATCGCCGAGATGCTGTCGCCCTTCTGAAGGCCGGCCGCCGCCGCCGCGCCGCCGGGAAGCACCGAGTCCACCACCGGCGGCACCCAGTAGTCGACGGCACGGGCAACCGCCAGCGGGGTCAGGGAGTCGTTGAGCGGCACGACCACGTCCCCGTGCTGGGTACCGAAGGTGACGTCGGCGCGGCTCAGCGCCACCGCATTGAGAATCTCCGCCCAGTCGCCCACGCTGTCCCCATTCACACGGAAGATCGTATCCCCGGGCTGCAGCGCGCCCAGCGCCGCACCGCCCGGCGGCACGTGCACCGCGCCCACCACGCGCGTCGGCACGACGGTCCGCCCGAAGTGGTACGCCAGCCCGATCGCCACCACGAACGCCAGCAGCGCGTTCATCGTCACGCCCGCGAAGAGAATGAGTAGCCGGGCTGGAAGCGGCTTCGATTCGAACCACCGGTGTTCCGGCACCGGACGCGGTCCGAAGGGGATCATCGCCTCCGGATCGTAGCCCGGGTCGCCTTCCTTGAGGCCGCTCGTCTCCTCGCTTCCGCCCTCGAGGAACGCCGACGTTTCGTCGTGGCGCGACGCCATGCGCACGTACCCGCCCAGCGGGAGGAGCGCCAGCACGTACTCGGTCTCGCCGCGCCGTTTGCGCCAGAGCGCGGGGCCGAACCCGATGGAGAAGCGCGGCGCATAGACGCCCATCGCCTTCGCCGCCAGGAAGTGCCCGAACTCGTGCACGAAGATCACGAGTCCGAAGACGAGAACGGGAGCGAGGAGCGCTAGCATCCGAATCGGTTTCTCACATGGCGGCGTGCCGCGGCGTCCGCCGCTTCGAGCGCCGCGCGGGTGTCGCCGGGCATGCCGCCCAGCGTTTCGAGCGCTCCGGCAATGCCCACCGCGATGTCGGTGAACCCGATCCGCCCTTCCAGAAATATGGCGACGGCCTGCTCGTTTGCGGCATTGAACACGGCGGGCGCGGCCCCGCCCGTGCGCCCCGCTTCCATTCCGAGGCGCAGCGCCGGAAACGCGTCCAGCCGCACCGGTTCGAACGTGAGCGGCGAGGCGCGAACGGGATCGAACGCCGGGACGCCGGCGTCCTCCAGCCGTTCGGGATGGGTGAGCGCGTAGAGGATGGGCAGCTCCATGCTCGGAACACCCATCTGGGCGAGCACGCTGCCGTCCACGAATTCCACCAGCGAGTGCACGATGCTCTGCGGATGCACCACCACGTCGATGCGTTCGTACGGCAGCCCGAACAGGTAGTGCGCCTCGATCACTTCGAGCGCCTTGTTCGCGAGCGTCGCGCTGTCGACGGTGATCTTCCGCCCCATGCGCCAGGTGGGATGCTGCAGGGCGTCATCCAGCGTGGCCCGTTCCAATCGCTCGCGCGACCACTCGCGAAACGGCCCGCCCGACGCCGTGAGGATGACGCGCCGGACCTCCACCTCGGGCCGGCCGGCGATGCACTGGAGCACGGCGCTGTGCTCGCTGTCCACGGGCACGACCGTTCCGCCGCCGCGCCGTTCGGCCGCGGCCACGAGATGCCCGCCCATCACCAGCGTTTCCTTGTTGGCCAGCGCCACCCGCTTGCCGCGCTCGAGCGCCGCCAGCGTCGCGTCGAGCCCCACCGAGCCGACGACGGCGTTGAGCACGATGTCGACGTCGTCGCGCACTGCGGCCTCAGTCAGGCAGTCCGCCCCCCGGCACCAGGCGCGATCGACGCCCGCCCCGTCCTCCACCAGTCCCACGAACGCGGGATGCTCGCCGCGGGCCTGCTGCCCGAGGAGTGCGGCGTTCGAATGCGCGGTGAGGGCAGCCAGCCGGAACCGGTCGCGATGGCGCGCCAGCACGCGCAGCGCGGTCGTGCCGATGGAACCCGTGGACCCGAGGATGGCCACGCCGCGAGGGGTCATGCGGGGGCGGGTACCAAGAGCAGGCCGAGCAGGAGGTACGCCACCGGCAGCACGAAGAAGAGGCTGTCCAGCCGGTCGAGCACGCCGCCGTGTCCGGGGATCAGCTGCGAGCTGTCCTTCACGCCCGCCTCGCGCTTCAGCATCGACTCGAAAAGATCGCCGACCTGCGCCGTGACGCTGATCGCGAACCCCATGATCACAATGCCCAGCGGCGTGAGCCCGAGTTGCGCCACCGGACGCAACGCGTAGTGCACGTACAGATAGGTGGCGACGATGCTCGCCGCGACTCCTCCCACGGCGCCCGCTACCGTCTTTCCCGGGCTGATCGCCGGCATGAGCTTTCGCCGCCCGAACAGTCGCCCGAAGGCGTAGGCGCCGATGTCGGTGAGCCAGGTGAGAATGACCGGCAGCGCGACCAGGGCCCCCCCGGACGTGAGCGAGAGGTGCAGGCCGCCCACGGTGAATTGCCGCCCGCCGAGCGCGTATTCGTGGTACCGGAGCACGTAAGCGAAGGAGAGCGTGCCCCCCGTGTACACCACGCCGAGCAGCGTGACGCCCAGCGACGCCATCGGCTGTCCCTGCGATCCGCGCATCCATAGGGTGAGGGCGCACACGACGAGGACGACCACCACGACTTCCACCGGCCGCACCGCGTAGAGGCCCAGATACCGCGCATGCACGGCCAGCGGCGTGAGCCCGGCGATGCCGATGCCGATGTCGTCGAGCGGCTGGTTGCCCGCGCCGCGCGCGAGGCGGAAGAACTCCCAGGCGGCGACCGCCGACGCAATGGCGAGCAGCGCCGCCAGCGGGGCGCCCCCCGCATCGAGGATCGCCAGCACGATGGGCGCGGCGATCACGGCGAAGAGAATGCGGCGGGTCAATTCGCTCATCACACCGTCACGCGGCCGAACCGGCGGTCGCGCCCCTGAAAGGCCAGAATCGCTTCGTACAGCTGCGCCCGGCGGAAGTCGGGCCACAGGAGCGGCGACACGTAGAGCTCGGTATACGCGAGCTGCCACAACATGAAGTTTGAGATGCGCAACTCCCCCGAGGTGCGGATGAGCAGATCGGGATCGGGCAGCCCCGCCGTGTACAGCCGCGACGCGAAGGCCGCTTCATCGATCTCTGCGGGGTCGAGGCGGCCGGCCGCGACGTCCTCGGCGAGCGACCGCGCGGCCCGCACCAGCTCGGCGCGCGACCCGTACGAAATGAACAGGTTCAGGTCGAGCCGGGTGTTGTGCGCGGTCTGGGTCGTGACGCGGGCGACGGCGGCGGCGGCCGGCGGCGTGAGGCGGTCCAGCTCGCCGAGCACACGTACGCGCACGCCGTTCTCGTTCAGTGCATCGGCCTCGCGCTGGATGTACTCCTCGAGGAGCGACATGAGCGCGGAGACTTCGAGCTTGGGCCGGTGCCAGTTCTCCTTGGAGAACGCGAACAGCGACAGGCACTCGACGCCGACCTCGATGGCGCCTTCGACCACGTCGCGCACCGACTGCATCCCCGCGCGGTGGCCGTACGTGCGGGGCATGACCCGTCCCCTGGCCCATCGGCCGTTGCCGTCCATGATGATGGCCACGTGCCGCGGGATCCGCCCATGCAGGCGGATTCGACCGAGCAGGTCCGCGGGTGTCGGGTCCGGCACGGCGCGCGACCCTCGCTCAGACTTCCATGATCTCGGCTTCCATCGCCTTGATCAGCTCATCGACGTGGTGGATGTAGTCGTCGTGGAGTTTCTGGATGTCCTTCTCGGCGTGCTTCACCTCGTCTTCGGACACGCCCTGCAGCTTCTTCACGGTATCGCGGGCGTGGGTGCGGGCGTGCCGGATGCCGATCTTCCCTTCCTCGGCGAGCTTGTGCACCACCTTCACCAGCTCCCGGCGCCGCTCTTCGTTCATGGCCGGCAGCGGCACGCGAATGAACGTTCCCTGGTTCGACGGCTCGAGACCGAGCCCTGCCTCGCGGATCGCCTTCTCCACCACCTTGCTCTGGTTGCGGTCGAACGGCGTGACGATGAGCAGCCGCGGCTCGGGCGACGACACCGTCGCGACCTGATTCATCGCCATGGGCGTGCCGTACATCTCCACGCGCACCGAGTCGAGCATCGTGGGCGACGCCTTCCCGGACCGGACGTTCGAGAATTCCCGCTTCGTGTTGTCGAGCGCCTTGTCCATGGCGCCTCGGCACTCTTTCAGGGTGTCCTGGATTGAGCTCATTGAACGAGTGTCCCTTCGCGCTCCCCGCGCACGGCGCGCGCGATCGCGCCCGGTCGATGAATGTTGAGAACGATCAGCGGCAGGTCGTTCTCCTTGCAGAGCGTCACCGCCGTCTGATCCATCACCTTCAGCTCCTCGATCATGACGTCGCGGTAGCTGATCTCCTCGTACAGCTTGGCGTTCGGATCGCGTCTCGGGTCCGCCGAATAGACGCCGTCGACGCCCGTCGCCTTGATGATCACGTCGGCCTTGATCTGAATGGCGCGCAGCACCGCGGCCGTGTCCGTGGAAAAGTACGGATTGCCGGTGCCGGCGGCAAAGATCACGCTTCGCCCCTTCTCGAAGTGGCGGAGCGCGCGCCGCCGGATGTACGGCTCCGCCAGTTCCTCCATCCGGATCGCCGTCATCACGCGCGTATCGACGCCCTTGCGCTCGAGCACGTCCTGGACGGCGAGGGCGTTGATGACGGTGCCGAGCATGCCCATGTAGTCGGCGGTGACGCGGTCGAGCCCCATTTTCGAGAGGATCGTGCCGCGCACGATGTTGCCGCCGCCGATCACCATCCCGACCGTGGCGCCCATGCGAATGACCGCCACGACCTCGTCGGCCAGACGGTCGATCGTTTCGAAATCGAAGCCGAACCCCACTTTTCCGGCCAGCGCCTCGCCGGACAGCTTGATGAGCACGCGCGGATAGCGGAGTTCGGCCATGGTGGTCATTCCTCGCCGAGTTGGAAGCGGACGAAGCGCTTGACCTGGATGTTCTCGCCGGTCTTGCCGGACACCTCTTTCACCAGCTCGCCGATCGTCTTCTTCGGCTCGCGCACCCACGGCTGGTTGAGCAGCGTCGCTTCCTTGAAGAACGCCTCCATCTTGCCGTCGACGATCTTGTCGAGCATCGCTTCCGGCTTGCCGGCGGCGCGGGTCTGCTCCTCGGCGATGCGGCGCTCCATCGCGATCTTCTCGGGATCGATGCCGTCGCGATCCACGGCGAGCGGCGCGCTGGCCGCGATATGCTCGGCGATGTAGCGCGCCAGCTCCTTGAAGTCCTCGGTGCGCGCCACGAAGTCGGTCTCGCAGTTGAGCTCGACGAGCGTGGCCACGCGCCCGTTGTGGTGCACGTAATGGCCGATGATCCCCTCGCTGGTGGTGCGGCCGGCGCGCTTTTCCGCCTTCGCGACGCCGCGCTTCCGGAGGTTCTCGACCGCCTGATCGATGTTGCCGCCCGTCTCGTCGAGCGCCTTCTTGCAGTCCATCATGCCCGCGCCGGTCCGCTGGCGCAGGGTCTGGACGTCCTTTGCAGTGAACGTAGCCATGAAATCGTCGTCCTTCGTTGTCCGCGGAAACCGCGAAATGTGTTCTTGCCGTCCCACGCTCTGAGTCGTGGAAACGCCGCCAGCGCGTGCCGGCGGCGTCTGTCAAATGTACTGCGGCAGGCGCCGCGACCGGGCGGCCCGCTCGGCCGCCGGTCAGGAGCTACTCGGAAGCCGGCTCGTCGCCGCCCGCGGCAGCGCCATCGCCTTCCCCTGCCTCCCCGCTTTCGCCGGTCGAGCGGAGCCGCGCCGCGATCGCTTCGGGCTTGGCGCGCCGGCGCCGCGGCCGGCGGCGGCGCTTGCGCTCGGCCTCGCCTTCGGCCGGCTCGGCGCCGCGATCCGAGCTGTAGGTGTAGCTCTCGCCTTCCTCGACCTCCTCGCGGACCGGCGCCTCGCGCCGCGCCTCGGCGATCGTCGCCGCAATGGCATTGGCGATCAGCTCCACCGAACGGATGGCGTCGTCGTTGCCGGCGATCGGCACCGTGATCAGGTCGGGGTCGGCATTCGTATCGACGACTCCGATGATCGGGATGTTCAGCTTGTTCGCCTCGGCGACCGCGATGCGCTCCTTCTTGGAGTCGACCACGAACATGAGCCCCGGCAGCCGCGTCATGCCCTTGATGCCGCCCAGGTACTTCGTGAGCTTGTCGCGCTCACGCGCCATCATCAACTGCTCTTTCTTCGTGTAGTTCTCGAACTCGCCACCCGACTCCGAGCCGGCTTCGAGTTCCTTCATCCGCCGCAGCTGCTTCTTGACGGTCTGGAAGTTGGTGAGCAGGCCGCCCAGCCAGCGCTCGGTGATGAACTGCGCGCCGCAGCTCTCGGCAGCCTGCCTGACCAGACCGGCGAGTTGGGTCTTGGTGCAGACGAACAGCACGGCCTCGCCGCGCAGGATGACCTCGCGCGCCAGCTTCTGCGCGAGTTCCAGTTGGCGAAGGGTCTGCTGGAGGTCGATGATGTGAATCCCGTTGCGCTCCGCGAAGATGAAGCGGCGCATCTTGGGATTCCAACGGCGGGTCTGGTGTCCGAAATGGACACCGGCGGCGAGCAACTGCTCGAGCGTGAGCTGCGAATCGGGCATGGTGCGTGACTTCCCTCGAATTGGTTTGATCGTCCGCTTCCGTCAGCGCCCGCCGCGAACCGGCATGCCGGCACCCGCGTGGGCTCGGGAAGCGTGTGAGATAGACTGCCCGCCGAACGGGGCCGCGGTTCCGCCCGGGAGCACGCCGCTCCCGGGCCGGATCCGTGCCGTACGATCAGCGCTTGCTGAACTGGAACCGCTTGCGCGCCTTCGGACGACCCGGCTTCTTGCGCTCCACCGCGCGGGCGTCGCGCGTCAGGAGGCCGAGGTCGCGAAGCTTGCGGCGGTGGTCCTCGTCGAGCTTGACGAGGGCGCGCGCCACCGCCAGACGGAGCGCGCCGGCCTGGCCGTTCTGGCCACCGCCTTCGCACTTCGCCTTGACGTCGAAGCGGCCGAGCGTGTCGGTCGCCGTGAACGGCTGCTGGATGGCCGACACGAGCGTCGGCCGCGGGAAATAGTCGCCGAGCGTGCGCCCGTTGACGTCCCATTTGCCCGAACCGGGCTTCAGGTAGACGCGGCACACCGCTTCCTTGCGGCGGCCGATCGCGTGAATCATCGTCGTGTCGGCCATTACTTCGTCTCGCTCTTCTTGATGGGAAGCGGCGTCGGCTGCTGCGCCGCGTGCGGATGCTCGGGACCGGCGTAGACGCGCAGCTTTCCGCGCAGCACCTGGCGGCCCAGTGCGGTCTTCGGCAGCATGCCGTGCACCGCCTTCTCGATCACCCGTTCCGGATGCTTGGCCAGCATCGTGGCGAACGGCGTGTGCCGCTCGTGTCCCATGTAGCCCGTGTGGGTGAAGTAGCGCTTCTGCTCGGCCTTGCGCCCGGTGACCTTCACCTTGGCCGCGTTGATGACGATGACGTTGTCACCGGTATCCATGTGCGGCGTGTAGATCGGCTTGTGCTTGCCGCGAATCACTTTCGCGACCTCGGACGCGAGGCGGCCGAGCACCATGCCCTCCGCGTCCACGATGAACCACCGCTGCTCGATGTCGTGCGGGGTGGCGCTGAACGTCTTCATGTACTTCGGTCCTGACGTGCGATGTGGGTCCTGCGCCTCACCGGTGCGGGCTGCAACCCGGGTCTCGGCCGCCCCGAGGGCGTTTTAGACAGACCCCTAAGCTACGCAAGCACTTAGCGTGTGTCAACGCGCCCACCCGTCACTCGCCCGGGACATCCGTGGACGACGTCTCGAACAGGACCCCCCGCGCTTCCGGACCGACCGCCGTCAGGAATGCGATCACGATCGCCATCGCGGCGCCGACGATGGCCAGTGCCTCACCGTAGTTGCCGCCCCGCCGCTCCGCGATTCCCGCCTGGATCGTGGCGTTCGCCGACGCCAGGAAGTTGCCCAGCTGATAGGCGAACCCGGGGAAGGTGCCGCGCACCTCGTTCGGCGACAACTCGTTGAGGTGGACGGGGATGACCCCCCAGGCGCCCTGCACCGCGACCTGCATGAGGAAGGCGCCGACGGCGAGCACCACCGCGCCCGACGCAAGGCTCCACAAGGGGACCATGATCAGCCCGAACAGCGCCGCCAGCACGATGGCGGATCGGCGGCCGATTCGCTCCGACAGGGTGCCGAAAAAGATGCCGCCGGTGATCGCTCCGACCTGCATGATGATGGTGATCAGGCTGACCTCGCGCGAGCCGAACCCGTGCTGGCTCTGCAGGAAGGTCGGATACAGGTCCTGCGTCCCGTGGCTGAAGAAGTTGAACGCCGTCATCAGCACGACCACGTACAGGAAGAGCTTCCCGTTCTCGCGGATCGAGCGCAGGAGCCCGCGCTGCGGCGCGGCCCGCACGCGTTCCCAGACCGGCGACTCCTCGACGTTGCGCCGGATGTAGAGCACGAGGAGCGCCGGGATCACGCCGACCATGAACATTCCACGCCAGCCGACGCGGTCGAACAGCAGTCCGTAAACCACCGCCGCCAGCAGGTACCCGACCGCGTAGCCCTCCTGAAGGATTCCGGAGACGAGGCCGCGCGCCCGCGGCGGGATCGATTCCATCGCGAGCGAGGCCCCGATCCCCCACTCGCCGCCCATCGCGAATCCGAACGCGGCCCGCAGGATCATCAGGACCACGAGCGTGGGGGCGAAGGCCGACGCCAACTCGAGTACCGAGAACAGGAGGACGTCGATCATCAGGATCGGCCGGCGCCCGAACCGGTCGGCGAGCATGCCGAAGACGAGCGCGCCCACCGGACGCATGGCCAGCGTGAGCGTGATGGCGACGGTGACGGTCTTGACGTCGGTTCCGAATTCCTGCGCGATGGCGCGCAGGATGAAGACCATCAGGAAGAAGTCGAACGCATCGAGCGTCCAGCCGAGGAAGCTGGCAAGAAAGGCGCTGCGCTGCTGCCTGTTCAGCCGCCCTAACTCGGTGAAGACACCCATCTGGAGCCTCCGTGGGGGTGCGGTGGTGAAGACGAACGGCGCACCGGTCGCGCCGGCGGCAGCGTAGCCCCTGAAGCGCCGTCCGTCAATGCGGGGGCGCGTGCGGCAAGCGGCCCGGCACCGTGCGGTCGGCCTTTACCCGGCCGTTACGAACGCCGACCGGCATCGTGACAGGCTCGGCGTACGGTTCAGGACGTCGGACGGACCCGCCGCTCCGGCAGTTCACTCCACTGCTCTCCCTCTTTGCGAGATCCCATGCGAACTCTCTCCCGTCTGGCCATCGCGGCCGGGTTCGTCGCCGTTGGAGCGACGAGCGCGGCCGCCCAAGCGTCCGCGGTCACGCCGCTCAAGTTCTCCGGCGTCCTCTATGCCGATTGGCAGAACGGCGGCACCAAAGCCCAGCGCAGCCTGAACAAGTTCGACCTCACCAGAGCCTATCTGAACTTCATCATGCCGGCCGGCGACAACGTCACGGTCCGCGTGACGACCGACGTGTTTCAGAACACGGCCCCGGGCACCTACTACAAGGGGTGGACGGCGCGCATCAAGTACGCGTTCATGGAATGGGCGGCCTGGAAGGACACGGGCAAGGACCCGGCCGCGCTCTCGCTCCGGTTCGGCCTCGAGCAGACGCCGGAGATCGACATGATGGAAAGCTTCTGGCAGCGCGGCATCACGAACACGCCGATCGACTACCTGAGCTTCGTCCCGTCCTCGGACCTCGGCGTCGCGGCGATCTTCACGCTGCCGGGCAAGCAGGGCCAGATCTACGGCGGCGTGTACAACGGCACCGGGTACGGCGCGGCCGAGACCGACCGGTTCAAGGACGTCAACGTCCGGTTCAGCTGGACGCCGCTCGCGGCGAGCGACAACGCCGGCTGGTTCAAGGGCCTGCAGATCAGCCCCTACTATCAGAAGGGCTACAACCCCAGCAACTTCGACGCGACCGGCCCGGGGCTTCAGAAGGACCTGTGGGGCGTGCACGTGGGCGTGAAGGACCCGCGCGCGACGGTCGTTGCCGAGTACGACAGCCGCACGAACGGCGCCGACACCCCGGCCAGCGCGACCGTGACGACGACCACCGGCGCCGTCTACTCGGCGTTCACGATCCTGCGCCCGCTGGCGCTGATCAACAACACCAAGACCAGCCCGTGGTCGCTCGTCCTCCGCGGCGACCAGTACAAGCCCAACACGAACGTCAGCGCGTATCAGCGCTACCTGATCGGCGGGCTCGGCTACGACATCAACAGCAAGGTCACCGCGTACGCCGACTACCAGGACATCGAGGGCAAGAACGGCAACACGTCGGACCTCAAGGCGTTCTTCGTCCACTTCGTGATCAACTTCTGACCTCTCCCACACGCACTCCGAGGACCACTCGCACATGAAGCGCATTCTTCTCGCAGCCGCGGCCGTGATGGCCGTGGGCGCCACGGCCGGCGCGCAGGACCTGACCGGCGCCGGCTCGAGTTTCGCCGCTCCGATCTACAACAGCTGGGCCCAGGTGTACGCGGCCAAGACCGGGGTGAAGGTCAACTACCAGTCCGTCGGCTCGGGCGCCGGCATCAACCAGATCTCCGAGCAGACGGTGGACTTCGGCGCCACCGACGGCCCGATGACCGACGCGCAGATGGCGAAGGCCAAGGGCGGCGCGATCCTGCACATCCCGACGGTGATCGGCGCGGTCTCGATGTCGTACAACCTGCCGGGCGTGCCGGCGACCACGCACCTCAAGTTCACGGGCCCGGTGCTCGCCGACATCTATCTCGGCAAGATCACGAAGTGGAACGATCCCCAGATCAAGGCGCTGAACCCGGGCGTGAATCTGCCCGACAAGGGGATCATCGTCGTGCACCGGTCCGACGCCAGCGGCACTTCATACATCGTGACCGACTACTTCTCGAACGTCAGCGAGGCGTGGAAGAACGGCCCCGGCAAGGGCACGGCGATTTCCTGGCCCGTCGGGCTCGGCGCCAAGGGAAATGAGGGGGTGGCGGGCCAGGTGCGGCAGATCGAAGGCGCGCTGGGGTACGTGGAGCTGGCCTATGTGCTCACGAACCACATGACCTACTCGCTCCTGAAGAACAGGAACGGCAACTACATCGCCCCGTCGCTCGAGGGTGCCACGGAGGCCGCGGCGGGAACGGCAGCGCACCTGCCCGCAAACTCCGACTTCCGCATCTCGATCGTCAACGCGCCGGGCGCCAAGTCCTATCCGATCTCCTCGTTCACCTGGATCCTGCTCTACAAGCACCAGGCCGACGCCGAGAAGGGCAAGAAGCTGGTCAACTTCCTGCGGTGGGCGATGCAGGACGGCGATCCGCAGGCCACGGCGCTGGCGTACGCCACCCTGCCGAAGAACATGAAGCAGATGGTGCTGAAGCGGCTGGCGGAAGTGACCTACTGAACGGTTGCGGGCGGGCCCGTTACAGGCCCGTTACAAAGCAGTCCGTCGGTTGTTGCGCCACGAGGCGAGCCTTCACGTTCACGCGGAACCCCGGTTCCTCGACGAACGTGGAGGCTTTGCCGTTGGAAGATGCTTCAGCGCTGACCGCAACGGACGGAACGCCCGCGGTCGCCCCGCGCATGGGAGGGGTCGCCATCGGCGACCGGATCTATCGCGGCGTGACCACGCTGGCCGGTCTGGCGATCGTCGCCTTGCTCCTCTACATCGCCGTGGAAGTGTTCGCCGGCGGGTGGCCGGTGCTCCACAAGTTCGGGCTGAGCTTCCTTACCTCCAGCGCGTGGGACCCGGTTCACGACGACTACGGCGCCGCGCCGGCCATCTTCGGTACGCTCGTGTCGTCGGCGATCGCGCTCGTGATCGCCACGCCGCTCGCGATCGGGACGGCCGTGTTCCTGTCCGAGTTGGCGCCGCGCTGGCTCGGACAGCCGATCGCATTCATGGTGGACCTGCTGGCCGCGATCCCGAGCGTCGTGTACGGGCTCTGGGGCATCTTCGTGCTCGAACCGATGATGCGAGACGACATCGCGCCGTTCCTGCAAGACAAGCTGCACCTCGGGGGCTTGCCCATCTTCAACGGCGTCTCGTACGGCCCCGGGATGCTGACGGCGGGGATCATCCTCGCGATCATGATCCTGCCCTACATCTCGGCGGTGACGCGCGAGGTGCTGATGGCGGTGCCGCGCTCCCAGCGTGAAGCGGCGTACGCGCTCGGGGCCACGAAGTGGGAGATGATCCGGGACGCCGTGATTCCCGGGGCCAAGTCCGGAATCGTGGGCGGGATCGTGCTCGGCCTGGGGCGCGCGCTCGGCGAGACGATGGCCGTGACGATGGTGATCGGCAACGCGCCCACGATCTCGGCGTCGCTCTTCTCTTCCGGCTACACGATGGCTTCGATCATCGCCAACGAGTTCGCCGAAGCGAGCGGGCTGCACATCTCGGCGCTGCTCGCCATCGGGGCCGCACTCCTTGCGATCACCCTGATCGTGAACATCATCGCGCGCTGGCTGGTGGCCCGGGTGGGGGTGCGGTACACATGATCCGGCGCAAGATCGCCAACGTAACGATGCTCGCCCTGATGTGGGTGGCGGCAGCCGTCGTGCTGCTGCCGCTGGTGCTGATCCTCGTGCACCTCATCCGCGAAGGCGCGTCGTCGATCAACTGGGACTTCTTCACCAAGGTCCAGAGCGCGCCCGGAACGACGGGCGGCGGAATGTCCAACGCCATCGTCGGCACGCTCATCCTGCTGCTCATCGCTTCGGCCATCGGGCTCCCGGTGGGCATCGCGGCCGGGATTTACCTCGCCGAGAACCGGACGGCGCGGCTGGCGAGCATCGTGCGCTTCCTCGCCGACGTGCTGAACGGCGTGCCCTCGATCGTGACCGGCATCTTCGCCTGGCAGGTGATGGTGAAGCCCGTGGGACACTTCTCGGCGTGGGCGGGGGGCGTGGCGCTGGGCACGATGATGATTCCGCTGTCGGCGCGCACCACCGAGGAGATGATCCGCACCGTGCCGAATTCGCTTCGCGAAGCGGCACTGGCGCTCGGGTACTCCCGATGGCGGACGTCGCTCACGATCGTCGTGCGCACGGCGCTTCCGGGCATCGTGACGGGCGCACTCGTGTCGCTGGCGCGCGTGGCGGGCGAGACCGCGCCCCTGCTGTTCACGGCCCTCGGCAACATCTTCTTCTCGGTGAACCCGTCGAAGGTGATCGCGGCGCTCCCGCTGAACATCTACTCTTTTGCCATTAGCCCGTACGACGACTGGCACCGCCTCGCATGGGCGGCGTCCCTCGTGCTGATCGCGCTCGTGCTGCTGATCAGCATCGCGGCGCGATACGCCGTGCGTCCGAAGTTCGGCAAGGCGGTGGACTAGATGACGAACCCCGAGCCGATGCCCGCGCCGGTCGATTCCATGTCCGCACCGTTGGCCGCGCCACCCGCCGGGACGGGCGGGGCGGCCGGCGCGCTCAAGGGGATTTCGACGACGGTGCGTCAGACGCAGCCCGCCGCCGAACCGGGCAAGGTCGTCCTCGAGGTGACGGCTCTCAACGCGTACTTCGACACGCAACACGCGGTGCGCAACGTGAGCATCGCGTTCCGCGAGCGCGAGGTCACGGCCATCATCGGCCCGTCGGGATGCGGCAAGTCCACCCTGCTCCGCTGCCTCAACCGGATGCACGAAACGGTGCCGCGCGCCCGCGTCACCGGGCGCATCGAGTTCCACGGGCAGGATCTGTACGGCCCCGGGATCAATCCGATCGAGGTCCGGCGGCACATCGGCATGGTGTTCCAGCGTCCCACGCCCTTTCCGACGCTCAACATCCGCGACAACGTGGCGGCCGGGTTCCGCGTGATGAAGCGCGGCAGGCGTCCGGGGCGCGCCGAGATCGACCGCCGCGTGGAAGAAGCCCTGAGGGGCGCGGCGCTCTGGGACGAAGTGAAGGACCGGCTCAGGACGGGCGCCATCGCGCTCTCCGGCGGCCAGCAGCAGCGCCTGTGCATCGCCCGCGCGCTGGCCAACGAGCCGTCGATCATCCTCCTCGACGAGCCCACGGCGTCGCTCGACCCGCTGAGCACGCAGAAGATCGAGGAGCTGGTGTACGCGCTCCGGAAGCGGTTCACGGTGATCATCGTGACGCACAACATGCAGCAGGCGGCGCGCGTCTCCGACCGGACGGCGTTCATGCTGAACGGCGAGCTGGTCGAGATCGCGCCCACCGGCAAGCTGTTCACTGCGCCGTCGGACCCGCGCACCGAGGCCTACGTGACGGGGCGGTTCGGATGAGCGGCGAGATCGAAGCCCGCGACTTCTCGTTCTGGTACGGCGACACCCAGGCGCTCAAGAGCATCTCGATCACGCTCCCGGCGGGGCAGATCACGGCGCTCATCGGTCCGTCGGGATGCGGGAAGTCCACCTTCCTGCGCTCGATCAACCGGCTGCAGGAAGTGATCCCGCATACCCGGCACGAGGGTTCGATCCGGCTGGACGGCACCGACATCCACGCCTCGGGGATGGACGTCGTGGCGTTGCGGCAGCGGGTCGGGATGGTGTTCCAGCGTTGGAACCCGTTTCCAAAATCCATCTACGCCAACGTGGCGTACGGCCCGAGGATCAACGGGATCCGCAAGTCCGCCAAGCTGGACGAGATCGTCGAGACGTCGCTCAAGCGCGCGGCGCTGTGGGACGAGGTCAAGGACCGGCTCCGCGAGAGCGCCACCGGGCTCTCCGGCGGCCAGCAGCAGCGGCTGTGCATCGCGCGCGCGCTGGCCAATGATCCGGAGGTGCTGCTGCTCGACGAGCCGGCGAGCGCGCTCGACCCCCTCTCGACGCAGAAAGTCGAGGAACTACTATTCGAACTGAAGGGGTCGCTCACGGTGGTCATCGTCACGCACAACCTGCAGCAGGCGGCCCGCGCGTCCGATCACACGGCGTTCTTCTTCATGGGCGAGCTCATCGAGACCGCCCCGACAGAGACTCTTTTCACGGCGCCTTCGGATCCGCGGACCGAGGCGTACATCACGGGGAGGTTCGGATGAGCCCTGGCGACGCATCCGGCACGTACCGGCATTTTCACGAGCAGCTGGCCGAGCTGACGCAGCACCTGCTCGACATGTCCGACAAGGCGACGGCACTCATCGACCTCGCCGTGGACTCCCTGCTCTCACGCGACGCGAGCGCCGCCGAAGCGGTGCTCGTGGGCGACCGCGAACTGGACGCCATGGAGCTGGAGGTCGAGGAGAAGGCCGTGAGCCTGCTCGCCCTGCAGCAGCCGATGGCGCGCGACCTGCGCTTCCTGGTGAGCACGATCAAGGTCTCGAGCGATCTCGAGCGCGTGGGCGACCACGCCGTCAACATCGCGCAGAGCACGCTCCGCCTCGCCGGCATGCGCACGCGGATCATGCCCGACCCCGAGATCGCCGACATGGCCCGCCGGGCGCGGCGGATGCTCGGCGACGCCCTCACCGCGTTCGTTCGCGGCGACGGCGCGCTGGGGCGCGCCGTCTGCCAGGCGGACGACGCGGTGGACGCCTTGCACGACTCGGTGTTCCGCATCCTGCTCACCCATATGATGGCCGACCCGCACACCATCAATGCGTCGCTCGAGCTGCTGCTCGTGAGCCGGAACCTGGAGCGCGTGGCGGACCTGGCGACGAACATCGGCGAGGACGCGGTGTTCCTGGCCGAGGGCAAGACCATCAAGCATCACGCGGAAAAGCGGCCGGGGGAACCGGCCGCACCACTCGCCGGTTCCCCCGGGAGTGGTGGCGCTCAGACTGCCCCCGCGAACCGCGCCGGGGACGCCGGCGCGCCGGCGAGCTGACGACTTTCGTCACGGCGCCCGGTGCAACCGCCGGGCGCCGCGCCTCGCGTCCGGCCTACGGCGTGGCCGGCTCCGCAACCACCGCCAGCCACATGCCGTCCGGGCTCAGCGCCAGGCGCGAGAGGTTGCGCAGGCCGTCTTCCTTGAAGTCGGCGATCGGCGTCCAGCGCGCCGCGGCGCCGGCCGAACGGTCGAGGCGGTAGACCAGCGTCCCGGCCGCCGTGAGCACGGACGACGGCGATTCCCATACCACGTAGCCGGCGCCCCGCGGCATCCGGGCGATTCGCTCCGGCGCGCCGTCGGCCGCCGACGGATCGGCGGTTTGCAGGTACCAGCCGGAGTCGGCGCGCTGCAGATACGAGAACCGATTGCCGCCGGGCACGCGCTGCAACGACTGGCCGATGTCGCGCGCGATGACCCGGCCCGTGCCAGTCTGCAGATCGGCGACCTGCAGCGTGTTCGGCGAACCCAGCACGAACAGCGCTACGGTGTGATCGTCAAGCCACACGTGGTAGCCCACCGGCGCGATGTGGGGCAGCAGGAGTACCGGCGCCTGCCCCGAGGCATTGAACGCCCACAGGCGCTGGGCGGAGTCCCGCTCCACGCGCACGACGCTGAACCCGCTTCCGGCCGGCAGCGGCGTGGGCGAGTACTCGCTCTCGGGGGTGTCCGTGAGGCGCGTGCGTGTGCGCGTCCCGAGGTCGAGCCGATAGATGTCCGCCTGGCCATCGCTTCCGATCACGGTGTACAGCAGCGACCGGCCGTCGGGCGTGAACGCGGGCTGGTTGTCGTAGCCCGGGCGGTGCGTGACGTTCACCGGCGGATCGCCGATCGCGCCGCCGCGGAGCCGCACGAGATAGATGTCCGTGGCGGGCGGGGCGCCCTGCGAGGCGGCCGTTGCGGCCGCGAGGAGCGCGGCGAGCACGCCGCCAATCATTCGCTTCATGGCGAACCTCCCGGGCGCCGGGCCCGTGAACTATTCGAGTTCCAGCAACACCGCACCCTTCTCGACCGCCATCCCGGCGGTGACGAGCACCGTCTTCACCGTGCCGTCGGCGGTGGCCCGCAGCTCGTTTTCCATCTTCATCGCCTCCATGACCACGAGCCCCTGGCCGGCCCGCACCGGGTCGCCGGGCTTCGCGTGGACCCGCACGATCAGCCCCGGCATCGGGGCGACGAGTGGCGCTGGCCCCGCGGCGGCGGCCGCCGCCCCCGAGAGCTCGCGGATGGTCCGGGCCCGTTCGTCCAGCGCATCGATCTCGAACCGGTAGCCGTCGATGGAGAGCGTGTACCGTCCGCGGCGCTCGCCCGGGCGTACGAGCACGCGGTGCACCGTGTCGCCGATCGTGACGAGCCGCATCGGGGTGCCCTCGACATCGGCCAGATGCGCATGCACCGGCTCGCCGTCGGCGTGCACGCCGCGGCCGTCGAGGTCGATCTCGTGCTCCTCACCGTTCACCGTCACGAAGTACTTCACGCGGCTGCTGCCTCCTCCAGTCGCAATTCGCAGACCGTCTCGACGTGCGCCGTCTGCGGAAACATGTCGAACCCCACGAGCGACGCCACCCGGTAGGACGGAAGCCGCCCGACGTCGCGCGCCAGCGTGGCGGGATCGCAACTCACGTAGATGATCGCGCGCGGCTTCGGCACGGCCCGCTCCAGGGCCGTGGTCACCGCCACGGCCGTGCCTGCACGAGGCGGGTTGAGCACGACGACGTCCGCCGGCAGGACGCCGGCGATCGCGTGTTCGACGGAATCGGCGATCGCGCGCGACCCGGCGGGGAGCCGCGCGGCCGCCACGTGGCTGGCCGTGCGGTCCAGTTCGATGGCCACGACCGTGGCGCCCGCGCGCGCGACCGGCTCGGCGGTGTCCCCGACGCCACTGTAGGCGTCGATCACGCGGGCCGGGGCGTGCGCCTTCACCAGCGCCAGCACGTGGGTGCGCATAAGCGCCGCCACTTCCGCGTTCACCTGTGTGAACGACGCGCCGTGCTCCTGCCCGGGGCCGCGGTCGGCCACGAGCCGCCGCCGTCCCCCTTCGCCATCCGCGACCCACCAGATCGCCACGAGCGACGGCACGGCATCGAGCAGGTCGCGCGCCGTCGCCCAGCGCGCGCCCCCTTCGACGACGAGCGCCGTTCCATCGCCGAGCAGGCGGATCGACGCCCGCAGCGCGGGCGCATCCGGAAGCCGGTCGGCGTGCGCGAGCACTTCGCGCCACACGGCGAGCACCCGTTCGTCGGTGATCGGGCAGTCGCCCAGCGGGAACACCTCATCGGGCGCGTCGTAGCGATGAAGGCCGGCGATCCACGCCCCGCGCGCGCGCCGGAGCGCGAGCGTGAGCTTGGTCCGGTAGCGCCAGACCGCGGCGCCGTGCCGCACGTCGGGCACGTGCACGCGGCGCCGGGCGATGCGCTCGAACGCGTCGCGAATCATGCCGGCCTTCGCCCGGCGTTGCGCCTCGGCGCTGAGGTGCTGCAGCTGGCACCCGCCGCACCGGTCGCCGTCGTAGTGTGGACATGCGGGCGGCACCCGGTCGGGCGATGCCGACAACAAGTCGATGCGTCGGGCCCTGGCAAAGCGCCTGCCGCGATCGACGGTGGCACGGATCCGATCGCCCGGCGCGGTGCGCGGCGCGAACACCACCAGCCCGTCGGCTCGCCCCACGCCGTCTCCGCCGGCGGCGATGCCGTGGATGTCGAGCTCGACGACGTCGGCAGTCATCGCAAGCCTTCGCGCCGGGCGGCCCGCATCCACGGCGACTCGCCGCGCGAATCCGCAGGCGCCGCCCCGCCGTTGGGCCGCCGGGCCAGGCGGTCGCGTTCGGCGAGCAGCGCACCGGCGATCGCGGCCACGCGCGTCGCCTCGGCGGGCGGCCTGGCCGCGGTGAGCGACGCGAGGCGCCGCTCGAGCCACTGAATCTCGATATCGCCGCGGCGGAACTCGTCGTCTTCCATCACGCGGAGATGGAAATCGCGCGACGTCTCGATGCCATCCACCGCCAGCTCCATGAGCGCACGGTGCATGCGCCGCACGGCCGCCTCGCGGTCCTCCGCCCAGACGATGAGCTTGGCGAGCATGGGATCGTAGAAGAGTCCGATCTCGCTCCCCACCTCGACGCCGCCGTCCCATCGGACGCCGGGCCCCGCCGGAACGTGCAGGTACGAGATGCGCCCCGTGGACGGGAGGAATCCGTTGTTCGGATCCTCGCTCGTGATGCGGCACTCGATGGCCCAGCCCGTGGGCGAGAGCCGCTCGAAGCTTTCCGGAATCGGTTCGCCCGCGGCGACGCGCAATTGCCACTTCACGAGATCGATTCCGGTGACGAACTCGGTCACCGGATGTTCGACCTGCAGCCGGGTGTTCATTTCGAGAAAGTAGTACTTCCCGTTCCGGTCGAGGAGGAACTCGCACGTGCCCGCGTTCCGATACCCGGCGGCCTTCGCCATCCGGACCGCGGTGTCGCCCATCTCGCGCCGCAACTCCGGCGACACGGCGACGCTCGGCGCCTCTTCGATCATCTTCTGGTGCCGCCGCTGCACGGAACACTCGCGCTCGCCGAGCGACACGCAGCGCCCGTGGTCGTCGGCCAGGATCTGGATCTCCACATGCCGCGGGCCGACGATGTACTTCTCGACGTAGACGCTGTCGTCGCCGAAGGCGTTCTTGGCCTCGCGCCGCGCCGTCTCGAGCGACGACGCCATCTCACCCGGCGCATGCACCACGCGCATGCCCTTGCCGCCGCCTCCCGCCGCCGCCTTGAGCAGCACGGGGTAGCCGAAGCGCTCGGCGATCGCGTGGGCCTCGGCGGCGTCGGCGAGGGCTTCGGTGGTGCCGGGCACGATCGGCACGCTGGCCCGCTCCGCGAGTTGGCGCGCCGCCGTCTTGCTTCCCATCGCCGCGATCGCTTCGGGCGGAGGTCCGATGAACACGAGCCCCGCGTCCCGAACGGCGCGCGAGAACCACTCGCGTTCCGACAGGAACCCGTAGCCGGGGTGGATGGCCTGTGCGCCCACCCGTTTGGCGGCCTCGATGATCCGGTCGCCGACGAGATAGCTCTCCGAGGCAGAGGCGCCGCCGATATGCACCGCCTCGTCGGCTTCCCGCACGTGCGGCGCCCGCGCGTCGGCGTCGCTGTACACGGCCACCGAACGGATGCCCATCTCGCGGCAGGCCCGGATGACGCGCACCGCGATCTCGCCACGGTTGGCGATCAGGACCTTCTCGAGCTTTCGCGCGCGGGCTTCCGGTCGGGCCGCCGCCTGCTTGCGCGGGGTCACAGCGGGATGTTCCCGTGCTTCTTGGGTGGATTCCGGTCGCGCTTCGCGTGCAGCGTCTCGAGCGCGTCGATCAAGCGCGGGCGCGTGTCGCGCGGATCGATGATGTCGTCCACGTAGCCGCGCGAGGCGGCGACGTATGGGTTCGCGAACTTGGCCGTGTATTCGGCCACCTTGGCGTCCATCGCGGCCGCGGGATCTCCGCTCTCCGCGATCTCCTTCTTGAACAGGATTTCGACGGCGCCCTTGGGACCCATCACCGCGATCTCCGCGGTGGGCCAGGCGACGTTGAAATCGCCGCGGATGTGCTTCGAGCTCATGACGTCGTACGCGCCGCCGTATGCCTTGCGCGTGATGACGGTGAGTTTGGGAACGGTGGCCTCGCAGTACGCGAAGAGCAGCTTGGCTCCGTGCTTGATGATGCCGCCGTGCTCCTGCGCGATGCCCGGCAGGAAGCCGGGCACGTCTTCGAAGGTCACGAGCGGGATGTTGAATGCGTCGCAGAAGCGGATGAATCGCGCCGCCTTCACCGAGGCATTGATGTCCAGCACACCGGCCAGCACGGCCGGTTGGTTGGCGATGATCCCGACGCTGTGCCCGCCCAGGTGGGCGAAGCCGCAGATGACGTTCGCGGCGTAGTCGCGCTGGACTTCGTAGAAATCGCCGTCATCGATCACGCGCTTGAGCACCTCGTGCATGTCGTAGGGCTTGTTCGCGTTATCGGGAACGATGTCGAGCAGCGCTTCGTCGCGGCGGCCGCGTGGGTCGGTGCCCGCGCCCGTGGGCGGGGTCTCGAGATTGTTCGACGGCACGAAGCGGAACAGCTCGCGGATCGCCTGCAGGCAGGCGGGTTCGGAGTCGAAGGCGAAGTGCGCCACGCCCGACGTGCCGGCGTGCGTGTCGGCGCCGCCGAGGTGCTCCATCGTCACGTCCTCGTGGGTCACCGTCTTCACGACGTTGGGCCCGGTCACGAACATGTACGAGCTGCCGCGGACCATGTACGTGAAGTCGGTGATGGCCGGCGAGTACACGGCGCCGCCGGCGCACGGGCCGAGGATCGCCGAGATCTGCGGCACGACGCCCGAAGCGAGCGTGTTGCGCAGGAAGATGTCGGCGTAGCCCCCAAGCGAGACGACGCCCTCCTGGATGCGCGCGCCGCCGGAGTCGTTGAGCCCGATCACGGGCGCCCCGTTGCGCACCGCCAGATCCATGATCTTGCAGATCTTCTCGGCGTGCGTCTCGGAGAGCGAGCCGCCGAACACGGTGAAGTCCTGGGAGAAGACGTACACCAGGCGCCCCTCGATGCGGCCGTACCCGGTGACGACGCCGTCGCCGTACACGATCTGCTCGTCGAGTCCGAAGTCAGTGGACCGGTGGGTGACGAACCGGTCGTATTCGACGAACGATCCTTCGTCGAGGAGGAGGTCGAGGCGCTCGCGAGCGGAGAGCTTGCCCTTGTCGTGCTGGGCCTTGAGGCGTTTCGCGCCCCCGCCCTGCTCGGACTCCGCCCGGCGCTGCTCGAGCCGGTCGAGTTTGTCTCGCATGGTCATGGCGAGCCTAAGGTAGCTCGCAGGGCACCCTGCTTCCAGACTGGACAACGGCGACGAGCGTCTATTGCGTGCGCCCCGGACCTGTTCTCCGGCGGCCGCGAACGGCGCCGACCGCCTATGAAAGACCGCCCCGGCCAGGATCACTCCCAGCCGGGGCGGCAGTCAGTCGGCGAGAGTTCCGATCAGCCTTCGGACTTCGCCTGGGACTCGGCGGCCGGAGCCTCGGACTCCTCGTCGTCCGGCACGATGAGGTCCGCGGGCACCGGCGCCACTTCCTCGTCCTCGGTATGCACTTTGGACGGCGTCTCGGGCCGCGGCGGCTGCTCCTCGGGGATATTCGTCACGCCGAGCACGATGCGGCGGTGGATGGGATCCACCTCCAGCACGCGCATGTCGAGATTCATTCCCTCGTACACGAGGTCCGCCGGATTGTCCACCTGCTTCTCATCCGGCGAGAGCTGCGAAATCGGGACGAAGCCTTCGATGTCGTGGCCGATGTCGACCACCACGCCCTTGTCCATCAGCCGCACGACCTTACCCTGGATGTCG
>DASVWS010000112.1:0-5853 GCA_036393095.1 Gemmatimonadaceae bacterium | reverse complement strand
TGGACTCCATCAACGACGCCCGCCGCGTCTGCGACGCGCTCGGCGTCCCGCACTACGTTCTCAATCTCGAGAGCGCGTTTTCGCACGACGTGATCGACGACTTCGTCGACGAGTACGCGCGCGGCCGCACCCCCATTCCGTGCGTGCGCTGCAACACGTTCACCAAGTTCCGCGACCTCGTGCTCCGCGCCGATGGCGTGGACGCACGATGGATCGCCACCGGGCACTACGCCCGTGTCGTGGACGGCGTGCTGCATCGCGGCGTCGACCCGTCCAAGGACCAGTCGTACTTCCTGTGGGGCATCGACCGCGGCGTGCTCCCGCGCATGCTGCTCCCCGTGGGAACGCAGACCAAGGCCGAGACCCGCGCCGTGGCCCGGCGGTTGGGGTTGGCGGTGGTCGCGGACAAGATCGAGAGCCAGGACATCTGCTTCGTCCCCGACGGGGATCACACGAAGATCATTCGCGCCCGCCTCGGCGCCGACGCGCCAAGCCTGTCGCGAGGTCCCTTCGTCCGGTCGAGCGGTGAGGTGGTCGGGTACCACGACGGGCACGCGCGCTTCACCATCGGCCAGCGTCGCGGACTCCCCGGCGGCTTTCCGGAGCCGATGTTCGTCGTCGCCATCCGGCCCGCCGATCGCGCGGTGGTGATCGGTCCGCGCCATGAGCTGCTCGGTCACGGCCTCGTGGCGCGCGGCCTGAACTGGCTGGTCGACCCGCCGCAGCCCGGCGCGCGGGTGCGCGTGCAGGTCCGCCATCGCGCGCCGGCGGCGCGCGCCGAAGTCCTCCGCCTCGACGGCGACGAGATCGAGCTTGCCCTCGACGACGCGGTCAGCGCCATCACGCCCGGACAGTCGGCTGTGTTCTTCGACGGCGACCGGGTCCTCGGCGGCGGATTCATCGAGTCCGCAGCGAGAATGGCGCTCCCCGTCGTCGCCTGAATCAGTACTTCAGACCGCCGGCCTCCGCGAACTCCCGCATCATCTTTTCCTGATCGGGCGTGAGCTTCTCGGGCACGGTCACCTCGACCTGGACGATCAGGTCGCCCCGAGCCTCGTCCTTCTCCACTCCCTGGCCTTTCACGCGGAAGCGCTTGCCCGACGGCGTGCCCGCGGGAATGCGGATGGCGACCTTCTTCCCATTCAGCGTGCGCACGCCGACCTTCGACCCGAGCGTCGCCTGCGCGATGTTGATGGGCACCTTCGCGACAAGATCGAGCCCCTCGCGCGAATAGAACCGGTCGGGCGCCACCTGAATGGTGATCAGCAGGTCGCCCGGCGGTCCGTTGCGGGAGCCGCGCCCGCCCTGCCCCTTGAGCCGGATCCGCGTGCCCGTGTCCGCTCCCGCCGGCACGTTGATCAGCACCTTCCGGCGCGCGCGCACCTCGCCGCTGCCGCCGCACGTCGGGCACCGTTCGCTGGGCACCTGCCCGCGGCCGAGACACTGCGGGCACGGCCGCTGGACGGCGAATCCCCCCTGTCCGAACGAGATCGTGCCGCGGCCGCCGCACTCCGGACAGGTCTGAAACTTCGCGCCGGCGGCGCCACCGGATCCATGGCACGTCTCGCACTCTTCTGTCAGCTCGAGGTCGACCGGAACCTTTCCGCCCGTGGCCGCGGTGCGGAACGGCACTTCCAGCGACCGCTCCACGTCCTGCCCGCGCTCGGGACCGCGAGACCGGGCCCGCCCGCCGCCGAACCTGGAGCTGAACAGGTCGCCGAACCCGCCCAGTCCGCCGAGGTCGCCAAGATCCTCGAACTTGAATCCCCCGGCGCCAGGTGAGCCGCCGGGGGCGCCCGACGACGGCCGCGGTCCCCGCGCCGAGGAGAAGCCTCCCCCGAACGCGCCGAGTCGGCGCATCTCGTCGTACTGTTTACGCTTTTCCGCATCACCGATGACCGTGTACGCCTCCGAGATTTCCTTGAAGCGCTCGGCGGCCTTCGGGTCGTTCGGATTCGTGTCGGGGTGATACTTCTTCGCCAGCTTCCGGTACTGCTTCTTGATCTCGTCCTGCGTGGCGGAAGCGGGGACCCCGAGTACCGTGTAGTAGTCCTTGGTCGGCGGCATGCGGGTCGGCTACGGTTCGTCGTGCCACTGCGTCACGACGACGCGAGCGGGTCGAAGCAACTGGCCGTTGAAGAGGTACCCCACCTGGTAGACCTGCGCGACTCGGTGGTCCTCCTCCGGCAGCTCCGCGCGCACTGTCGACACTGCTTCGTGCACCTCGGGGTTGAACTGCTCGCCCAGCGGATTCAGCACCTCCAGTCCGTGCCCTGAGAGCGTCTTCAGCAGCTTCTTCTCGACCATGTCGGCGCCCTGTACCACCGTGGCCGCGTCCACCGTCGACGGATCGACGTGGGCGAACCGCCCCAGATCGTCGAGCGCGTCGAGCATGCCGCGGATGAGCACCCCCATGCCGCGCAGCTCGGCGTCCTGCCGTTCCCGCACCGTCCGCTTGCGGAAATTGTCATACTCGGCGGCGAGCCGCAGCAGCTTGTCCTTCTGTTCGGCCAGCTCGGCTTCGAGCGCGGCCACGGCAGCGGTGGCCGCGTCCGCCTCGGCCGCCGTCCCCGGATTCTGTCCGCCATTGTCCGCGTCGTCGGCGCCCGGAGGCCGCTGTTCTGCGGCCGCCTGTGGGTCGGCGGGCGCCTTGGCGGAATTCGTCTTGTGTGTCATTGGAGTAAAGTTCGTCCTCCCGGCGCGGAGTCGCAATGTCCATGCCTCTGGAAGCTGCCATCACGGCGGGAACCGGGGCCGCCTTCGGCGGTATGAGAGCACGCCCCCGGCCCGCGCACCAGATGACCCTGGGGCGCGCCCCCCGGGGCGACACAGAGGTGATTCGGTGGGTTCGCTGTTGACCGCGGTGCGACAGGCACCGGATCTCGTGCTGCATCAGCTCCGACGCTATGCGGCCCAGGTGGTAATCGCACGGCCACACGAGTTGTCGTCCGTGCTGGTCGTGTGTCGTGGCAACGTCTGCTGCAGTCCGTTCGCGGCGGTGATGCTTGGCCGCTGGCTCGCTCGCGCCGGCATCGACGTTCACTCGGCCGGGCTCGTCGGTCCCGGACGGCGTTCTCCGCCGGAGGCGATCCTCGCCGCCAGCCGGCGCGGCGTCAATCTCTCCACCCACCGGTCCAGGACTCTCACCTCCGAAATGGTCGCCACCGCTGGCCTGGTGGTGGCGATGGACGCAGCCCAGGCGCGGGAGATCCGCCGGCGCTTCGGCAAGCCGGCGAGCCAACTGGTCGTCCTCAGCGACTTCGATCCGACCGCCGCCGCGTCTCGGGTGATCGACGATCCATTCGGTCAGTCCGCCTCCGCGTACGACCGGGTCTACGCCCGCATCGAGCGGTGCTCCGCTGAGCTCGCGGAACGCCTGTTGAGGCAGCGTTTGCGGCCCGAATCTTGCTCGGATCCGGGGTGATTTCCGCGTCATTCAGACGCCGGCTTCACCCCGATCCCTGGCGGCCTTCTCCCTCGCGATCATGACCGTGCGCAAGATGCTTCATCCGGTTCTGGCAGCGTCCAGGGAGGCCCGCGACCGGGCGTTGCACCTCGTGCGCCGGAAGGCCGCGCACGCGGCCGCGGCAACCCGGCCCACCCCGAAGTCGATCCTCGTGGTCTGCCATGGCAACATTTGTCGCAGCCCGTTCGCCGAAGCGGCCATTCGCCGTGAGCTCCGCGGGGTGGCCGTGAGCGTCCGGTCGGCCGGGTTCATCGGGCCCGGGCGGCAGCCGCCCCCGAATGCCCTTGCCGCCGCTGCGGGGCGTGGGATCGACATGACGGAGCACCGTTCTCGGGTGCTCGACCCCGAGATCGTACGCGCCGCCGATCTCGTCATCACCATGGATGCGCGGCAGGCCCAGGACATTCGCGAGCGCTTCGGGAAGGCCCCCAGGCAGGTCGTGCCACTCGGCGACTTCGACCCGACGGCATCGGGTGCGCGCACCATCATGGACCCCGTTGAGCATCCGGTCGAGGTCTTCGACCAGGTCTATGCCCGCATCGAACAGTGCGCGAAGCAGCTCGCAGGCGCTATAATCGGATCCTCGGCCGCCCCGCTCGCGCCGTCGGGTCAGGCGACCGGCCGATAGTCCCGGCCCGCCGAGGAAACGGACGAGCCGCGAGCCCTCCGGCACATCCATTGCATCGACTGTGGGCATGACGCAGCACCATTTTACCGTGGACGTGGAAGAGTATTTCCATGCGTCCGCCTTCGAGCGCGTCGTCGACCGTGCCGATTGGGAAGGCATCGAGCGCCGGTCCGGCGACCCCGTTCGCCGCCTGCTCGACCTGCTCGCCCGGCATGAGGCTACCGGGACCTTCTTCGTCCTCGGCTGGCTGGCCCAGCGCGATCCCGAGCTGGTGAAAGCCATTGCCGCCGCCGGGCACGAAATCGCATCGCACGGGTGGGATCACCGGCGCGTCACACAGCAGGCTCCACACGAATTCCGGGAGTCCGTTCGCGACAGCAAGAAGCTGCTCGAAGACACCACCGGGCAGGTCGTGCGCGGTTTCCGTGCGCCGAGCTATTCCATCGTCCCGGGACTCGAGTGGGCGCTGGACGTCCTGCTCGAGGAAGGCTACACCTACGATTCGAGCCTCTTCCCGATCTGGCGCCCCGACGGCTACGGATACGCCTCGGCGCAGCCGGACCCACACTGGCTGGACCGCCCGAACGGCCGCCTCGCCGAAGTCCCGCCAACTACATGGCGCCGATCCGGCCTCTCGCTGCCGGCAGCCGGCGGCGCGTATTTCCGACTCTTCCCGTACGCCTTCGTGCGCTCGGCGTTCACGGCGTGCGACCGTCGCGGTGTCCCCGGCACTTTCTACATCCATCCCTGGGAAATCGACCCCGGCCAGCCGCGCATGCCCGTCGGCTGGGCCACGCGCGTGCGGCACTATGGCGGGATGACGCGGACATTCCCTCGACTGGAGCGCCTGCTCTCGGAATTCCGGTTCACGACGATTGCCCAGACGGTGGACCGGCTGTGAGCGGCGTCGAGCGCTTCGCGGGCACGGCAGACGAATGGGATGCGTTCGTTCTCGCCGACCCAGAGGGAACGTTCGCCCATCTGGCCGGATGGTGGCCCATCATGCGGGGCGTCTTCGGCCACGAGGCCGTGCCGCTCGCGGTGCGCGACCATGGTGGCGCGCTCGCCGGCGTGCTCCCATTGGTGCACGTCAGGAGCCGCCTGTTCGGGAACTTCCTGATCTCGATGCCGTTCCTGAATGCGGGCGGTCCGCTCGGTACTCCCGAATCGCGGCAGGCACTCGCGGCCGAGGCAGAAGCCGAGGGACGCCGGCGCAAGGTGACCCTAGTGGAACTGCGCAACGCCGCCTCGGCGCCGCAGTGGGGACGGGTGACGGACCGGAAGATCACCGTACTCCTTCCGCTGCCTGACACCGAGGAGCCGCTCTGGAAAGCCTTCTCGTCTAAGCTCCGCAGCCAGGTGCGCCGGGCCATGCGCGAGGGATTCGAGGTCAGGTTCGGACGCACCGAGCTCGAGGCGTTCTACGATGTGTTCGCGCGCAACATGCGCGCCCTCGGCACCCCCGTGCTTCCCCGCAGCGTGTTCGAGCAGATAGTGAGCACGTTCCCGAGCATCGCCGAGTGCGCGGTAGTCTACGATGGCGCCACTCCCATCGCGGGTGGTTTCGGGTTCGCGTGGAACGGCCGGTTCGAGCTGACATGGGCGTCGTCGCTGCGTGAGTACAACGCGCGCGCGCCGAACATGTTGCTGTACTGGTCGCTCATGCAGCGCGCCGTCGCCACGCGCCAGCACACCTTCGACTTCGGGCGATGCACGCCGGGCGGCGGCACCCACAAGTTCAAGCTCCAGTGGGGAGGAC
>DASVWS010000111.1:0-4782 GCA_036393095.1 Gemmatimonadaceae bacterium | reverse complement strand
AACGGGCGCGAGCGCCCTGCTGCTCGCTCTCGCTTCCGCCGCTCCCCTCTTCGCGCAGGGCACGTTCGACGCCCGCGTGGACTCCATCGCCGCCGCCGTGCTGCAGCGCACCGGCGTCCCCAGCGCCTCCGTCGCCGTCGTGCGCGACGGCCGGCTGGTCTACGCCCATGCCTACGGCAACGCGACGCTCGACCCGGCGACTCCCGCCGACGCGACCGTGCGCTACAGCGTCGGCTCCATCAGCAAGCAGTTCGCCGCGTCGTGCATCCTGCTCCTCCAGCAGGAGGGCAAGCTGTCGCTCGACGACAAGGTGTCGCGCTGGTTCCCCGGCCTCACGCGCGCCAACGAGATCACCGTCCGCGAGCTGCTCTCGCACACGTCGGGCTACCAGGACTACTGGCCGCAGGACTACGTGCCGCCGTTCATGCGCCGCCCCACCACGGCGCAGGCCATCATGGACACCTGGGCGAGGAAGCCGCTCGATTTCGCCCCCGGCACGCGCTGGCAGTACAGCAATACGAATTACGTGATCGCCGGCGCCATCGTGGAAAAGGTGAGCGGCATGCCCTTCTTCGACTTCCTGCGGGCGCGCATCCTGAATCCGCTGGGCATGCAGTCCGCGATGAACGTGGACGTGAGCCGGGTGACCGAGCCCGAGGCCACCGGCTATATGCGATACGCGCTGGGCCCGCTGCACCGGGCGCCGAAGGAAGCCGAGGGGTGGATCTTCGCCGCCGGCGAGCTGGCCATGACCCCCAGCGACCTCGCGAAGTGGGACATCGCCATGCTCGACCAGACGCTGCTTGCCCCGGCGTCGTACCGCGAGCAGCAGACCGACGTGCTCCTCAGGAACGGCGTCGCCTCCGGGTACGGACTCGGGGTGTTCGTGCGCATGGTCTCCGGCCACCGCCTCATCGAGCACGACGGCGAGGTGTCGGGGTTCACCGCCGAGAACATGGTGTTCCCCGACGACCATGCGGCGGTGGTGGTGCTCACCAACCAGGACGCGGCGCCCGCCGCGGGGGCCATCGCGCAGGCCGTGAGCGCGCAGCTCTTCACGACGGAAGACGCCGAAACCGCCGCCCGCACCGCGCAGGCGCGCGCGATCTTCGACGGGCTCCGGCAGGGCACGCTCGACCGCTCGCTCTTCACCGCCGACGCCAACGCCTACTTCAGTACGCAGGCCGTGCACGACTTCGCGTCGAGCCTGGCGCCCTTGGGCGCCCCGCGCGAATTCCGGCAGCTCTCCCAGGACCTGCGGGGCGGCATGCTGCGCCGCATATTCGTCGCCGTGTTCGCCACGCGCGCGCTCCGCGTGTGGACCTTCCAGACCCCCGACGGCAAACTGGAGCAGTACCAGGTTGCCCCCATCGGAAACTGAACATGAGAATCGCGATTCCATCCGCCATCGCCCTTGCCGCGGCGCTCGTCGCCGCCGGCCACGCCCGCGCGCAGGCCGCCTCCAAGTCCGACACCGCCGCGGCCGACACGACGGCTCCGCACACCACCTTCCAGCTCACCGACCTCCGGCGCCTCGAACAGGTGAGCAATCCCGAGATCAGCCCCGACGGCCGCGAGATCGCGTACATCGTCACGCGGCAGGACTGGACGGAAGACAAGGCGCACCGCGAGCTCGACCTCGTGAACGTCGCCGACGGGACGATCCGGCCGCTCACCTACGAACGCGACGGCGTCGGCTCGCCCAGGTGGTCGCCGTCGGGCGACCGGCTCGCCTTCGTCGCCCCCGACACCGCGACGAAGAAGGGGCAGGTCTGGATCCTCCACATGAACGGCGGCGACCCGATCCGGCTCACCGATTCGAAAACGGGCATCTCGTCCTACTCGTGGAGCCCCGACGGCCGCACCATCGCCTACGTCGCGCAGGACACCGTGCCCGATCCCAAGGCGATCAAGCACCACGAGGACGCCTTTCAGATAACGCTCAACAACTACCAGGCGCGCGCGGCGGTGCAGCCCTGGCATCTCTGGATGATCGCGGCGAACGGCGGCAAGGCCAAACGGCTCACGGCGGGGCGGTGGAGCCTCGAGACCGAGCCCGGCGGCGCGGCGCCCCCGGCGTGGAGCCGCGACGGGAAATCGATCGTCGTCGTCCGCCACCCCGGCGTTTGGTTCGGCGACGCCTACCGTTCCACGCTCGTCCGCGTGGACACCTCGGCGTCGGCGGACTCCACGCCGCCGCAGCTCGTCGGCACGCCCGACACGGCGCCGGTGCGCGTCGCCACCACCGGCGACACGCTCCCGACCGGTGAAGGCGCCGGCAATCCCGAGTTCTCGCACGACGGCGCGGCGCTCGCCTTTCGCCGCGCGCGCGGCGGCGACCTGAACAACGGCAACGCCATCTACGTGGAGCGGAACGGCACGCTCCGCGACGTCACCGCCGCCATGGCGCGCGACATCGGCGGCTTCGCCTGGCTCCCCGACAGCCGCTCGTTCGTGCTCACCGGTCCGCTCGGCGCGCGCTCGGCGATGTGGATCAAGCCCGAGGAGGGCGTCGAGCGCCTGCTCGATCTGGGCAGCCTGCAGCCGGCGGGCGCGGTGAGCGTTTCGCAGAGCGGTGCTCTCGCGTTCATCGGCCGCACCACCGGCCAGCCCGGCCAGCTCTACTACATGGCGTCGACGGGCGCGGTGCCCAAACAGCTCACGCACGTCAACGGCTTCCTCGATTCACTGCACCTGGGGCGCGTGGACACCGTGGCGTGGGACGGCCCCGACCACTTCCGCGAGGACGGCGTGCTCACGTACCCGCCCGACGTCGCAGCCGGCACGAAGCTTCCGCTCGTGCTCGTCGTGCACGGGGGACCGGGCGCTGCGTCCACCGCCGGGTTCTCGCCGCTGCCGCAGATGCTCGCCGCGCGCGGCTACCTCGTGTTCGAGCCCAACTACCGGGGCAGCACCAACCTCGGCGACCGCTACCAGCACGCCATCTTCCGCAACACCGGCGACGGGCCGGGCAAGGACGTCATGGCGGGGGTGGCCGCGGTGGAGAAGCTCGGCGTCGTCGACACCAGCCGCATCGCGGTGTCGGGCTGGTCGTACGGCGGCTACATGACCACGTGGCTCACCGGCCACTATCACCCGTGGAAGGCGGCGGTGGCCGGCGCCGCGCTCACCGACTGGGTGATGGACTACACCATCGCCTTCTACCAGGACGGCGACCTGTACTTCTTCGGCGGCTCGCCGTGGGTGAAAGCCTACTGGGACATCTGGCGCGAGCAGTCACCCATCGCGTCGGCGCGGAACGTCACCGCGCCCACGCTCGTCATGGGCGACATCGGCGATCCCAACGTGCCGATCGTGAACAGTCTCGAGTGGTACCACGCCATCCGCGACAACGGCGTCGAGACGGAGTTCTGGGCCTATCCGGCCGACACGCACTTCCCCGGCGACATCGTGCGGCAGACGGACGTGTACCGCCGCTGGATCGACTGGATCGACCGGCACTTGAAACCGGGGGACGCGAAGCGATAGGGCGTGCCCGTCGCCTCGCGAGCTGCTAGCGACGCAGGTACAGC
The DNA here is from genome assembly GCA_036393095.1 of Gemmatimonadaceae bacterium. Lineage (GTDB taxonomy): Bacteria > Gemmatimonadota > Gemmatimonadetes > Gemmatimonadales > Gemmatimonadaceae > JAGWRI01. The sequence continues at coordinate 1,249 of DASVWS010000111.1, read as the reverse complement.
CCGATCACCGAGGCAAGCACCACCGCCCAGGCGGCGAACAGCCAGCGGGTCTGATCGCTCAATCGACGTTCAAGGTCGGCCCGCAGCTCGGCGAATCGCTGCTCCACCCGGGCCTCGATCTGCGCCACCCGCGATTCGATCTGCGCCAGGCGCTGCTCCACCTTGGCCTCGATCTGCGCCAGGCGCTGCTCAACCCTGGCCTCGAACGCGGTCAGCCGCTGGTCCAGCTCGGCTTCCAGACGGGAGAAGTTGGCCTCGAAGAGGTCCTTGAATTCGGATCGGTAGGTGGCGTCCACTTGGTTGAACCAATTGACGAACTCGTCGGCGACCCTGTCGCCGAACCTTTCGTAGAACTCACGGGACAGCTTGGCGGTGACGGGCATCGGCAACCTGCGGGTGCTGAGACGCCACCAGCCTATGATACGCTCGGCCGGGGGTCGGGATCAATCCTCTGCCGGCCGTATCACGACGACGTTCGCGGCCCCGCCTACTCCCGCCAGACGGTGACCTCCGCCGCCGGCCGGCGCGGCTTGGGTTCGCGCACTTCCGCCGGCTCGCCGAGCTGAATGAGCGCCACGATCCGCTCGCCCTCCGGCACTCCCACCGCCGCACGCGCCCGCGGGTCGTCCATCACCGCTCCGGTCTTGAGGTGCGTGCCCAGCCCCATGGCGCGCGCCGCCAACATCAGGTTCTGCACGCCCATCATCGTCGCCGCGTAGTCCTCCTCGCGAATCTCGGCGCTCGCGTCCATCACCATGCTCACCGCGATCTCCGCGGGCACGGCGGCCTCAGCGACCGCCATCTTCTCGGCCACGGCGCGCGCCGCCTCCGGGTCCTCGACCTTATTCGCCTTGCGCGCGCCGAGTACGGCGCCGTACGCGCGCCGGGCGTCGGGGCCCAGCACGTAGAAGCGCCACGGTTGCGTCAGCCGGTGGTTGGGCGCCTGCGCGGCGGCGTCGAGCAGGCGCTCGATTTCGTCGCGGCGGACGGGGCGGTCGGAGAACTGCTTGATCGATCGGCGGGTCTGGATGGCTTCGAAGAGGTCCATGGATCTCGCTGCTGCGGGTTTGACACCGGAACGACCGGAAGTTGCACCGGTGCGCGGCGTAGGACGAGGGCCGCGCCGGGCCGCGCGGGCCGCGCAGGGCCTCGCCGCCAGGGCGCCGGGCGTGGCCCGGGACCGTTGGGGTCCCGATCGTGACCACGGTCACCCCCACGCCCCTTGGGACCCGGGCTCCGCCGCGGGAAT
>DASVWS010000110.1:0-3155 GCA_036393095.1 Gemmatimonadaceae bacterium | reverse complement strand
CATGGAGTCGGGTTGCATCTCGCCCGCGGGCCAGGTGGCGGTGACGCCGTTGGCCAGGAAGAGCGACGGATAGGCGCGCGTTTCGTCCACGCGTCCGTTGCCGAAGAGCTGCATGTGGTAGTGCGCATGCAGGTCGATGAGGCCGGGGGTGATCGTCTCGTCGTCGGTGAGGCGGATCGTGTCGGCGCCCGGCTTCACCTCGGAGAGGTCGCCGCCGACGCGCTGGAACTTGCCGGCGCGGATGAGGATGCCCGGGTTATGGACGCGGACCGTGTCGGTGGAAGTGAAGAGCCAACCGCCGAGGATGACGAGGTCGTGGGTCTGGGTTTGGGCGAGGGCTCGGACAGGAGCGGCGAGCGCGAGGCACGAAGCAGCGATGGCGAGGAGGCGGCGCATGGCAGGGATTAGAAGCGGGTGGAGCGGACGGGCTGCCGAGAAGATACGCTGCGTCCCGGCGCTGGCGAGGGTCGCTTGACGCTACCCGTAGCCGGAGATACGGTGTCGGCATCGTGGCCCGATCGGCCTGTGGCTGCCCGTTCCCCATTTACAGACGCCCATGATCGAACTCGAGAGCCTCAGGCGGACCATCCGCTCGCTGCAGCGATCGCCGACGTACGTGACTGTGTCCGTGCTCTCGCTCGGTGTTGCGTTGGGGCTTACGACGGCGACATTCGCACTGGTCGACGGCGTGCTTCACCGGCAGCTCCGGTTTGCGGACCCGGCGCGACTGTTCACCGTCGATCTCCGGTACGGCAATCAGCACCAGCCGCCTTCGAACGACGAGATGGCTCGGGTGCTGCGGGTGGTGCCGGCGGTTGAGGACGTCGCACTGGCGCACGGCGACCGCGCGTTCATCAAGAGCAACGGCGTCCCGACGGAATTTTTCGTGCGGTACGTGACGCCCAACCTCTTCCGCATGGAAGGGGTGCGGCTTGCCAAGGGGCGGTATCCGATTCCCAGTGAGGTCGCGGCCGGCCAGGCGGTCGTGGTCTCCGAACGGCTGTGGACGAGAGTGTTCGCGGGACGTCCGGACATCGGCGACGCATCGGTTACCGTGAGCGGGCACGTGTATTCGGTGGTCGGCGTTCTGCCCACAGGCGAGAACGGCGGACTCAACGGCGACGTCATCGTCCCCAGCGACGAAGCCGGGCAGACGCCCTACCGGCGCAGCGGCAGCGTGTACGTGAAGCTCAGGGCGGGCGTCGACTCGGCGGCGGTTCGCGCACAGTTGGCCGCTGTGGCCGCCGGTCTCACGTCGCGCTACGTGTCGCCGAATTCGGCGTCGCCTCCGTATCACATCGATCTGGTGTCGTGGATTCCGGAACCGGTGAAACTGGGCCAGCACCTGTTCGAGTTGCTGCTGACGGTGCTTGCCTTTGGCGTGCTGCTCATTGGGTGCACCAACGTGGCCGCGCTCGGCCTCGCTCGCGGCCTCTCGCGACGGCGTGACTTCGCCCTGCGTATGGCCCTCGGCGCATCCCGGCGTACGATCGCGACCGATCTCATTGCCGAGTCGGCGATCATCGCGCTCATCGGCGGTGCGGTTGGCGTTGGTGTCGGTGCCGCAATGATCGGCGTGCTCACGCACATGGTGCCGGCGGATTTCACGTTGTGGGGGATGTTCCTGCCGTCGGTGAGCGGGTGGGTCTACTCGCGATCGCTCCTCGCGCTCACCCTAGGATTGCTCGTCGCCGCGGGAGTTCCCGCCTGGCGGGCGAGTCGGGTGAGTCCAGCCGACCCCCTCAAGGACGAGGCCGGAACGACCACTGGGCGTTCGCGAAATGAATTTCGGCTGCTTGTGATCGCCGAGCTGGCGATCGCCATGGTCCTGCTGATGCTCACCAGCCTCGTGGCGCTGTCGACGCGGAACATCCTCCACTTCGACTACGGGTTCGACGATTCGGTGCTGCTCTCGGTGCGTCCGATTCTGCCGTCCGGAGGGCCGGACAGTACACCGGCCGCGTCGCTGCAGTTCGAGAACGGCCTCGTCCACCGACTGCGAGGCGTGGCGGGAGTGGCCGCCGCGTCGCTCACCGGATTCGGCGTCCTGGAGAACGACAAACTCGCCACCGACGAGTCGGGCGACGCGGCGCTGCCGCGACGATTGCAGTACTACGTCGCCGGGCCCGAATACTTCGCCACCGCCGGCATCCCGCTCGTGCAGGGGCGCGACGTGACCGAAGCTGACGCGGCGCACGACGGTGCGGTAGTGCTGTCACAGAGTGCGGCGCGGCTGCTCTTCCCTCACGGGGGCGCCGTGGGTCGGATGATCAAGCTGGGAAGCGTGCGGTCCAGGCTTCCGTGGATCCCGATCGTCGGCATCGCCAAGGATGTGGACCTCGGCATTACCGACGATCCGACCGACATGATCACGATCTACGCCGATCCACCGCCGTCGATGTTTCCGGCCAGCGGGCGGTCGACCGTGGAGGGGCTCGAACTGTTGGCGCGCGCGCCGCATCCGAACGCCGGTCTCGTGCGTGACATTGAGCGTGACCTTCAGGACGCCCTGCCGCCCGATGGGGTCATCAGTGCCGTGCCGTGGTCCTCGTACCGTAGCAGCGCGGTTCGGCAGAACCAGTTCTTTGAGCACCTGCTCTCTCTGTTGAGCTTTTCGGCGCTGATGCTCGCGTCGCTCGGGCTGTTCAGCGTGACATCGTACAGCGTGGGACGCCGGATGCGCGAGTTCGCCGTGCGCCAGGCGCTCGGCGCCACCCCACTCGACATCGTGCGGGGTGTGCTCACGGCCGCGTTCGAGATGGCGCTGGGCGGCACAGCCATCGGGGCGCTGCTCAGCTTCTGGGCGAGCGCGGGGATGTCGTGGGGGCTGTTCGGCGTGAAGAACACCGACCCGGTGTCGCTCGTCATCGCCGAGGGGACCTTGATGGCGGTCGCCCTGGCTGCAGCGCTTGTGCCGGCCGTGCGGGCGATGCGGGCCAACCCCGTGGAGATTCTGCGATCGAGTTGAACGGATCGCGCGTTCTTGCGCGAGGCCGTCGTGGCACGCGCCGGCAGCTACGGCTCGTAGAACTGTACGTCCGGCATCGGATAATGCTTGCGATTGCGCGTCCAGAGGCGCACGCCGGACGTGGTTGCGGCGGCCGCGATCAGGGCATCGCCCAGCTCCACGCCGTGTGATCGGGCGTAGCGCGCCA
>DASVWS010000109.1:0-4210 GCA_036393095.1 Gemmatimonadaceae bacterium | reverse complement strand
TCCGCGTAGCGCGATCCGCGGCACGCGTGGCGTGAGTGTCACGATTCCGTCCGCCTGTCGCGCAGCGATCATGTTGGCGTATGCCTGTTCGCGAGCGGGATTCCCCTGCGTGTCGCCCAGCAGGATGGAGTAGCCGTTCTCGTGCGCAACTTGCTCGATACCGCGTATGACTTCCGAGAAGAAGGGGTTGGAGATATCCGGTACCAGCGCGATGACCAGCTGGGTACGTGCGGTGCGCAGATTTCGCGCCAGCGCGTTCGGCGTGTAGCCGAGCCGGCGGCTGACTTCATGGATGCGCGCGCGGGTCTGCTCACTCACCATCTCGGGACGCTGCAACGTCCGTGAAACCGTCGCGACCGATACTCCTGCCGCCGCCGCGATCTCTCGCACCGTGGGTGTGTGCGTCTCGGAATTGCTTGCGACGTGAGAAGTGTCCTTCGCGGCCGGGGTCGGGCGGTCCATGGAGGGCGCTGGGCGGGCCGCGGGGCGTCCCGCGGGCGCGCGGGTTGCGCGCCGGGCCGGTCGATCGGAGCGGGCCTTTGGAGCTGACCGCATATAGGGCGAACTCACCGTTGCTTGCGGCTACTGCTGTAATCGATTACAGTGTATCACGAAGCGCGGATGTGTTGGGGACATCGTGCCTGCGCGGAGATGTCCGGGAAATATGAGGTAGCGGCAGTGAGGGGCCCTGGCTTCAGGCGGGGGACGTCCCAAGCTCGCCTCGATGATGTAATCGATTACGGCGATACGAGGTCACGTGAAAAAGCTCGGCATGGGGCTCGTCGGTCCGGGATTCGTCGCAGCGCACCACATCGACGCTGTGCGGCGCCTCGGGGACGTCGAGGTCGTGGCCATCGCCGGGTCGGGTCTGGAGTCGGCGCTTCGGCGCGCCCAGGAGCTGCGGGTCGATCGCGCGTACGGCGATTACCGGGAGCTGCTGAGCGATCCCTCGATCGATGTGGTCCACAACACGACGCCCAATCATCTGCATCTCGAAATCTCCCTGGCGGCGCTGCGCGCGGGCAAGCACGTGATCTCCGAGAAGCCGCTCGCGAGCGACGCGGACCAGAGCCGTGTCCTCTACGAAGCGGCACGCGGCACGCACCTCGCGAACGTCGTGACTTTCAATTACCGCGCCAACCCGCTCGTGCAACAGGCGCGCACCCTTGCCGGCGCCGGCGAGCTGGGCGAGCTTTCCTTCGTGCACGGCCATTACCTGCAGGACTGGCTCACCGACGAGCATGTATGGTCCTGGCGGCTCGACCCGCGCCGGGGCGGCGCCAGCTCCGCTCTGCACGATATCGGCTCGCACTGGTGCGATCTCGCCGAGCACGTGACGGGCCTGCGGATCACGGCCGTGCTCGCCGAGCTCTCGACGGTCGTGCCGATGCGCTATGGGTCCGCGGACTCAGCGCATGCCTTTGCCGGACCCGGGAGCGCTGCGGAGCAGCCCTTGCGCGTGGCGTGCGAGGACCTGGCGAGCGTGTTGCTGCGGTTCGAGCGAGGCGTGCGGGGATGCGTATCGGTCGGGCAGGTCCTTCCCGGGCACAAGAATGACTTGCGCCTGGAGGTCAATGGACGACGCGCGTCGCTGAGCTGGCGGCAGGAAGCGCAGAACGAGCTATGGATCGGACGTTACGCGCAGCCCAATACCATCGTGCAGAAGGATCCCGCCTCGCTCGGCGCCGACGCACGCCCTTACGCGCACCTGCCTGCGGGCCACCAGGAGGGCTGGGCCGATGCCTTTCGCAACGTAATGGCGGACGCGTACCGTTGGATTCGGGAAGGCGCCACACCGCAAGCGAAACCGCCTGCGCTGGCGACGTTCGCCGACGGATATCGCAGCGACTGCCTCATCGACGCCATGCTGAAGAGCCACACCGCGGGTGGTGTCTGGCAGGCCGTTGCTTCCATGCCATCGTAGTCGAACACAATTTTTGCCGCAAACCCATAGGGGGAGCCAAGCCGATGAAAACCAACAGAGCATCCGGCAACAACGTACGATTTGCCCGGCCGCCAGCGGGCCTTCTCGCCGCTGATCTGATTTCCACCTCCCGCTCCAGGAGTATGCGGGCGGGCAACGTCGCAGCCGCCGTTGCCGGCATTCTCGGTGCGACCGCCTTCGCCACCATACCGGCCCACGCGCAGACCGCGCCGGCCGGCGGGTCGGCGCAGACCTCGCAGAACCTGCAGGAAATCGTGGTGACCGCCACCGCCACCCAGGTTCGCAAGCTCGATGCGAGCTACAACATCGTCTCGGTCGACAACGAGCTTATCAAGGAATCGAATCCGCTCAGCGCCGCGGACCTGCTCAAGATCGCTCCCGGCATCTGGCCGGAGGCCTCGGGCGGCCAGACCGGCGCCAACATCGAGGTCGCCGGCTACCCGAGTGGCGGCGACTCGCCGTTCTTCACGAACATGATCCAGGGCATGCCGCTCTACGGCTCGCCCAACCTCGCCTACATGGATTCCAGCTCGCTGTTCCGCCTGGACGAGACCATCGACCGGGTGGAGGTGGTGCAGGGCGGCCCGTCCGTGGTCTTCGGCCCCGGCCAGTTCGGCGGCACCGCCAACTACATCCTCAAGACCGGCAAGAACTCCCCGGGCGGCGTGGTGGAGGCCACGTACGGCAGCGAGGGGATGTGGCGCGGAGACGCTTACGACGGCTTCCAGATCGCCGACGGCTGGTATGGCAGCGTGGGCGGCTACTACACGAAGTCGCACGGCGTTCGCGACTCCCAGTTTCCCGCCATCGACGGCGGCCAGTTCACCGCCACCCTGACGCACGACATCAGCGGCGGCACGGTGACCGCCTGGGCCCGCGCGCTCAACGAGAAGGACGAGTACATCACGCCCATTCCGATCATCCAGAACGCCGATGGATCGTATTCGGGCTATCCGGGGCTCGATCCGCTCACCGGCACCTTCAACGGCTACGCCACCGAAAACATGACTCTCGCCAATCCCAATGGCGGATTCATGAACGCGAATCTCGCCAACGGCCGCGGCAGCCAGCTCTACTACTTCGGCGTCAATTACGACCAGAAGATCGGCGGCTGGACGCTGCACAACGGCTTTCTCATCGACGGCGGCGGCCTGGATACCAACGGCTGGTTCTCGGGGCCGAATCCCCGCCCGCTGAGCATGTACCTTTATGGCTGCAACGTGACGGAGCCGGCCGGCTGGTGCAACGGCACCAGCGCGATCGATACCAACAATCTGCCTGATTTCGCGGTCAACGGCGTGACGTACGACCCCAACGGCAAGACCGGCACCACGCCGACCAGCGCGCTTCCGATCAGCGCGACCTACGCCGGCTCCGGCCTGCCCGTGTCGCCGTCCGCGAACGTCATCCAGCTGAGCTATCACTACATCCAGAAGTCCCTTCAGAGCCTCACCGATGAGTTTCGGGTGAGCCACGATCTCTTCGATGGCAATACCCTGACCGGCGGCGTATACGTCGCGTTCTACACCGACAACGACAACTGGGCGGCGAACAACGCGCTGATGACCGCCACGTCTAACGCCACGCCCATCAACCTGAGCTTCGTGCAGAACAACCAGACGTACAATCTCAGCAGCTCGCAGGGTATTCTCAACGACAACGGCACCTACACCACGCCGGGACGGCATGGCGACGGCCGCAACATCGCGCCCTATTTCAGCGACAGCTGGCGCTTCGGCTCCTGGCTGCTCGACTTCGGCGCGCGCGTCGAGCACATCGATCTGCACCAGCGTACCTGTCAGACCAGTCCGCAGCAGCTCGGAACGCCGTTCGATCTGTACGACAACAAGGTTCCGATCTGCAACGGCAGCTTCGACTTCGAGCACTATGCGCGTACGATGCCCGAGTACACCGCCGGATTGAACTACACGTTCTCGCACAACATGAGCGCCTACGTGCGGGTCAATAACGGCGTGCACTTCCTCAACTTCGACGACATCTCGAACACCGCCCACAACAAGCCGCCCGCGTTCCACCCCATCGAGACGGCGCACAACTACGAGGTCGGCTACAAGTTCCAGGCCAAGTACGTCTATGTCGATCTCAATGCCTGGCACCGGACCTTCGACGGCATCTTCTATCAGGAGAGCGATCTTACCGGTGTGCCGATCCCGGGCGGATACGGCACCTACGGCTCGACGGCCAACGGGGTGGGCTTCGATGGCTACATCGGCCCCTTCGCCGGCCTCACGCTGCGGTTCGTCG
>DASVWS010000108.1:0-2087 GCA_036393095.1 Gemmatimonadaceae bacterium | reverse complement strand
GCACATCTCCCAGGAGGTGTGCCCGTAGGAGCGGTCACCGGTGTACGGATCAGCGTGGGCCGGGGCATCAAGACCGATGGGCGCTTGTAAGACGGGCGTCGCCTGCCAGGGAGAGAGCCTTGCCCGGCTCTCACCAATTGATGCGCGGCTGCATCGGACATCGCCCCTAGCTGGACCGCAAGATCTCCACCGGATCGCTGCGCATCGCGCGCAATGCCGGCACGAGCGCGGCCGCCATCGCCACCGCCATCAGCGTCGCTTCGGCGATCAGGAGCGACACGGGATCCGTGTTCTTCACGCCGAAGAGTCGCCACGAGATGCCGGCACTCGCCCAGAAGCTCAATAGTGCCCCGACGGCGGTCCCGCCCAGCGCCATCTCGAACGCGCTGATGAGGACGACGCGCACAATGTTGCGTCGTGTTGCCCCGAGCGCCTGCCGCACGCCGAACTCGCGCATGCGCTGCCCCACGCTGTACGACAGCACGCTGAACAGCCCGGTCACCCCGAGTATCAGCGCCGCGAAGGTGAGCGCCGAGAGGAACTTCTCAAAGATCCGGTTGGCGCGAATCTCCTGGTTCTGGGCGAGCGTCCACGGCAAAGCCGATACCACGGTCGTTCGAGGGAGCACGCCGCTCAATGCTCGTTCGATGGCAGTCTGAAGCATGGCGCCGGCATGGGGCGCCATGCGGGCCACGATATTCGTCATCCCCACCGTCTGAGCCGACGCCACGTAGATCATCGGATTATCCGTGGGATCGAACGAGTCGGTCGCGTTCATCGCCACGTCCGGGGCGATGCCCACCACGCGGAGCCACGGCCGCGACGCCCGCGCCCAGCCGAGCTTGACCATGTGGCCGATGGCGTTCTCGTGCGGGAAGAGCGCGTTGGCGGCCGTTCGCGAAAGCACGACCGCACCTTCTCCGAGGATGTCGGCGTCGGACAAGTCGCGTCCTGCTGCCAACCGAATGCCCATGGTCTCGAAGAACCGGGCCCCCGCCGTCTCGTAGTACCTCACGCGCAGCGACGGCGCTGTCGGTCGAAGATCCGTGAGCACCTCGCCGGCATCGGGAATGCCGTAGCCCATCGTCGTCACCGCGACCACGCCCGGCACCTCGCGGACCGCCCGCACTGCCCGCGTCAACAGCGCCAGGCGCAACACGTAGGACGTGTCCGCTGCCGCGTCTGCTTGCGCTACATATATGCGCATGAGGGACTTCGCGCCGAAGCCGTACCGGTAATCCGCCAGGTTCCGCGTGGAGAGCGCCATCAGACTCGTGAGCATGAGCAGCACCATCGCGACCGCCAGCTCCGTTATCACGAGCAGGCGGAACTCGTTCCGGCTGCGGCCGGTGGTCGTGCCGGCGTTGTCCTTGAGCGGATCCGCCGGGTCCACCCGGCTGGCTCGCCAGGCCGGGACGCCGCCCGCGACGCCCATGCCGCCCAGCAGCGCCAAGCCCACCCCAGTGAAGACCCAGGGCGAGAATCCGAACACGTAGTCTCCCCAGGTTGCCAGGTCTTCCGGCACCAGGTGGGTGAGCACGCCAATCACCGCATTCGCGATCAGTAGCCCCAGGACCGCCCCACCAACGCCGATCACCAGGACCTCGGCCAGCACGTCGGCCGCGATCCCGGCGCGCGTGGCGCCGAGCGCAATGCGCAGCGCGTACTCGCGCCGCCGGGTCAAGCCGCGCGCCAACGCGAGCGCCGTCACGTTCGTGCAGCCGATGAGCAGCATCCCCAAGGCAAGCGCCAGCATCAGAATTCCCTGGATGTCTTGCCGCAGGTCCATTGCTTGCGGCGCCAGCGGAATCAGCAGGATGCCGTACGGCGTCGTGATCGTGAGCGGCGAGACATACTGCGCCTGGTAGCGTGCGGCGAGTGTGGCGACCTGCGCGTGCGCGGCCGCGGTGTCCACGTTCGCTCGGAGCTCCACGACGATGTCACCCTGCCGCAGCCGCTCCACCGCCCCCGGTGACGCATAGGGGATCACGACGGGAGCCGACAGTGGGCCCGCATGACCCGGCGGCACCACGCCCACGATAGAGTACCCGTGGCCGCCGACGCTCAGCGTCGCGCCGTCGATCGCG
>DASVWS010000107.1:0-5584 GCA_036393095.1 Gemmatimonadaceae bacterium | reverse complement strand
CCGATGACGGCCGCGAGTTCCGGCTTGAGCACTTTGATCGCGACTTGGCGGTCGTGCTTGAGGTCCTGCGCGAGATAGACCGTCGCCATGCCCCCCGCCCCCAGCTCACGCTCGATGCGGTAACGGTCGGCGAGGGCGGCGCTCAGGCGATCGGCTGCGTCGGTCATTCACGCCTCATCGCTTGAGCTTCTTGTCGAGGTCGGTGAACCAGTGATCCACCCACACCACTTCGGCCGCGTCACGCTGCCCCGTGAGCTGCTGGCTCTCCAGGTACTGGAACGACTTGCCGCCCGGCTCGACCACGTAATCCTGATGGTAGGCATTCACCGAGAAGCGCGACGTTTGGAACAGCGGCTGGCGGCCCGCCACGCTGAACGACGGACCGGCGCCAAGGCGTGCCTCGACCAGTGCCTTGTTGTTGTCGATGAAGAACAGCGAGCGGCCGTCGCGGCTCCACGCCGGGTCGATGCCGCCGTCCAGCGATACCTGCCAGCGGCCACCGTTGGTGTTCGGGAAGGGACGCACGTACACCTCGGGCCTCCCGTTGTCGTCGGACGAATAGGCGAGCCACTTGCCATCGGGCGATACCGCGGGCGTCAGTTCGGAGAACCGCGTCGCGACGAGCGGAACCGGCGTGCGATCGCCATTCGTGCGCACGCCCACGAGATCGCCGGCCCCCCGTGCCGTGTTGTCGGTGCGCAGCACCAGCCACTTGCCATCGGGGCTCCAGGTGACCTCCTGCACGCGCCGGTCGATCTGCGCGAGCACGCGGTCACTCCCCGTACCGTCGGCGGGGCGTCCATAGACGCCGCCATTGGCCCCGGTGTCGCGCACGAAGGCCACCGTTCGCCCGTCGGGCGACCAGGCGGGGCGCCGGTCGCGGTCGCCGAAGCTGAGCCGCGAGTACGGGCCGCGGTCCATCTGCTTGAGCCAGATGTTGAAGTTCCCGGCGCCGCCGCCGTCGCCCACCGCCAGGCGACGGCCATCCGGCGACAGCGCGAGCGAATTGAGCTCGCCCGCCCACGCGCTGTCCACGGGGGTCGCCACCCCCTCGCGCGTCACGCGCATGATCTGGACCTTGGTTGCCGAGCCGGTGCCCGGCACATAGACCAGGGTGCCGCTGCGCGACCACGCCAGCGGGGTCACCCCGTTGGCGGTCTGGACGAACACATGGTCCAGCACCGGCACCGCCGCTCCGGTGATCGTGAGCGTTCTTAGATCGAACGGCGCCACGAGTCCGGCGCCGTCTTGTCGCACGTACAGCAGGTAACCCTGGGGCAGGTACCAGGCGCCTTCGACGTTGTCGAGCAGCGGGCGCGCCTCTCCAGTCTTGAGGTCGAGCACGTGGATGCTCACCGTCACGCACCCGGACCCACAATACTGGAACAGGATGCCGCGGGCACCGGGCAGGGGCTGCGGAATCCCCGAGCCGCCGCCCATGTTCGACGTGTCGCGCCACACGGCGGTGCTCGGCCCGCCCGACGCCGACACGCGACGGAACACGGTCTGCCCGGGCATCACGTACACCAGCGTTCCGTCGTCGAGCCACGCCACGCCGCCATAGCCGCCCGCCGCCGTATCGGCCAGCGTCACGGGCGCCCCGCCCGACAGGTCCACCCGTTTGAGCTTGTTGTCCTGCACGAACGCGACGGTGCGACCGTCGGGCGAAAACGTCGGGTCCCACGACTGCGCCGTGCCCGGGATCGGCGTCGCCGCGAGCTCCGCCCGACGCTTGATCCAGAGCTCGCCGTTGGCGCGTTCGTTGCGGAACACGAGCGTGTTCCCGTCGGGCGACAGGGCGAAGCCCACCGCGTTGATGGCCGGGCTCAACGCCGCGCTGTCGCCCAGCGATACGTACTGCCACGACGCCGGCTGGTCGGCAACCCGCCGATACGAGACCCAGCCCCATGCCGCCGCCGCGGCGGCCATCACGACAGCGGCGCCGAGGCCCACGAGCACGCCGCGGGGCGCCCGCGCCGCGGCGCTCCACGAGCGCGGGGCTGGCATCGCACCCGGCACCAGTTCCGGCCGAGCCAACACCTCCGCGAACTCCGCCGCGGTCGAGAAGCGGTCGGCGGGGAGCTTCTCGAGGGCCCGCATGACCGCCGCTTCGACGTGCGGCGGGATCGTGTGCCGCTGCGCCGTCATGCCGCGCGGTGCCTCGGTGAGCACGCGCGCCACGATGGCCTGCGCCGTGCTGCCGGTAAACGGGGGATCGCCGGTGAGCATTTCGTACAGCACACACGCAAGCGCGTACACGTCCGAGCGCGCCGTGATCTCGCGCTCGCCCATCGCCTGCTCGGGACTCATATAGTGCGGCGTGCCGAGCGACATGCCGGTCTCGGTCATGCGCGTGCCGCCGGCGCTGGACACGGCCAGCGCGATTCCGAAGTCGGCCACGAGCGCGCTGCCGTCGTGCAGCAGGATGTTCTCGGGCTTGATGTCGCGGTGAATCACGCCGCGGCGGTGGGCGTAGTCGAGCGCGCTCGCCACTTCGGTCGCGATGCGCAGTGCGTCAGGGACGGGAAGCTGCTTCTCTCGCGTCAGGCGGTCGCGCGCCGTCTCCCCTTGCACGAACGGCATCACGTAGAACAGGAGCCCGCCGGCCTCCCCGGAATCGAAGAGGGGAAGGATGTGCGGGTGCTGCAGGTTCGCCGTGGTCTTGATCTCGCTCAGGAACCGCTCGGCGCCGATCACGGCCGCCAGCTCGGGGCGCAGCACCTTGAGCGCGACCTTGCGGTCGTGCTTGAGGTCGTGGGCGAGGTAGACCGTAGCCATCCCGCCCTGCCCGAGCTCGCGCTCGATGCGATAGCGGTCGGCGAGGGCGGCGGAAAGGCGAGCGATGGATGCGTCGGTCATCTATCGCGTGACTCTGGCCAGTTTCGCTGCCGTCTCATCCCACCAGCCGAGCACGACGTCCACGCTCGCGCGAGCCGGCGGCTTGATGAACAGGAAGCGCTGCCCGTCGGGCGAGACGTCGAAAGCGTCGGCTTGTGAATCGCGGTAGTAGCTGCTGGCGTCGAACAGCCGCTGCGTCGCGCCCGCCGGGTCGGACCTGCTCTCGTCGATCATGGTGGAGACGAGCGCGGACTGGCCGTTCAGGTAGTAGAGCTGCCGCCCGTCGCGTGCCCACACGGGGCTCGTGCCGCCGGCGTTGGACACCTGGATCCGCGAGCCACCGTCGGGAAACGGCGTGAGATACACTTCGTTGCTGCCGGATGCGTCAGAGGTGTACGCGAGCCAGCGCCCGTCAGGGGAGACCGCCGGATTCCGCTCGTCGGCCCGCGTGGTGAGCAGCGGATGGGCCACGGTGTCACCCTTGACCACGGCAAAGATGTCGCGCCGCGTGCCGCCATCGTCGAACCCTTCGCGGAACGCATAATCGCGCCCGCCGGCGGGCCAGCTGACCTCCTGCACATGGCGCGCGCGCGCGAGCAGCAGGTGAAGCGTGTCGCTCCCGTCGGTTGGCACCACGAACAGGCGCCGCAACGCAGTCTTGCTTCCGTGGTCGCTGGAGAAGAGCAGGTGGCGTCCATCGGGCATCCACGCCGGCCGGAACGAATAGTCACTGTTCGGAGAGAGGCGCGAGAACGTGCGGCGCTTGATATCGTACAGCCAGATCGTGGAGAGCGTTCCCGACGCATCGGCCACGGTGGCCGCGATCTGATCCCCGCCAGGCGAAAGCGCCATGCCGGTGAAGGGTCGGGCGAGCGTCGAGTCCACGACGATCTCGCCCCCTGCACGCGACACCCAGGTGAGTCGCGCGAGCGCGCTCGTCACGGGTTGGTAGAAGAGCGTGCCGTCGCGCCCCACCGCAGCGGCCATGTCTCCGTCTGCGGTGTACACGCCCGTGAGGACGGGCACGGACGTCCCACTCACCCGATGGCCGTCGAAGCGTTGTGCCTGGATGGTTCCATCCGCGGTCGCATAGAGCAGCCACCCGTCACGCACGGCGAGCGGCGCCAGGCCAGCGACGAGGTTGGTCCGGGCATGCGTGCGCATGTCGAACATCACGATCCAGCCGTCCTGGATGGAGCCGGTGCCGCGGATCGACGCCAGCAGCGTTCGGCCGTCGTCGAGCACGAGTGGGGTCTGCAGCCCCCCGCTCCCGGTGGGCGAGACCGTGGAGTCGGGAACCGTCGCGACGTCCGAGACCGGCCCGCCCGCGGCCGGGATGCGCGAGATCGCGGTCCCGGCATCGCCGTGGCAGAAGTAGATGTTGCCATCGCGGGCCCACGCGATGCCGCACACCCCAGTTGCCTCCCGCGTCAGGAGCGCAGGCGCACGTCCGTCGACGCCGATGGTGTGCAGTTCCTTGGAATTCGTGGTGTACGCAATGCTCTTGGCGTCGGGGGAGAAGGTCACGTCGCTTGCCGTCTCCGTGCCCGGCAGCAAGTCGGACGTGTCGCGATCCAGCCAGCGCAGACGAATGCCTGGGTTCGGGCCGCTGGCGTCGGAATAGGCCACCGCGCGCCCGTCGGGCGACACCGCGGGTTGCGTGGTCGACCCAACGACCGTGGACGCGCCGGGCAGCGAAAAGCGTACGACGCGTGCGGGGACCTCGCGGTGCCGCAGCCCGTACGCGAGAGCGGCCACCGCCACGGCCATCGATGCGACGGCGACATACTGCCACAGCCGAACGTCGCGCCGTTCGACGACCGCCGCACCTCCTGCCGCCATCGCCGTGGTCGCAAACGCCGGATTGTGCAGCGCCTCGGCGAAATTCCTGGCCGAGTCGAACCGGTCGGCCGGCAGCCGCTCCAGCGCCCGCACCAGCGCCGCCGCGACGTTCGGCGGCACCGATTTGCGCAATCTCGTAACCGGCGCCGCGTCCTCGGTCACGATCTTCATGATGATCTGCTGGGCCGAGTTCCCGATGTGCGGCGGCTCGCCGGCCAGCATCTCGTACGTCACCACCGCCAGCGAGTAGATGTCGCTCCGCGCGGTGATCTCCTTGTCGGCCGTGGCCTGCTCGGGGCTCATGTAGTGCGGCGTGCCGAGGGAGAGTCCCGTTTCGGTCATGCGGCCGCCCGCCGCGGCCGAGACGGCGAGCGCGATCCCGAAGTCCATGACCATCGGCCGCCCGTCGTGCAGCAGGATGTTCTCGGGCTTGATGTCGCGGTGGATCACCCCGTGCCGGTGCGCGTAATCGAGCGCGTCGGCGATTTCCGTGGTAATGCGCACGGCCTCGTCCACGCCGAGCTGCGTCTCGCGGTTGAGCTTCTCGCGCAGCGTCTCGCCCTCGATGTAGGGCATGACGTAGTAGAGCTGCGCGTCGGCGGTGCCCGAATCGAACAGCGGCAGGATGTGCGGATGACTCAGCGCCGCGGTGGTCTTGATCTCCTGCACGAACCGCTCCGCGCCGAGCACGGCCGCGAGTTCTGGCTTCAGCACCTTGATCGCGACCTTGCGATCGTGCTTGACGTCGTGGGCGAGATAGACGGTGGCCATGCCGCCCGCGCCAAGCTCGCGCTCGATGCGGTAGCGGTCGGACAGGGCAGCCGTGAGCTTATCGGGATTCAACATGGGCAGGAAGAAGATCGTGCGGCGTCAGAGCGGGCGTACCTATGGCTGGCGGTTGGCG
>DASVWS010000106.1:0-72322 GCA_036393095.1 Gemmatimonadaceae bacterium | reverse complement strand
AGCTGAAGCCGGTGCTGGGCCTGGAACTGACCGCGACGCCGCAGGTTGAAACGGCCCGGGGCCCCGTCCGGTTCAACAACATCATCTTCGACTATCCGCTGTCGGCCGCCCTCCGAGACGGCTTCGTCAAACAGCCAGCTGTCGCCACGCGGGAAAACTTCAACGCGGCCAACTATACCGATGAGTCCCTGGAGCGCCTGAAGCTCGAAGACGGCATCCGCGTGCACGAAAGCACCAAGGTGGAGTTGGAGACATTCGCCCGCGAGAATGACGTGACGCGGGTAAAGCCGTTCATGCTCATCATCGCGCGTGACACCACGCATGCCGGTGAGCTGAAGGCGCAGATCGAGGCCGACGACTTCTTCGAGGGGCGCTACAAGGAGCGCGTCATCACGGTCCACTCCAACATCCGTGGTGAGGAGAAGGACGAGACGGTCGAACGCCTGCTCCAGGTCGAGAGCCCCGAGGAGCCCACCGAGATCGTCATCCACGTGAACATGCTCAAGGAAGGGTGGGACGTTACGAACCTCTACACGATCGTCCCGCTCCGCGCCGCGAATGCGCGTACGCTGGTCGAGCAGTCGATCGGGCGAGGGCTCAGGCTTCCCTACGGGCGGCGCACCGGTGTGAAGGCCGTCGACCGCCTCACCATCGTGGCCCATGACAAGTTTCAGGAGATCGTCGACGAGGCAAACCGCCCCGACTCGCCCATCCGCATGGAAACGGTGATCGTGGGCCGGGACATTCCCGATCACGAGCAAACCTCCGTGGCGATCCCGTCGTACATCGAGATGCAGTTGAGCAACGGCACCCCGGTGGCCGGTGCCGGTGGCAACCTTGGCGCCCCGACCGCAACGCGGGACGGCCCCCGCGCGGCGCAGCAGCGCTTTGTCTTTGAGACGCCGGCGGAACAGGCAATCGCCCGGGCCACGCTCGAGGTCGTGAAGCAGTTCGAATACCTCCCGCAGTCGCGCGACCTGCAGAATCCGGATGTCCGCGCTGAGCTGGTCAACGCGGTAACGGCGTCGATGGCCCCGGCGCAGCACGAACTGGAGGGGGTTGCCCAGGCACCGGACGTGGCGGAGGTGGTGGCCAAGGCGGTCGAATTGTTCGTCGAGGGGACCATCGACGTTCCGCGAATCATCGTCGTGCCGACTGGTGAGGTGACCACGGGCTTCGACGACTTCGACCTCGAGCCGCCCTCCGCGCGTCTGCAGCCCGTGGCCGAGGCCATTCTCGTCCAGGGCCTGGTCGACAACGAGCGAGAGCGCCTCGCGCCGGATGGGAACGCGGTCGTAGAGCAGCGACCGGAGGATTATCTGGTCGCAACGCTCATCGACTACCGCGACATTTCGTACGACGATACCGCTGATTTGCTGTACAAGCTCGCCGGGCAGATGATCGGGTATTTGCGCTCGTACCTCCCGGATGACGACGCCGTGGACAACGTGCTACGGCATCACCGGAAGCCGCTCGCCGCGCACATCCATGCGCAGATGCAGACGCACCGGTGGGGGCGGGCGACCGGCTATGAGGCCCGGGTGAGCAAGGGCTTCACGCAGCTCCGGCCCCTCGGCTGCACGGTCCAGGCCGGCTCCGTGGCGAGACCATTCCGCGAGCCGGTGGACGATCCCCAGTACATCCGCGGGCTCCGGTTCACCGGCTTCCGGCGCTGCCTGTATCCCGAACAGCGGTTCGACTCGGACACCGAGCGCCGGTTTGCCGTGCTGCTTGAGGACGAACAGGAAGACCTCAAGTGGTTCAAACCGGGGAAGGGGCAGCTCAACATCTTCTACTCGGCGGACCACAGCTACGAGCCCGATTTCATCGTGGAGACCGAGACCACGAAGTACCTGTGCGAGCCCAAGCGGGAGAGCGAGATGGGCGATCCGATCGTGCTGGAGAAGGCTCGCGCCGCGGCTACCTGGTGCCGGCACGCTACACAGCATGCCGCGGAGCATGGCGGCAAGCCGTGGGCATACCTGCTCATCCCGCATACCAGCATCACGGGGACGTCGACGCTGGCGAACCTGGCGAACGCTTACTCGGTTAGCGCCTGAGGCTTGTTTGGTGCCCCCGTCCTCCGCTATGGTTGGGTCGTGAGGAGGTGGTAAAAAAGGTGGTAACGGAACCCCCCGAAAAGCCCCGTAATCCGCCGTCATCGGCGCCGCCCTCACTCTCAAACCGCCACAATCCACCGTCATTGACACCCTGGTGTCGGGGACTCAAAATCCCCCACCGGCAACGGCGTGCGGGTTCGAGTCCCGCCCCGGGCACTTGTGACGAAGGTCCCAGGGTCGGTGTTGCTCCTGGTGGTTGGGATCGTTTGGTAGGGGATGGGGTAGTGGCTTGCGCAGGATGCCTCGGCGCGGAACGACGCTGTACTGCGTCTGACGGTAGCGGCCCGGTGCGGCCGCATCCGAACCCCCGTACGCGAGGTCTGCATGTCTCCCTTCCGTTCCCTGGTCACCCGTATACCGCTCAAGGTCCTGGTAGGGTGGCTCGTGGCAAGCATGGTCGGCTGGCTGGGGGTTGCCCTCCTCTGCCTTGGGATCGAGCGAGAGATCTACCGGGTGCCGCTGACGGCCATGCAGGTGATCGCCGTGGTCGGCGGGATGGAAGGCACCGCGTTGGCCCTCGCCCTCACGATTCTCGCGATCTTCGTGCTCGTCGGGCGCGCGGAAGCCGCGCAGGGCAACGCACCGAAGACGCGCCGCGCCGTGGCCTGGAAAACGCCACTGTCCACCGGCGGCCACCCGGTCGTCGCGTCGGCGCTCCCTCGTTGGCGTGCCACGGTGCTGCAATAGCGCCAAGCTGAAATCGTCCAGGCAGGCGCGCGCATTCGCGGCTCCTGCCGACTGACCGCGCCGAGAGAGGGCGCCGCCGTTCCGTTCACGGCGGCGCCCTCTTTGGCAGCCGGGCGCCGCGACGTACATTCGGCCCAACCCGGAGACCCAGGATGACCCGCACCGATCGACGCAGCGGCCGACTCACGGCCGCCGTGCTAGCCCTCGCGCTGGCGACGTCCGCGCACGCGCAGACGACGAAGCCCGTGGATCTCGCTGCCGCCAGAGCGTTGATCGCCCGGGTGGTGCCGGCGAATGCATCCGCCTTCGACGTCGGCGCGATTCCGGACAGCGCCGGCCGCGATGTGTTCGAGGTGGAGAGCCGCGGCGGCCGGGTGCTGGTGCGCGGGTCGTCGGGGGTGGCGATCGCGTCGGCACTCAACTGGTATCTCGAGCACGTCGCCGGTGTGAATGCGTCGCTCCCCTTGCAGCCGATCGTGCTGCGCTCGCCGCTGCCGCCGGTTCCGGCTCCGGTGCGCCGCACGACGCGATACACCGTCCGCTACTTCTTCAACTATTGCACGTTCTCGTATTCGATGGCGTGGTGGACGTGGGACGACTGGCAGAAGATGATCGACTGGATGGCGCTCAAGGGCATCAACGCGCCGCTCGCCGTCACCGGCCAGGAGGGGATCTGGCGCCTCGTCCTCCGCGACTTCGGATTCAGCCGGCAGCAGATCGCGGATTTCCTGGTGGGACCGGCGTATCTGCCCTGGGGATGGATGGCGAACATCGACGGCCTGGGCGGACCGCTGCCGGACCGCTGGATCGACGGACATATCGCGCTCGAGCGGCAAATCCTGGCGCGCGAACGCTCGCTCGGGATGACGCCGGTGCTGCAGGCCTTCACCGGGCACGTGCCGCACTCCATCACGCAGGTCGTTCCCGGCGTCGCCGTCCATCAGACCGGAAACTGGTCCGCCGGGTTCTCCGGCACCTGGTTCCTCGATTCGCACGACTCGCTGTTCCAGCGCATGGGCCGCCGATTCATCGAGCGGGAAACGGAACTGTTCGGCACCGATCACCTCTACGACGCCGATCCGTTCAACGAGATCGATCCGCCGTCCAACGACTCGACCTTTCTCGCCGGAATGGGCAGCGCGATCTACGGCGCGATGCATGCGGCCGACACGAGCGCCACCTGGGTGATCCAGGGGTGGTTCCTGGTGAACAGCGCGAAGTTCTGGCAGGATCCGCAGGCCGAGGCACTGCTTGGCGCGGTGCCCGACGACCACATGCTGGTGCTCGATCTGTGGGGCGACCGCGTGCCCGCCTGGAAAACCCGCCATGCGTTCTACGGGAAGCCGTGGGTCTGGAACGTGCTCTACAATTTCGGCGGCAAGGTGAGCGTGAACGGCGACCTTCCGCAGATCGCGGCGAATCTCGATACGGCCATCCGGAGCCCGGACCATGGACGCCTCGTCGGCCTCGGCATGACGATGGAAGGACTCGGCACGAATCCGATCGTTCCGGACTTCGTGATGGACCAGGTGTGGCGGGATCGCGTGCCCGACGTGAGCGCGTGGACGCGCGCCTACATCACACGGCGCTACGGCCGCTTCGATGCGTCGGCGTGGAGCGCCTGGCAGCTGCTCCTCGCCACGGCGTTCCGATCGGCGGCGCAGACGGGAGACTTCCTCGCCGAACGGCCGCAATTCTACGTGCAGGGGCGGGCGTATCGCACGGAGCCGATCCCGCCGTACGACACGCGAACGCTCGCCCGCGCGCTGGACTCGCTCCTGCGCGCAGCGCCGGTGCTCGGCGCCAACGACGCGTACCGCTACGACGTCGTCAACCTCACGCGGCAGGTGTTGGGCGAGCGCGGACTGCCGCTGGTGAACCGCGTGGAGGCCGCGTATGAGCGGAAGGATCGTGCCGGCATGCTGGCGGCGGAGCACGACGTCGAGTCGCTGCTGCGCGACCTCGACGAGCTGGTGGGCACCCGTCCGGAGTTCCTGCTGGGGCGGTGGCTGGCCGGCGCCAGGCGGTGGGGCACGACGGACGCCGAGCGGCGGCTCTACGAATGGAACGCGCGCAACATCATCACGCTCTGGGGAACGAAGTGCACGGAGGGACAGAACGACGACCTGAATCTCTATGCGTACAAGGAGTGGGAGGGGATGTTCACGTCGTATTTCCTGCCCCGATGGGAGACGTTCTTCACGCAACTCAATGCGGCGTTCGATCGCGGCGCGGCGTTCGACCGGAAGCCATTCGCGGAGTCGTCGTGCGCCTGGGAGCAGGCGTGGTCGCGCGATACGACGTCGTTCGCGACCGTTCCGAAGGGCGATCCCATCGCCGTCGCGAAGCGGCTCGTCGCGAAATGGCGATCGCAGTAACCGCGCGAACGCCCGTCGATCGGCGTTTCGTGGGCACGCGACGCACGCCGTCACGCTCGCATGCGCGAACGCGGCAAAATCTGTCGGGGAATTCCGGGCAATATTGACTCGATGACCCTACAGACTTTCGGCACGCACGGCGGCGAATTACGCGCGTCGAGAACGATCGCACTTTCGATTCCCATGTGACCGCGGGAACGGACGGCGCGAGCCTCTCGACCTGGTGCAGGTCGACCAGTCACCGGCTGCGCGGTCTTGCAGGCTCCGTTCCGGGGTTCGAAGTGCCGCGCCGCCATGAATGTCGAGGCATGCGCGGCCCCATGCTCACCGAAACCGCCCCGAGCGCTCCCCACGCCGTCCGGCGCAAGCCGTTGCGCGTTCCGGAACATACCATCGAGATCGTCTCCGACGCCGGCGAGGGCGCGCAGAAGTGCGGCCAGATCTTCGGCGCCGTTTCGGCGAAGATGGGGAACGGAGTCTGGACGGTCGAGATCATCCCCGCGGAGATCCAGCCGCCGGCGCGGGTTCCCGAAGGGGCGAGCGGCTATCGCATTCGCATCGGGTCGGCGCCGGTCACCAACTGGGGCGACGCGACCACGCTGGCGGTGGCCTTCAACGAGCAGGTGCTGCTGGCGCGCCACCGCCTGGACGCATTGGCGTCCGACGCCGTGCTGCTCATCGAGAACAAGTGGGCCACGGACGAGGACCCCGAAATCCGGGCGGCCTGGGACCGCGCGATGACGGAGCTCTCGTCGCGGAACTACCGGATCATTCAGGTCCCGATGGAAGAGCAGTGCCTGACCGTGGTCGACAACCCGCGCAAGGGCAAGAACATGTTCGCGCTGGGGCTGCTGGCGTACGTCTACGATCGCGACATGGCGCGCGTGCGCGATCAGATCGCCTACACCTTCCGCAAGAAGAGCGAGGAGGTGTACGAAAAGAACATCGCGCTCGTGGAACTCGGCTACGCGTGGGCGGAGCAGAACCTCGACCTGCGCATCGAGGTGGCGCCGGCGCGCTCGCACGACGCGCTCGTCGTGATGAACGGGAACGAGGCACTGGGACTCGGGGCGATCTCGGCCGGCATGGAGCTGTGCGCGATGTATCCGATCACGCCGGCCACGTCGGTGTCGCACTACCTGAGCGAGGTGTTCGAGCGGTTCGGCGGGATCGTGCATCAGGCGGAGGACGAAATCGCCGCCGCCGGCGTGGCGATCGGCGCGTCGTACTCGGGCAAGGTCGCGTTCACGATCACGTCGGGCCCGGGGCTGGCGCTCAAAACGGAGTTCCTCGGCCTGGCGGTGATGACCGAGATTCCGCTCGTGCTGGTGGACGTGCAGCGCGGGGGGCCGAGCACCGGCCTGCCCACCAAGGTCGAACAGTCGGATCTCCTCGCCTCGCTGTTCGGACAGACGGGCGACGCGCCGCACGTGATCATCGCTCCGGCCACGATCGAGGAATGCTTTCACGTGATGATCACGGCGCGCCGGCTGGCCGAGACGTTCCGCACCGTCGTGATGGTGCTGTCGGACGCGAACCTGGCCACGGGCGTGACGCCGTTCAAGCGGCCGAAGCCGGATGAGCGGTGGTTTGCCGAGCCGGTGGACCTGAGCCCCGTTCCCGACGGGCAGAAGGCGTACCAGTGGGACGCCGACACCGGTCTCGCGCCGCGCGTGCTGCCGGGGCAGGCGGGCGGCATGCACACCGTGACCGGGCTGTCGCACGACGAGGGGAGCAAGGTGGCCTACAGTTCGGGCGTGCACCAGCGCTCGTCGATGATGCGGAGCCGGAAGTTGGCCGTGCTCCAGAGCCTGCTGCAGCCGCCCCCCGTATACGGCGACGCGACGGGCGACCTGCTCGTGGTAGGCTGGGGAAGCACGAAGGGCGCCATCGAAGAAGCGGTGGACCGCGCGCGCGCCGGCGGCCTCAAGGTCTCGTCGCTGCATCTGCGCTTCCTCTCGCCGCTCGAACCCGGCCTCCGGGAGATCTTCCGCGGCTTCCGGAAGGTGATGACGGTGGAGATCAACTACAGCGACGATCCCGGCGAGCCCTACATCACCGAGCAGAATCGGCGGCGCGGGCAGCTCAGCATCCTGCTGCGTAACGCGACGCTGGTGGACGTCGATTGCTGGACCCGCGTGCCCGGCGAGCCGTTGCGCCCGGGCGCGATCGCCGACGCCATCCGCGGCCACATGCCGCGTGGAGGACGCCCGTCATGACGCTGACCCACTGCCATCTGCCCGTGCTCGAGCTGACGGCCGAGGACTACGAGTACGAGATCACCGATTACGAGGGCGCCCGCGCGCGCTGGTGCCCCGGCTGCGGCGACCACTCGATTCTGGCCGCGGTGCAGCGCCTGCTGGCTGCCGAGCAACTGACGCCCGAGAACACGGTGTTCGTGTCGGGCATCGGATGCTCGAGTCGCTTTCCCCATTACCTGAAGACGTATGGCTTCCACGGCATCCACGGCCGCGCGCTGCCGGTGGCGACGGGCATCCGGCTGCAGCGGCCGGATCTCACGGTGTTCGTGGTCATGGGCGACGGCGACTGCACGTCGATCGGCGCCGGCCACTGGGTGCACGCTCTGCGCTACAACGTCGACCTGACGGTCCTGCTGCTCGACAACGGGATCTACGGGCTCACCAAGCAGCAGACGTCGCCGACCACGCCGCAGGGATTCCCGAGCAACACGCAGCCGCGGGGCAGCTGGCTGCCCCCGCTGAACCCGCTGCAGGTGGCGCTGGGCGTGACGAACGCGTCGTTCGTCGCCCAGACCGCCGAGTGGATCCCGGCGCACCTGTACGCGACGCTGCGCGCGGCGCGCCAACACCGCGGGCTCAGCTTCGTGCGCATCCTGCAACGCTGCCCGGTCTACTCCAGCGCCGTCTATCTGAAGGCGGTGCAGGACCCGGGGAACATCAACATGCTCGTTCACGACGACGGCGTGGTGGTGCCCGAGCTCGCGAAGCTGTACCAGCACCAGATCGGGCACGATCCCCACGATCTGGACGCGGCACGGCGCATGGCGGGCGATCCGGAGCGCGTGAATCTCGGCGTGTTCTACCGGGACGATTCCAAGCCCCGCTACGAGGAGACGCGGCGCGTGCCGCCGCGCACCGCCGCGGAGCGCGTGGCCCTCATCGACGCGGAGCTCGACCGTTATGCCGTCTGATCCCCGCACGACCCAGGCGCTCGCCGCGCTGGCCCAGCCGATCGCCGAATTCCGCACGCTCGTGGACGGCGCGCTGGCGCAGGCCGATGCATTCCTCGCCGCGCACGACGCCGGGAGCGACGCGGCCGCCGCCGGCGCCCGCAGCGAGCTCGGCCCGTTCGCCGACGGGCGCGTGGATGCCGCGGCGTTCGCCGCGCTCTTTCCCAAGGCCCGCCGGGTCGACGCGGGCGCCGTGGCGGCGCTGTGCCGGGCCGCGGACGTCCTGCGAAGCGTGGCGGCGCGCGGCGACGCCCTCTTCGTCGCCGACGTGCCGCCGGGTGGCCGGCTGTCGAGCGCGGTGGATGCGGCGCTGAGCGCGGCGGGGCGTGCGTTCGGCGCCGTGATGCTGACGGAGCTGGCGCGCGGCGGCCGTTACGTGGCGGCCGAGCATGACCGGCTGCTGGAGCCGGTGGCGTTCCACCAGTGGACGAAGACCGAACGCCGCTTCGCGCCGCCGCTGGTGATCGAGGTGGACGGCGCGGACGTGCACGCCGGCGCGCTCACCGATTTCGCCGACGGCCGCGAGAAGCTGGTGCTGATTGTGCGGGGCCAGAGCGCGCCGGCGCCGCTGGCCCGCTGCATCACGCCCGGCGCGTTCGTACTGCAGACCGTCGACGGCTCGGGCCTCGAGCGCGCCGCGGCCTTCGACGGCCCCGCGATCGCGGCGGTCATGCCGGAGGGCGCGGCCGTCTTCATGCACGATCCGCTGGGGGGACGCGAGCCGTGGCAGCGGCTCACGGTGCGGCAGCTTCCGGAGGCGCCCAAGCGGGGCACGCGCGGGCTCAGTGCCTTCCAGATGGGCGAGGACCTGAAGCTGCTCGCCGATCTGGCGCGCACGCCGTTCGCGGTCCCGACGCCGGCAGGGGCAGGGGCGCCCGCGGTCGGCGCCACGGATGCCGTCGAGCGGATCGCCTCGTGGCTTCTCAACGAATCCGGCCTCGAGAGGCAGCCGTAACGTGGGCGCGCTGACGGTGACGTTTCACGCGATCCTGATCCTGGGCGGCGTGGGCCTGGTATTCGGCGTGTTCATCGCGCTGGCCAACAAGCAGCTCTGGGTGTGGGAAGATCCCCGCGTCGAGATCGTGTCGCAGATGCTGCCGAACGCCAACTGCGGCGCCTGCGGACACCCGGGCTGCCGCGCGTTCGCGGAAGGCGCAGTGGCGGGAAGCATCACGCCGTCAGAGTGCACGGTAGCCAGCGAGTCGGTGCACAAGCAGATCGCGGCCTTCCTTGGCGTGGACGCGGGGTCCGCCACGCGGCGCGTGGCGCGCCTCATGTGCGCGGGCGGCACCGACGTGGCCGTGAATCAGGCCGAGTACCGCGGACTGCCGACCTGCTCGGCGGCCGCGGCCGTGGCCGGCGGCGCCAAAGGATGTGCGTGGGGATGTCTCGGCCTCGGCGACTGCGCCGTGTCGTGCACGTTCGACGCGATCCGGATGAGCGACACGGGGCTGCCCGTGGTGGACGTCGCGCGGTGCACCGCGTGCGGTGATTGCGTGGAGGCGTGCCCGAAGGGGCTGTTCACGATCCTGCCGCTCGACGCGCATCTGCTGGTGCAGTGCCGGAACCTGATCAACGGAGACGACGCGCTGGAGCAGTGCCGCGTGGCGTGCACGGCGTGCGGCAAGTGCGTGCAGGACGCTGCCGACGGGCTGATCAGCGTCGCGAGCGGGGTGGCCGTGGTGAATTACGAGCGGATCGCGCAGGCCGAGCATCGCGCCATCGAGCGCTGCCCGACCGGCGCCATCGTGTGGTTGAACGGCGCGCAGTTCGCGCGCGTGTCGGAGACCGTGGGGAGCGAGGCAGCATGAGACTGTGGACGAAGGAGAAGCCCGCGACGGGCGCGCCGTCGGCGCCGCCGTATCCCGGAACGCCGCGCGCGCTGGACGGCAGCGGTGCCGTGGTCGCCATGGAGACGGCTGCGGGCGAGGCAGCGGGCGCGTATCCCATCACCCCGTCCACGCAGATGGGCGAAGGGTGGGCCGCGGCGGTGGCCGAAGGGCGCGAGAACGTGAATGGGCGGCGGCTGCTCTTCTTCGAGCCCGAAGGCGAACATGCGGCCGCGGCGGTGACCGCCGGCATGTCGATGGCCGGGCTGCGGGCCACGAACTTCTCGAGCGGGCAGGGCATCGCCTACATGCACGAGTCGCTCTACGCGGCCGTGGGCAAGCGCCTCACCTACGTGCTCAACGTGGCGGCGCGCGCCATGACCAAGCAGGCGCTCAACGTCCACGCGGGCCACGACGACTACCACGCGGTGGACGACACCGGGTTCTTCCAGCTGTTCGCGAAGGACGTGCAGGAGGCAGCCGACCTCAATCTGATCGCGCACCGCATCGCGGAACTGTCGCTCAACCCCGGCATCTGCGCGCAGGACGGGTTCCTCACGAGCCACGTGATCGAGAGCGCGCGCATGCCCGAGCCGGCGCTGGTGAAGGCCTACCTGGGCGATCCCTCGGACCGCATCGACTCCCCGACGCCGGCGCAGCGGCTCGTGTTCGGCGACAAGCGGCGCCGCATCCCCGAGATGTTCGACCTCGACTACCCGGCGATGCTGGGCGTGGTCCAGAACCAGGAGAGCTACGCGCAGGGCGTCGCGGCGCAGCGGCCGTTCTACTTCGACCACGTGGCGCCGCTCGCCGACCGTGCGTTCGAGGAATACGCGGCGCTCACCGGCCGGCACTACGCGCGCGCGACCGGGTATCGCCTCGACGACGCCGAGTGGGCGATCGCGGGGCAGGGCTCGGTGGTGCCGAACGCGATGGCGGTGGCCGACTATCTGCGTGAAGCGCGCGGACTCAAGGTCGGCGTGCTGAACCTCACGATGTTCCGGCCCTTCCCGGCGGATCTCGTCGCCGGCCTGCTGGCCGGCAAGCGCGGCGTCGCGGTGCTCGAGCGGCTCGATCAGCCGCTGGCCGTGGACCCGCCGATGCTGCGGGAGATCCGCGCCGCGATGGCGAAAGCCGTGGAGAACGGCCGCGCGCACACGCCGGCGGCGCAGCACGCGGGGATCCCGGCGCTGCGTGCGGACCAGGTACCCGATTTCTACTCCGGCTGCTTCGGCCTCGGCAGCCGCGACCTGCAGCCCGGCGACCTCGTGGCCGCCGTCGACAACATGCTGCCCGGCGGATCGCAACGCCGGCAATTCTACCTTGGCGTCGAGTTCGTGCACGAGGGCACGCGCATCCCGAAGCTCCAGATCTGGCAGGAGCAGCTCATCGACAGCTATCCGCATCTGAAGGAGCTGTCGCTCGCGCCGGCCGAGGTGCCCAACCTCCTGCCCAGCGGATCGACCGCGGTCCGCATCCATTCCGTGGGCGGATGGGGTGCGATCACGATGGGCAAGAATCTCGCGATGACGGCGTTCGAGCTGTTCGGCCTGCAGATCAAGGCCAACCCGAAGTACGGATCGGAGAAGAAGGGGCAGCCGACGACGTTCTACGCCGTGCTGTCGCACGAGCCGATCCTGCTGAATTGCGAGCTGAAGCACGTCGACGTGGTGCTGTCGCCGGACCCCAACGTCTTCCGGCACAGCGATCCGCTGGCGGGGCTCGCCGACGGCGGCGTGTTCGTGATCCAGAGCGACGTACCGCCCGACGAATTCTGGCGGGGGCTGCCGTCGCGCGTCCGGTCCGCGATCCGCCAGCGCCACATCAAATTGTTCGTGCTCGATGCGTTCGCCATCGCCCGCGAGGAAGCGTCGGACGTCGAGATGCGGTTCCGGATGCAGGGCGCGGCATTCCTCGGGGCGTTCTTCAAGACGTCGCCGCTCGTCGCGCGTGAGGGGTCCAGCGAAGCGAAGGTGTTCGAGGGCGTGCGCAGGCAATTCCAGAAGAAGTTCGGCCACCGCGGCGCGACCGTGGTGGAGGACAACCTGCGCGTGATCCGCCGCGGCTACGACCAGGTGCAGCCGGTGGAGCCTGCGGCGGTGGAGGAGCACGAGGAAGCGGGCACCGTGCCGCACATCCCGTCGCTGCTGGACGTGCCCGACGCGGAGCCGGGCGTGGGCAATCCGGGACGGTACTGGGAGCAGGTGTGCACGCTGTGCGCGCTCGGGCAGGACTACATCGCCGATCCCTTCGCCGCGATCAGCGCCATGCCGGCCGCGACGGGCGCCGTCCGCGACATGAGCGGCGTGCGGCTGGAGGTTCCCTCGTTCATCGCCGAGAAGTGCACGGGCTGCGGGCAGTGCTGGACGCAGTGTCCCGACTCGGCAATTCCGGGACTGGTGAACAGCGAGGAGGACCTGATCAACGCCGCCATCGACGTCTCGGCAAACGGCGTCGCCTTCGAGCGCCTGCGGCCGGTGGCGAAACACTGGGCGCGCGAGACGCACAAGCTGCTGAACAAGGATCCCAACCTCGCCGTGCCCGCGGCTTTCCAGGCTGGGTACACCGCGGTCGCGGACAAGATGGGCTGGGACGCCGACCGCCGCGCGGCGAGCGACCGCGAGTTCGCGATCGTGCAGGAGCGTCTCGCCGCGTTCCCGCTGGCCCGCACGAAACCGTTCTTCGATGCGGTGGAAGCGCGCGAGAAGGGCGGGGGCGGCCTGCTCTCGATCACGGTGAATCCCGAAGCCTGCAAAGGGTGCAACCTCTGCGTGGCCGTCTGCCCGGACGGCGCGCTCGAGACGGTGCGCCAGGAAGAACCCATGCTCCAGCAGCTGCGGCGCAACTGGTCGCTGTGGGAGAAGCTGCCGGACACGGGCGACCGGTTCGTGAACGTCTCCGACGTCGACGAGGGGATCGGCGTACTGTCGTCGCTGCTCCTCAAGAAGGAGAACTACCGGTCGATGGTGGGCGGCGACGGGGCGTGCATGGGGTGCGGCGAGAAGACGGCGGTCCACCTGATCGTGTCGTCCATCCATGCGTCGATGCAACCGCGCGTGGCGAAGCACGTGGCCAGGCTCGACGGGCTGATCGAAGCGCTCGACGCGCAGGCGCGCGAGCTGATCGCGTCGGGCGCTGACCTGGATGTCGCCGCCAAGGCGAAGGACGCCGTCGCCGTCCCGGTTGACGCCGCGAAGCACGAACGCCTCACGCAGCTCAATGCGTCGCTTCACGCGCTGCGCGATCTGCGCTGGCGCTACCTGGAAGGGCCCGGCGGCAACGGCCGCGCCGCCATGGGCATGGCGAACAGCACCGGGTGCTCTTCGGTCTGGGGGAGCACGTGGCCGTACAATCCGTATCCGTTCCCGTGGGTGAACCACCTGTTCCAGGATTCGCCGTCCATCGCCATCGGCCTTTTCGAAGCGCAGATGCGGAAGATGGCCGACGACGTGGCCACGGTGCGCCGTGCCGAGCTGCTGCGCGCCGGCGCGTACGACGCCGCGCGGCACGAGCCGGAGCTGCGGGCGCTCACCTGGCAGCAGTTCGACGACGACGAGTTCGCCCTCTGTCCGCCGATCGTCGCCATGGGCGGCGACGGCGCGATGCTCGACATCGGATTCCAGAACCTCTCGCGGCTGCTGGCCTCAGGGAAGCCGATCAAGGTCGTGGTGCTCGACACGCAGGTCTATTCGAACACCGGTGGCCAGGCGTGCACGTCGGGGTACACCGGCCAGGTCGCCGACATGGCCGCGTACGGCAAGGCGCAGCACGGCAAGACGGAATCGCGCAAGGAGCTCGCGCTGCTCGCCATCGCGCACCGCGGCGCCTACGTCCACCAATCGTCGCAGGCCTCGGCCTCGCACCTCGTGGCCGGCGTGTTGAAGGGGCTGCACAAGCGCCGCCCGGCCGTGTTCAACATCTACACGCCGTGCCCCGTGGAGCACGGGCTGGCGGACGATTGGTCGATGCAGGCGGCCCGGCTCGCGCTCGAGAGCCGCGCCTTTCCGTTCCTCACCTACGATCCCGACGCCGGCGCGTCGTACGCCGAGTGCCTGTCGCTCGACGGCAACCCGTCGCCTGAAGACACGTGGCCGACCTATACGATCCGGTATCTCGACGACGCGGGGGCGGAGCAGTCGATGGACGTGCCGCTCACGATCGCCGACTGGGCGGCCACGGAAGCGCGCTTCAAGCAGCACTTCAGCGAAGTGCCGCGCGAGGCGTGGACCGACGAGATGATGCCGTTCCACGAATTCCTGGCGCTGCCGGCGAGCGAGCGCGAGGGCCGGCGGCCCTACGTCCTCGCCGTCGCGAAGGACCGGAAGCTGCGCCGGCTGAGCGTATCCCCCGAGATGGGACGACTGGCCGAGGAGCGGCTGCAGTTCTGGTCGCAGCTCAAGGAGATGGCGGGGCTGCAGGTCGCGCCGGCCGTACGCGACGCGGTGGCCGATGCGCTGGAGGCCGACTTTGCGCAGCGGCTGGCGGCCGTGCGCGCCGAGTACGAGGCGAAGCTCAACGACCTGAAGGTCAGCTATCCGCCGCAGATCGCGCGCCGCCTTGCCGAAGGGCTGCTCAAGCACGGCGGCGGTTCGGCGATCGCGGAGCTGCTCGCGTCGTTGCCCGTGGTCACGGTGAACGGCAACGGATCGGCGAGCGCCGGGGCGGCGGATCACGCCGCCCCGGCGGTCGAGCGGCCCGCCGCTGCGGCGCCGGCTGCGGCGGCGCCGACCGCCGATTCCGTGAGTGCGCCGAGCATGGCGGGCACGGCGACGGTGGCGGTGGAGGAGGACGACGAAGCCCTCGCACTCGAGCCGTACATCGACTCGGTGCGGTGCACCACCTGCAACGAGTGCACCAACGTGAACAAGCGCATGTTCGCGTACAACGCGGACAAGCAGGCATACGTGAAGGACGCGGGCGCTGGCACGTTCCAGCAACTCGTCACGGCGGCCGAGCGTTGCCCCGTGTCGATCATTCACCCCGGAACGCCGCTCAATCCCAAGGAGAAGGACCTGGACAAATGGGTGAAGCGCGCCGCGAAGTTCAACTGAGCTGACGATGGCGATCTCGCTGGGATTCCGGCACGGCGTTCATCCGCCGGAGGAGAAGGGGCTGACCAACCACCTTCCGATCCGCCGCATGCCGTATCCGGACGAGGTGGTGCTGCCGCTGCGCCAGCACGCGGGCAAGCCCGCCAGGCTGTGCGTGAAGGTGGGGGACCACGTGGAACGCGGCGACACGATCGCCGACGCCGACGGCTTCATGTCGGTGCCGATTCACGCGTCGGCGGCGGGCACGGTGGTGGACGTCGGATGGTGGCCGCACCCCGACGGTTCGATGGCCGAGACCGTTCGCATCAAGGTGGACCGGTACGCGCCGCACATCCCGCGGCCGCGTCTCGTGCCGCACTGGGAGGGGCTCTCGGCCGAGGAGGTCGTTCGCGCCGTGCAGAACGCCGGCGTCGTGGGGCTGGGGGGCGCGGCGTTTCCCACGCACGTCAAGCTGACCCCGCCCAAAGACGCGACCGTCCATACGCTCATCATCAATGGCGCCGAGTGCGAGCCCTACCTGACGTCGGACCACCGGACGATGGTCGAGTACGCGCCGCGCGTGCTGTTCGGCATTCGCGTGATGATGCGCTCGCTCGGCGTCTCCAGGTGCGTGGTCGGGATCGAGCGCAACAAGCCGGATGCGATTGCGGCGATGATCGCCGCGGTGCCGCCCGACCTCGACGTCGAGATCCTGCCGCTCACCGTGAAGTATCCGCAGGGCGCGGAGAAGATGCTGATCAAGGCCGTGACGGGCGTCGAGGTGCCGTCGGGCCAGCTGCCGGTGACGGCGGGCGTGGTGGTGCAGAACGTCGGGTCGGTGGCGGCGATCGCCGAAGTCTTCGAGACCGGGCTGCCGCTCGTCGAGCGCATCGTGACGGTGACGGGCCACGGGCTGCGTCGCCCCGCCAACCTGATCGTGCCGGTGGGGACGAAGCTGCGCGACCTGCTCGCGTTCTGCGATGGCGTCACGCCCGACGCGGCCGAAGTCATCATCGGCGGTCCGATGATGGGGCAGGCGCAGGCGAATCTCGACGCGCCGGTGGTGAAAGGCACCACGGGCGTGGTCGTCCTCGCCCGCGAGGAGACGCGCCACGACCAGAGCTGGGCGTGCATCCACTGTGGGCGATGCCTCGACGCCTGTCCCGTGTTCCTGAATCCCTCGACGCTCGGCGAGCTCGCGCAGGCACGCCGGTACGACGACATGGCGGACATGCACCTCGCCGACTGCATGCTCTGC
Source organism: Gemmatimonadaceae bacterium (assembly GCA_036393095.1). GTDB lineage: Bacteria > Gemmatimonadota > Gemmatimonadetes > Gemmatimonadales > Gemmatimonadaceae > JAGWRI01. The sequence goes on along the minus strand of DASVWS010000106.1, from coordinate 55,809 downwards.
GGCTCGTGTGCGTACGTGTGCCCCTCCAACATTCCGCTCGCGCAACTCTTCCAGGCCAGCAAGGCCGCGCTCCGGCGCCAACTCGCCACGGTGCCATGACAGCTCCTACGGCCCAGCGGCTGATCGTCACGGCCTCGCCGCACCTCAAGCCCGCGGATTCGACGCCGCGGATCATGTGGAACGTCGTCGGCAGCCTCGTCCCGATCGTCGTCGCGTCGGCGTGGTTCTTCGGGATCAGCGCGCTGCTGGTGATCGCCGCCGCGACGCTTGGCGCGGTTGCGGCCGAGCGCGCGTTCGGGCGCGGCGGCTCGCTCGCCGACGGATCGGCGGCGATCACGGGACTCCTCCTCGGGCTCTCGCTCCCGGCCGGCATGCCGCTCTGGATGGTGTTCGTCGGCGGCGCGTTCGCGATCGGGTTCGGGAAAGCGGTCTGGGGCGGGCTGGGGCAGAACGTCTTCAATCCGGCGCTCGTCGGACGCGCCTTCCTGCAGGGGGCGTTCCCCGTCGCCATCACGACCTGGCCGACGCCGGGGGGCGGATTCTTCACGCTCAAGGGCGACCTGTTCGTCGCGCCGTTCGTGCACCCCACGGTCAACGCCGTCACGTCAGCGACGCCGCTCGGGCTGCTCAAGTTCGAGGGCAAGGGCACGTCGCTCCTGCACCTCGTGCTCGGCACCACCGGCGGCTCGGTGGGCGAGACGGCGGCGCTCGTCATCCTGGCCGGCGGCGCGTACCTCGCGCTGCGGAACTATCTCAACTGGCGGATCCCGGTCAGCGTCCTGCTCACGGTCGCGATCCTCAGTGGCATCATCCACCTCGCCGATCCGCACAAGCCCGACGCGATGTTCATGCTGTTCTCCGGCGGGCTCATGCTGGGCGCCGTGTACATGGCCACCGACATGGTGACATCGCCCGTGACCAACCTCGGACGCTGGGCATTCGGCATCGGCATCGGCGCCCTGGTGGTCGTGATTCGCATCTGGGGTGGGCTGCCGGAGGGCGTGATGTACGCCATCCTGTTCATGAACGCGCTGGTGCCGTTCATCAACCGCGCCACGCAACCGCGCGTGTTCGGCACGGCGACGCGGAGGGCCGCATGAGTTCGTCCGTCGCGCCCGCCTGCCACACGCCCGCTCCGCCGCCCGTCGAGCACGCGCACACGCCGGCGTGGAAGCTGCTGCTCACGCTCGTCGTCGCCGGCGCGGCCGCGGGCTGGCTCATCGTGACGGTGTACAATCTCACGCTCCCGGCCGTGCAGAAGCACGCGGCCGAGCAGGTGGACGCCGCCGTGCGCGAGGTGCTCAAGGCGCCGGCCCGGTGGGACACGCTGTATCTCGTCGGCGGCGCGCTCACCGCGAAACTGCCGGCAGGGCAGGACGGAGCCGAAGCGGCGAAGGCCTTCGTGGGCTACGACCGATCGGGACAGCGCATCGGCGTCGCGATCACGGCTGCCGAGCCCGGCTTCCAGGAGCTGATCGACCTGATGATCGGCTTCGATCCGGCGACCGGCGCCCTCACCGGGTACAAGGTGCTCGACGAGCAGGAGACGCCCGGTCTGGGGCAGCGCATCGAGACCGACACGAACTTCACGCACCAGTTCCCCGGACGGGTCGCGCCGCTGGAAGGCGTCAAGCGCCCGCCGGCGACTTCGAGCGAGGTCCAGACCATCACCGGCGCGACGATCTCCTCGCGCGCCGTGCTCCGCATCATCAACGACGCGGTGGCCAAGTGGCGGCCGCTCGTGCAGGCCTACGATCGTGGAGGGCAGCCGTGACCGCCGTTCCAATCGCCGAGCCGGCGGCGCCGCCGAGCGCTCCCGAGCTGATTCCCGGCGCGCCGCCGCCGGCGAGCGTGCTCGCCGACATCTGGCGCGGGATCGGGCGCGAGAATCCCGTGCTCGTCCAGCTCCTCGGCATGTGCCCGACCATGGCCGTCACCAACGTGCTGGCCAACGGGTTGGCCATGGGACTGGCGACGACGTTCGTGCTCGTCGGCTCGGGACTGTTCGTCTCGCTGTTCCGGAAGTACATCGCGAACGAGGTGCGCATCACCTCGTACATTCTGATCATCGCGACGTTCGTGACGCTGGCCGACATGATCCTGGCCGCGACGTTCCCCGACATCCGGAAGGCGCTGGGCCCCTTCATCCCGCTGATCGTCGCCAACTGCCTGCTGCTCGGGCGGGCCGAGGCGTTCGCGGCCAAGGCGCCGGTGCGCCGCGCGGTGGCGGACGGCCTCGGCATGGGGCTGGGCTTCACGCTCTCGCTCTCGCTGCTGAGCACGATCCGCGAAGTGCTGGGGAACGGCACGCTGCTGGGCGTCCCGCTGTTCGGCCCGCGGTTCGAGCCGTGGGTGTTCATGATGCTGCCGCCGGGCGGGTTCCTGGCGCTGGGCATCGCACTGCTGGGCGTGGCGTATGCCATGGAACTGAAGAAGCGCCGCGCGCGGAGGATGGTCGCATGAGAGACCTGTCGTGGATCTTCATCTCGACGATGCTGGTCAACAACTTCACGCTGGTGATGTTCCTCGGCCTGTGCTCGTTCTTCGGCGTCACGGGCAAGGTCGAGACGGCGTGGCGGCTGGGACTGGCCAACACCTTCGTGCTCGTGCTCACCGCGGTGAGCGTCTGGGTGCTCAACACGTTCGTGCTGGCGCAGACGCCGTACCTGCGCACGATCGCGTTCATCGTGGTGATCGCGTCGGTCGTGCAGATCGTGGAGATGGCGGTGAAGAAGTACCTGCCCGTGCTCTTCCGTCAGCTCGGCATCTACCTCCCGCTCATCACCACCAACTGCGCGATCCTGGGACTGGCGCTCTTTCAGACGAGCCGCGGCTACACGTTCGTGGAAGGACTCGTGTTCGCGCTCGGGGCCGGTCTCGGACTCACGCTCGCGCTGTCGCTGATGGCGTCCATCCGCGAGCGCACGGAGCTGGCCACCGTTCCCGCGGTGGCGCGGCGCATGGGCCTCGTGCTCGTGATCGCGTCCTGCCTGTCGATGGCGTTCATGGGCTTCGCCGGCATGGGGACCGCCGGATGACACACGAAATCATCGGGATACTCGTCGCGGTCGTGCTGTTCGCGATCTACGGACTGGTGCCGCACCGGGCGTGCACCGGGCACTGCGAAGGCTGCTCGGGCGGTTCCTGCGACCGCTGGAAGGAAGGAGACCATCATGTCGTTTGACCCGTCGTCGCGCTGGACTGTGGGCCGGCGCGAATTCCTGACCATCGGCACTGGCATGTTCGTGGGGCTCACGCTCCCGTGGTCCCTGCGCCGCCGCATCGCGATCACGCGGCGCACGATCCCCGTGATGGGGACGATCGCCGAAATCCAGGTGGCGCACCCCGACGTGCACTTCGCCGAGCGGGCCATCGACGCGGCGATCGCGGAGCTGCAGTGGGTGGAGCGCACGATGACCCGGTTCGCCGCCACCTCGGATATCGGCCGCGCCAACCTGGGCGCGGCCCACGACGGCGTGTCCGTGACGCCCGAGACGGCGATGGTCGTGCGTCGGGCGCTCGAGTGGGCGTCGGCGAGCGATGGCCGTTTCGACCCCGCCATCGGCGAGGTATCGGAATTGTGGGACGTGCTCCATCGCCACGAGCCGCCGCCGGCGCCGCGGGTGAAGCGGCTGGCGGGGCGGAACTTCTGGCGCAAGGTGGACGTGTCCACGCTGCGCGGACGGCCCGCGATCCGGTACCATGACCGCGACATCCATCTCGATCTTGGCGCCATCGCCAAGGGGTACGGCATCGACCGGGCCACCGGCGCGCTCCGCCGGATGGGCGTCAGGCACGCGATCACCACCGTCGGCGGCGATCTGTACGCGCTCGGCAACTCGCCCGAAGGCGAGCCGTGGAAGGTCGGCATTCGCGATCCGCGGGACCTCTCGGCGATCGTGTCCACGCTGGAGGTGGCGGACCGCGCCGTCACGACGTCGGGTGACTACGAGCGCTTCTTCCGCTACCGCGGCGTTCGCTACGACCACCTGATGGATCCCGGCACCGCGGCGCCGCGCCGCACGCCGGTGCACAGCAACACCGTGATCGGCGACCGCGCGATGGACGCGGATGCGGCGTCGACGTCCGGGTTCGGCCTTTCGCGCGACGCCGCCACCGCGCTCGCGCGCCGTTTCATCCCGGGAGCGCAAGCCATACCGTTGACCTGAGGAGGGCGCCATGCGGACCCACCGGCTGTTCTGCAACGCCTGCGAGCGCGAGGTGAATCTCGTGATCACCGATGCGCCGGAGCACGACGGGCAGGCGACGCTGCTCGATTCCGAGGTCGTGTGCATGGAAGTGGGCGACCGGTGCACCGGGGCGCTCTGTCCGCTCGGCGCCGTGGGGCCGGATGCGATGGTGGGGCGCATCGTGCGCAACGGCCTGCCGCTCGAGGGACTCCACACGGTGCGTGCGCTCTGTCCGGCGTGCGACCGGGAGGCCGATCTCGTGCTGTACGGCAACGGACACGCCGCCTGCACGGAGTGCGGCACGCCCTCCCGCTGGCGCGTCGATCACGCCGAGCCCGCCGGCTGACGGGCACCGGCGGCGGCGCCGCGCCCGCACGCCACCTATATCGATATCTATATGGACGCCGTCGCCGGCCGCGCCGGCCGGCAGCGCGGAGCGCGCCCCGCATAGCCGAGTGGTCCCGTGGGAATTGCCGGCGCCGCGAGTCCCTGACGAACGCGTCGGGTCCGACCTGACATTGCAGCGGCGAATCGCCGACGGCGCGCCCGTGCGCAGGGGTGGCATTATGCGCACGCGTCCAAGAATGACGTGTCAATCAATTGGTACGCGACCTCGCACGGCCGGCCCCCAAACGACCGTTCCTCTCCTCGGAGTCCACGCGATGTCGCCGCCAGGACGCATGACGATTGATAGGCGCTTCGCGTCGGGGGCCGTTGGTGCATCCACGTGATCGGTTCTGGCGTTTCGTATTTCCCGTTGGCGTCGTGCTCGCCATCGGGACGATGCTCGTCGTCGGATGGGCCGCGGAGCCCGCGCGCTTCGCGCTCGGCTACGCGCCGACGCAGCCGATCCCCTTCTCGCATCGCGTGCACTCGGGGCTGAATCGCATTCCGTGCGAATACTGCCACACGAATGCCGACCGCAGCCGCCTCGCGACCATTCCCGCAGTGCAGACCTGCATGAATTGCCATCGGTACATCACCATGGCCGACAGCAACTACATCGACCAACAGGTGCTGGCGCGGCTGGCGACGGATACCGCGATGGCCTGGAAGCGGGTCTATCACTTGCCGGATCACGTGTACTTCGCTCACCGCTCGCACGTGAACGTCGGCATCGAATGCCAGACCTGCCACGGCGCGGTCCAGACGATGGATGTGGTGTCCCGCGTCATGAACATGCGCATGGGCCAGTGCCTCGAATGCCACCGCCACCCCCAGCCCTATCTGCCGCCCGATTCGGCGCGGAGGCAGGGGCCCACCGACTGCACGGCGTGCCACCGATGAACGAAGAGAAGAACAGCGACATGCAGGTAGAGAACCGCCGGCAGACGATCGTCCGGCTGGCCACGGGCGGCGCCGCGTTGCTGCTGGCGATCCCGGCGCTCCGGCGCATGCGTCCGCGACGTGCGTCGCATCACGCCAGCGGCCCGTCGGACGGAAGCACCCCGGCATCATCCACGCGTCGGGTGCACCCGGCGCCGCATTCGGTACGGCGCCATGGCTGAGCCCCGCGTGACCGACGCCGATCTGCAACGGCCGCCGACGCTGCCCGTGGAGGGAGACCTCGTGTCGCGCCGCCGGTTCCTGGGACTGGTGGGGGCGTCGGCGGCCCTGGCCGCGACCGCGGCCTGCGAAGCGCCGCCGGCCGACACGATCGTGCCGTACACGCGGAAGCCCGACGACGTCATTCCGGGCGTGGCGAACTACTACGCGAGCACCTACCAGGAGGGCGTCGTCGCGTACGGGGTACTCGTGAAGGCGCGCGAAGGGCGGCCCATCCACATCGATGGCAACGACGAGCACCCGGTCTTCCGGGGCAAGACGTCGATCCGCACGCAGGCGGAGATCCTCGGGTTGTACGATCCCGAACGCCTGCGCGAGCCGCTCGTCTCCGGAAGATCGGCCGGGTGGGACGCCGCTGACGCTCGCATCGTGCCGGCACTGCGGGCGGCCGCGGACGCGAGGAAGCCGGTGCTTCTTCTCACGCCCGCCGTCATTTCTCCCACGCGCGCAGCGGTGATCGCCGAGCTGCAGAAGGTGGTTCCCGGACTCCGGCACGTCGCATGGGAGCCGGCGCTCGGCGCGGGCGATCAGAGCGCGTCGTGCTTCGACCCGGCGGTTTCCCCGGCGTATCGCTTCGAACGGGCGTCCGTGATTGCGGCATTCGACGCCGACTTCCTCGGCGCCATGGGCAACGCCGTGGCGGCGATCGGGGGCTTCGCGCAGCACCGGCGCCCGGCCGGGGCCGGTGATGCGATGAGCCGCCTGTACGCCATCGAAAGCGGGATGAGCCTCACCGGCAGCAAGTCGGACGTGCGCATTCCGCTCCGGCCGTCGGGTGCGGCGCCAGTCGCCTTCGCCGTGGCCGGCGCACTGCATACCAGGCACGGGCGCGCGCTCCCCGCCGGCTTCGCCGCCGAACTCCTCGCCCCGTTCACGCTCGATGCGGTCGCGAGTCGCTACCGACTGGACGGACGCGCGCTCGACGCCCTGGTGGACGATCTCGCCGCCGCCAGCAAGCGCAGCCTCGTCCTCGCCGGGCCGTCGCTCCCGCCGGAGGCGCACGCGGCAGTCGCCCTGCTCAATGCGATGCTCGGAACCGAGGGGTTCACCGTCGATGCAGCATTCGCGGTCGACTCGCCTTCGGTCGCGACGCCGGCCGACATGACGCAGCTTGCGCGCGACCTCGATGCCGGCACGTACGCCGCCGCCATCATCTGGGACACGAATCCATCGTACGACGCGTCGGGCGGAGGCGCCTTCGACGCCGCCCTCGCCAGGGTTCCCTTCAAGGTGCGCCTCGCCCTCCGGGCCGACGAAACCGCGGATCGCTGCGATGTCGTGCTTCCGGTCAACCACTGGCTGGAGAGCTGGAACGACTTCGAGCCGTCCCGCGACCTGCTCAGCCTGCAGCAGCCGCTGATCCGGCCGCTGTACGACACGCGGCAGGGAGAGGAAATCCTGCTCGGGTGGGTCAAGGCGCTGGGCGGACGCGTGACGTCCGACTACCGCGCGTACCTGATGATGCGTTGGGAGCGTGCCGTGTACCGGAAGGGAACGCCGGCGAGCTTCCAGAAGTTCTGGATGACCGCCGTGCATGACGGCGTGCTCCGCCGCGACGCCGAAGCGCGCCCGCCGCGCACGGTGAGGGCCGACCGCATCGTCGATGCCGCCAGGCGCGTTGCCCGCGCGGCGGACCCCTCCGGCATGGAGCTCCTCATCGCGCCCGACATTCGCCTCTGGGACGGGCGCTACGCGAACATCGGCTGGCTGCAGGAACTCCCGGAGCCGGTGACCAAGGTGACGTGGGGCAACGTCCTGGCGCTCTCGCCGGCGGATGCCGGCCGGCGTCGGCTGAACGACGGCGACCTCGTGACGGTTACCGTCGGCGCGCGGAGCGTGACGCTGCCGGTGTTGGTCCAGCCCGGGCAGGCCGAGGGCACCGCTTGCACGGCGCTGGGGTTCGGGCGCGCGGGCGGTGTGGCGGAGGGGCAGGGCGTGAACGTCTTCCCGCTCGTCGCCGCCGACGGGTCGCCGCCGTTCTGGCGCGCCGCCGTGCAACTGACCCGCGCCGCGGGCCGGCGCCCCCTGGCGCGCAGCCAGCTCGAGTTCTCGCTGCACGATCGGGACGTGGTGCGCCTCTGGTCGTTGGACGAGTACGCGCGCAACGCGGGACCCGTCGGCGACGACCAGCCGCTGGCCACGCTCAACCCGCCGCAGGACTGGCCGGAGCACAAATGGGGCATGGCGATCGATCTCTCGGCCTGCGTCGGATGCGCGGGCTGTCAGATTGCCTGCCAATCGGAGAACAACATCCCCGTGGTCGGTCCGGAGCAGGTCGCGCGAGGGCGGATCATGCACTGGCTCCGGAACGACGTGTACTACGTCGGCGCTGAAGACAACCCGCAGGTCGCGCACGAACCGATGCTCTGCCAGCAGTGCGACGACGCGCCCTGCGAGCCGGTGTGTCCCGTGGCGGCCACCGTGCACAGCGAGGACGGGCTGAACGAACAGATGTACAACCGCTGCATCGGCGTCCGGTACTGCGCCGCGAACTGCCCGTACATGGTGCGCCGGTTCAATTTCTTCGACTACACGAGCACGATGACGGATCCGCTGGATCTCGCGTTCAACCCCGAAGTGACCGTGCGGCCGCGCGGAGTGATGGAGAAGTGTACGTTCTGCGTGCAGCGGATCCGGAACGGCGTCCAGGTGGCGCGGGACGAGGGACGCCCCGTGGCGGACGGCGACATCACGCCGGCCTGTGCCGCCGCGTGCCCCGCCGACGCCATCGTCTTCGGCGACCTGAAGGATCCGAACAGCCGGGTGTCGAAGCTCGCGCGGAGCGATCGGGGCTTCAAGGTGCTCCGCGAGCTGGGCACGCGTCCCGCCATCACCTACATGGCCGAATTGAAAAATCCGGTGGGCGCCGCCGTGGAGCGCATCGATGACTGACGCCACACTCCCGGCCGCCCTTCGCATCGCCCCGCTCGTGGAGGGCGACGTCTCGCTGGGCGGGCTCGACGACACGGTTCGTACGTGGAGCGAGAAGACGCCGCCGCGGTCGTGGTACATCGCGATCACGATTACCAGCCTCGTCGCGCTCGGCGGGTTCGCCGCCATCGGCTACATGCTCTACACCGGCATCGGCGTCTTGGGGAACAACCTCCCCGTCGTGTGGGGATTCCTCATCATCAACTTCGTCTTCTGGGTCGGCATCGGGCACGCCGGCACCCTGATCTCCGTCATCCTCTACCTGTTCCGCCAGCGGTGGCGGAACGCGATCAGCCGCATCGCCGAGGCGACCACGGTCTTCGCGTTCATGTGCGCGATGATCTTTCCGGCCATTCACGTGGGACGGCCGTGGCTGCCCTACTGGCTGATCCCGTATCCGAACCAGCGCGGGATGTGGGTGAACTTCCGCTCGCCGCTCATCTGGGACGTGTTCGCGGTGCTCACGTACTTCAGCGTCTCGCTGATGTTCTGGTACCTCGGCCTCATTCCCGACCTGGCGACCCTGCGCTCGACGACGAAGAGCCGGTTCAAACGCGTCGTCTTCCGGCTGCTCAGCCTGGGCTGGGTCGGGAATGCCTGGCACTGGCTACAGTACGAGAAGGCGTATCTGCTCCTCGCCGGACTCACGACGGTTCTCGCGCTCAGCGTGCACAGCATCGTGTCGATGGATTTCGCGTCGTCGATGGTGCCGGGCTGGCACATGACGATCTTCCCGCCCTACTTCGTCGTCGGCGCGGCGTTTTCCGGGTTCGCCGGCGTCGTGCTGGTGTTCGCCTTCGTGCGCACCGCCATGCACCTGGAGGAGTACGTGACGCCGCGTCACATGGACCTCCTCAACCGGATGGTGCTCTTCCTGTCGTGCGTGATGGCGTACGCATACCTGATGGAAGGGTTTACCGCCTGGTACAGCGCCGACCCCTACGTCAAGTACGTCTTCGCCACCTACGTCTTCGGCGGTCAATGGTGGGCCGGGTGGCTCACGATCACCCTCAACTGCATCCTGCCGCAGCTGCTGTGGTTCCCCAGGCTGCGGCGCTCGGTTCCGATCATGGTCATCGTGTCGGCCGGCGTGACGCTCGGCATGTGGATGGAGCGGTACACCATCATCGTCCTGTCGCTGAAGCGGGACTATCTCCCGTCGTCGTGGGGCGGCTATCTGCCGACGCCGGTCGACTGGGCGATCCTGATCGGCTCGGTGGGATTCTTCCTGACGATGCTGCTGCTGTTCCTCCGGAAGCTGCCGGTGATCGCGGCCTGGGAAGTGAAGCCCGACATCGTGTACTACCAGAAGCAGCGCACAGAGGCCGGCCATGTCTGATCGCGTGTTCGGGGTCCTCGGCCTCTATCGCGACGCGGATGCACTGCTCGCCGCGATTCCCGAGGTGAAGGCGAGCGGGTTCACCCGCCTCGAGGCGTTCACGCCCTATCCGGTGCACGGAATGGACGAGGCGCTCGACCTCCCGAAATCGATGCTCGGGGTGCTCGTGTTCCTCATGGGCGCGCTGGCGTGCGTATCGGCGTTCACGTTCGAATGGTGGACGAGCACGGTCAGCTATCCGCTGCGCACGGCAGGCAAGGCGATGAACGGGTGGCCGGGATGGGTGCTCGTGATGGTGGAGGCGACCATCCTCGTCTCGACCTTCACGGCGGCATTCGGGATGCTGTTCGTGTTCAACAAGCTGCCCTTCTTCGGCAACCCGATGCTCGAGACCGACGCGCTGCCGGCGTTCACGCGCGATCGCTTCGCGCTGGTCGTGATGTCGGGGCGCGGGCGGCTGGACGTCGAGGCCGCCAAGGCCGCGCTCCGTGCCGCGGGCGGCGATGCGCTCGAGGTGATCCCGGAGCCGGAGCGCGTGCGGGCGAGCGCGGGCTGGTGGATGCGGACGGTCGTCGGCCTCGTCACGGTCTGCTTCCTGGCCGGCTATGGGATGGACTGGGCCACGCGGACGTACCCGACGGTTCGCCCGATGGTCAACATGGAAGTGCAGCCGAGGCTGGACCCCGAAGCGCCCGATGCGTTCTTCGCCAACGGGCGCGGCATGCAGCGGCCGCCCGACGGCGCCGTCGCGCGCGGGTACCTGCCGATTCTGGCCGCGACGCCCGAGGACGCCGGCAAGGAACTGGTCGATCCACTACCGGTCACGGCCGCCGTGCTGGCCCGCGGCCGGCACATGTTCGACCTGCACTGCGCCGTGTGTCACGACCGGCTGGGCACGGGCAAGCCGTGGCTCGACAGCACGTATCAGGCGCAGCCCGTGGACCTGCAGTCGGCGCCGATGCGCGACGCCGCGGACGGATTCCTGTACTGGGTCATCTCGCAGGGCATTCGCACCATGCCGGGGTACGCCGCCGACATCTCGCAGGACGACCGGTGGGCCATCGTCCGCTACATCCGGGCGCTGCAGCGCTCCCAGAACGCGACGGCGGAGGACGTGAAATGAGACGAGCCGGGGCAGGATTGTGGGCGGCGCTGGCCGTCGGGGCGGTGGGCGTGGTGGGCACGTTCGCGGTCGACGGTGCCCAGCGCTTCTGGGCCAACTGGATTCTCTGGTTCGTCGTCGCGGTGTGCGTGGCACTCGGCGCGCTCTTCATCGTCGCCCTCCAGCACGTGACGGGCGCGATGTGGAGCGTGCCGCTGCGCCGGGTGCCGGAACGGGTGGCGGCGCTGACGCCGTGGCTCGTGCCGCTGGCACTCATCGCGCTGTTCTCGCTGCCGGTCAGCTTCTCCTGGACGCAGCCGGGCGCTGCCGCCTCGGCCACGGTTGCACTCAAGACGTCGTGGCTCAACTATCCGTTCTTCATCGCGCGGCTCGCGGTGTGCATCGCGCTCTGGGTGCTCTCGTACCGCATGCTGGTGGGCGGCTCGCTGCGGCAGGACAAGACGCGCGACCCCGCGGCCACGATCCGCCTGCGGCGCTACGCACCGGTGTTCATGATCCTGCTCGCGCTCACGCTCACCGCCTTCGCCTTCGACTGGGTCTCCAGTCTCGAGGCCGGGTGGTACAGCGACATCTTCGGCGCCTACCTGTTCGCCGGCGCCGTGACGTCATCGCTCGCCGCGACCACGCTCCTCGCCATCTACCTCTACCGGCGCGACCGGCTCCCCGGCGTCACGCCTGACCACCTCTACAACCTCGGCGGGCTGCTGTTCGGGTTCACGATCTTCTGGGGCTACATCGCGTTCTCGCAGTACCTGCTGCAGTGGTACGCGAACCTGCCGGCGGAGGTGTTCTGGTTCCAGCAGCGGACGATGGGCTCGATGCAGGGGGTGTTCATCCTGCTCGGCGTCGGGCACTTCTTCGTGCCGTTCCTGGCGCTGATGTCGCGGCGCGACAAGCAGAACTGGCGTCGCCTGCGCTGGGTGGCGCTGTGGGTGCTGTTCATGGAGTTCGTGGATGTCTTCTGGCTCATCTCTCCGATTCAGGGCGCAGGCCTGCATCTGGGGTGGCCCGAGGCGTCGTTCGCTCTCTTCTTCGTCGCGGCGGGACTGCTCATCGTCCGACGCGCGATGGGAATGGGAGAACACATGCCCGTCGGGGATCCGTTCCTCGCCGACGGGCTCAAGTTCCACCTGCGCTGAGCGGAGGAACGCAATGCCTCAACAATCGCGACGGATCATGCTCGTATTCGCGAGCGCGCTCGTGACGCTCCTGCTGGTCATCGTCGGCGGCCGGAAGGTCCTGCAAGGGCGGGAAGCTCCGCGGATCGCCTACGCGCCGCCGGCCCTCGCCGACCCGGACCCGACGATATTCCCCACCGTGATCGGGAAGGCGACCCCGGGGCTCGATCTCAAGCAGCTCTTCACGGCCACGCCGGAAGCCGTGGCCCGGGGCCAGCAGCTCTTCAACACCGACTGCGTGGTCTGCCACGGCGCGGCGGGCAAGGGGGACGGCGCCGCGGCGGTCGCGCTCACCCCGCGGCCGAGGAATCTCACGACTCCCCAGGGCTGGACGGCCGGCTACACGATCGCCGGCATCTACACCACGCTGACCGAGGGGATCAAGGGGACCGGGATGGCGGCGTTCGACGCCGTCCCACCCGTGGATCGCTTCGCGCTCGCGCACTACGTGCAGTCCCTCGGTCACTTCGATCATCACGACGACATCGCGGCCGAAATCGCGACGCTGGACGCGAAGTACCACCTCGCCGAAGGGCCGAAGGCCCCGAACCGGGTGGCGGTCCCCACGATCATGACGCACATGGTCGCCGAATTCGTGGCGCCGCCGCCCGCCGCGATGCCCGATCCGCGCGACTCCAGCGCGGCGGCGGCGCTTCGCCGGCGTCTCGTCGAGAACGCGCAACGCGTCGCCGAGGTGCTGTCGCAGACTCCCTCGTGGCGCACCAGCGTGGACGATTTCGCGCGCGTCGCGATGGCGGGACCGCCGGGCAACGGGTTCGACCCGGCCGTGGCAGCGCTCGATCCCGCGCAGTGGCGGGCGTTCCATGACGAATTGGTGCTGCTGACCCCCGCGCCCAAGCGGTCCGCCGCCGGCGCCCCCGTGACCCTATCAGGAGGAACTCAATGACGCGCGCATTCATCCTGCTGCCCCGATTCGCCTTCGGGGCCGCGCTCGTGGCGACGCTCGGTGCCGCGAGCACGCAAGTGGCGGCCCGCTCCGGCGCTGTGCCGACGGATACGACGGCGGCGGACGTGCCGGGCGTTACGCCACAGTCCGTTCGTTCGGGACGGGCGATCTTCCACGGGCAGGGCGGCTGCGTTGCCTGCCATGGACTCGACTTGCAGGGCTCGGCGATCGCGCCGCCGCTGAACAAGCAGGGCAAGCCCTGGCTGGCGGCGAAGGGCGGGACGTACGACGAGATCCTGCGCGTGATCGAGAAGGGCGTCCCGGCCACGGCAATGCTCGCGCGTCCCAACGGGATCAGCGACCAGGCCGCCCGCGACGTGGCCGCCTACGTCTGGGCCGTCAACCACGGCGGCGCCAAGCCGTAGCCCCGGCCGCTCAGTCGCTCGTCATGATGAACAGCGGCGCCCCGTCGAAGTCGTAGATGGGGCGCAGGCGTTCCGTCGCGTAGTACTTGGACACGTCCACGACCTTCTTCGCGGACGTGACGGTCGCCATCGGCACGCTGTCGTAGAAGCCGCGGTGGATGCTCACCAGGCGGCCATACTGCTTCTTCATCACGAGATCGATGGCGAGGTTGCCGAACGCCATCGGCACGATCGAGTCGAGCGCATCCGGCTCGCCGGAACGGACGAGATACCCGAGGCGCTGGTTGACGACCTCGATCCGGCGGCCGCTGTTGTAGCGCGCCGACGCGGCCTTCAGCGCCGCGCCCACCTGCTCGCCGATGCCGCCGAGCTTCCGGTGGCCGAACATGTCGGCCTCCTCGCCCTCGAAGGTCATCTCGTGCTGCGTCGCCAGGCGGGCACCTTCGGATACGAGCACTACCGCATACCGGCTCGGATTCCGGTTGCGGTCCGCCGTGAGCAGTTCCGCCAGGCGCTCGATGTCCACCGGGTGCTCGGGGATCACGCAGCGGTCGGCCGCGCCCGCCATCGTGGGCAGCAGCGCCGTGAATCCGGCGTAGCGGCCGAACACCTCGATCACCAGGAACCGCTCGTGTGAACCGGCCGACGTGCGCAGCCGGTGCGTGAGCTCGATCGTGCGCGTCACGCACGTGCTGAACCCGATGCAGTAGTCGGTGCCGTGCACGTCGTTGTCCATCGTCTTCGGAATCGCCACGACGTTCACGCCCTCGTCGTGCAGCCGCTTGGCGTAGCTCAGCGTGTCGTCGCCGCCGATCGGAATCAGCGCGTCCACGCCGACGTGTTCCAGGTGGCGCAGCACGTCCTTCGTGACGTCGTTGATCGGGGCGTCGTAGCCGGCGAGGTGGGCGGGCACGCGCTCGCGGGGCAGATGGCTGGGGCGGGCCCGCGACGTGTGCAGGAACGTACCGCCGGTGCGGCCGGCGCGATTCACGACCGCTTCCGTGAGCACCTGCACGTGCTCGGTGTTGTCGGCGTGCGCATCCGGCACGTAGTCGACCAGTCCCGCCCACCCGTGCCGGATGCCGACCACGCGGTACCCGTCGCGCAACGCGCGGATGGTGATCGCCCGGATGGCCGGATTCAATCCGGGGACGTCTCCGCCGCCGGTCAGGATTGCAATCGTGCGCTGCGGTCCCGCCATCGTGCTGGCCTCATTCGGTGCGTGGCGCTCGGCGCCGTTCCTCGCCTCTCCCGAACGGTAATGAATGCCGCCGGCCGGGGCGGCCCCGACGGCGTCCCGGATCGCGTTCCAACGACTTCTTTGTGCGGCTCGGGGGACGCGGGGGCGGCGTCAGGTCCCGGGCTTCGGAACGGAGCGCACGACTTCCCAGTGCTTCCACTTGCCGCCCTGCAGGGCGACGGTGAGTCGGTAGGTGCCGCCCCGGAGCTCGTGACCGGTACGCGTCGGCTCGCCGTACAGCATGGTGGCCACCACGCGGAATTCGCCCGCCCGCGGCCCGGGCTCGGCGTGATCGATGGCAATGTAGATCGCGTCGCGCGTGATTGTGCAGTCGCGCTTGCCGTCCGTGCACACGACGGCCTTCGCGCGCGGCAGGATGAGCGAGGGCAGGGTGAGCGCCATGTCGCGGAGTTCGAGCTTTTCCACCAGCGGCTGCCAGGCCTTGAAGGTCTTCTCCCGATCGAACACGACGGTCCGCCCCACGACGGCGTGCGAACCGACGGGGCGGTCGGGCGGGATCAGGTAGTCGGCGACGGCCCGGGTGATGGTGCCCGCCTGGGCGGAGGCGAGCTTCGGGCCCTGGAGGACGGAGATGGCCAGCAGCATCGAAAGCAGCACAGCGGTTCCCTCGCGAAGATGAGTCGAACGGGTCGGCGCCGCGTGGCGTCGGCGGCACCGATCGGGAAAATATGGGGCTGCCGTGGTTCCGGACGGCAGTGGGGGCCTGGCGATTTCGGGCGATCGTCGACGGTTCCACGGCCGCGGTCCGCCATGCATATTGTATCCAACCAAGGCCGCGCCCCGAGCTCCCTCGCCGCGCCGGCGCGACCGCGCCGCCGGCACGTCCGGCCCATCCATCACCGTTCGCTCATGCCGAGGCGCCTTTCCAGGACTCCCGAGGCCTCCGTGGCTCCGCCCGGGCCGGTCGACCTCCCCATCGAACGGCAGACCGTCACCAGCCTCACCCGCGACGCCATCCGCGACCGGATCCTCCGCGGCGGCTACCCGGCCGGACAGCCCCTCCGGCAGGACGCCATCGCCGAACAGCTGGGCGTCAGCCGGATCCCCGTGCGCGAGGCGCTCCGCCTGCTCGAAGCCGAAGGCCTCGTCACCTTCAATCCGCATCGCGGCGCCGTCGTCTCCACGCTGTCGCCCGCGGAAATCGAGGAGCTGTTCGAGTTGCGCGCCGAGATCGAGGCCGATCTCCTCGTGCGGGCCATGCCGCACATGACCCCGGCCCATCTCGCGCGCGCCGATGATATCCTCGACACGTACGAAGCCTCCCTGGCGCGCGGGCAGGTGGCCGGGTGGGGAAGCCTCAACTGGAAGTTCCACTCCGCGCTCTACGCCCCGGCCGGCCGCCCCGTCACCATGGGCGTCGTGCACCGCCTGCACCAGCATTGCGACCGCTACGCCCGCATGCAGCTCGCCCTCACGCATGGCGAGCAGCGCGCCATCACCGAGCACCGCAACATCCTCGTGGCCATCCGGCGGCGCAACGCCACACGCGCCGCCGCCCTGCTGCGCCGGCACATCCTTGGCGCCGGCCAGGCCCTGGTCGCCTTCCTCAACGCCCAACAAGGCGGCGCGGCGCACGCCGCTCCGGCATCGACGCGCCGCCGCTCGAGACCATCATGAGTGAACCTGCAACCGTCGCCCACTACATCGGGGGCGCCTGGGTGCCCGGCACCGGCGACGAGTGGATCGTCGATCTCAACCCCTCCGACACGCGCGACGTCGTGGCACGCGTGCCGGCCGGCACCCCCGACGATGCCGCGGCCGCCGTGGCCGCCGCGGAGCGGGCCCTGCCGGCCTGGCGCGCCCTCTCGGGGCCGGCGCGCGCCGAGCACCTGTACCGATGGGCCGCCGTCATCGCCGACCGCCAGGAAGCGCTGGCCCAGGCCATGACCCGCGAAGTCGGCAAACCGATCGCCGAGGCCCGCGGGGAGGCCGCCCGCTGCACCGCCATCCTCCGCTACTACGCGGGCGAGGCCGTGCGCCACATGGGCGACGTCATCCCGGCGCAGACCGCCGCGGCGCTCCAGTTCTCCCTGCGCGAGCCGCTCGGCGTGGTCGCGCTCATCACGCCGTGGAACTTTCCCGCGGCGATTCCGCTCTGGAAGACTGCGCCCGCGCTCGCCTTCGGCAACACCGTCGTGCTCAAGCCCGCCGAAGCGTCGTCGCGCGTGGCGGCGGTGCTCGCCGAAACGGCGCAGGCCGCGGGGCTGCCCGCCGGCGTGTTCAACGTGCTGGTCGGTTCCGGCGCCGTCCTCGGCCCGGCGCTCGTCAACGCGAGCGCCGTCCGAGGCGTCAGCTTCACGGGATCGGTGGCGGTCGGCGCACAGGTGGCGGCGGCGGCCTCGGCGCGGAACATCCGCTACCAGACGGAAATGGGCGGCAAGAACGTCGCCATCGTCCTGCCCGACGCCGATCTCGCGCAGGCCGCCGCCCTCACGGCCGCGGGCGCCATGCGCTACGCGGGACAGAAATGCACGGCCACGAGCCGGGTGATCGTCGCCCGCCAGGTGGAGTCGGCGTTTCTCGCGCGCCTCGCCGAACAGGTGGCCGCGCTGCCGCTCGGTCCCGTCACCGATCCCTCGGCGGCCGTCGGCCCGGTGATCACCGAGCGCTCGCACCAGTCGATCATGCGCGCGCTTGCCGACGCGAAAGGCGAGCGCATCGTGCCCGCGCCCGTTCCGGCGTCCGACGCGTTCGCGCACGGATACTTCGTCCCGCCCACGATCGTGCGCGGCGTCTCGCCGGACGCGCCGGTCGCGCAGCAGGAGCTGTTCGGCCCGGTGCTCGCGTGGCTGACCGCCGACGACTTCGAGCACGCCCTGGCCCTCGCCAACAATACGAAGTACGGGCTCAGCGCATCACTGTTCACGAAAGACATCCCGAGCGCGCTGCAGTACATGCGGCGCATCGACGTCGGCCTGGTCCGCGTCAACGGCGACACGACCGGCGTCGACCCGCACGCGCCGTTCGGCGGCATGCGCGCCTCGAGTTCGGGCAGCCGCGAGCAGGGCCCGGCGGCCCGCGAGTTCTATACGGAAGTGAAGACCGTTCAAATCAACCCCTGAGGATGCACATGGAGCGCCAAGACTGGACGGGCGTGTTCTCCGCGATCACGACGCCGTTTCGCGACGATCTCACCGTGGACCACGCCTTCCTGGCCCGGCACGTCGCATGGCTGGTGGACCACGGCGTGCGCGGAATCGTTCCGCTGGGATCCCTCGGGGAGGGCGCCACGCTCAGCCCCGCGGAAAAGGTCGAGGTGCTGAGCACCTGCCGGAAAACGACGGCCGGGCGCGTGCCCCTCGTGGCCGGCATCGGCACGCTCGCCACGGAGGACGCCGTCACGCTCGCCCGCGAAGCGCAGCGGGTCGGGTGCGACGGGCTCATGGTCCTTCCGCCGTACGTCTACCGCGGCGACGCGCGCGAGACGCTCGCCCATCTCGCCGCCGTGATCGAGGCGACGCCCCTCTCGTGCATGCTCTACAACAACCCCATCGCCTACGGGACCGACGTCACGCCGGCGCAGCTGGGCGAGCTGGCCGCGCTGGCGAACCTGGTGGCGGTGAAGGAATCGAGCGGAGACATCCGCCGCGTGACGGAGATCGCCGAGCGCCACGGGAAGCGGTTCAATGTCTTCGTCGGGCTCGACGACGCGATCGTCGAGGGCATCGCCGCCGGCGCGGTGGGCTGGATCGGCGGCCTCGTCAACGCGCTGCCCGACGAGTCGGTGCGCCTGTTCGACCTCGCGATGGCCGGCCGCGCCGACGAGGCGCGCGCGCTCTACCAGTGGTTCCTGCCGCTGCTGCGCCTCGACACCGTCCCCAAGTTCGTGCAGCTCATCAAGCTCCTGCAGCAGGAAGCCGGACAGGGCCGCGAGCGCGTCCGCCCGCCGCGCCTCGAGTTGGCGGGCGACGAACGCGCCGCCGCGCTGGCCCTGATCCGCGAGCGATTGGGCACGATTCCCACGCCGCGCGCATGACCGCACCCGGGTCCCGCTTCGACGTCGACGTCGTCGATTCGCACACCGAGGGCGAGCCGACGCGGGTGGTGATCGCGGGCTGGCCCGTTCCCGCGGGCAGCACGATGGCGGAGCGGCGCGACGATATGCGGCGCCACGCCGATCACCTGCGCCGCGGCGTCGTGCTCGAGCCCCACGGGCACGACGCCATCGTCGGCGCGTTGCTCACCGCGCCGGTGCATCCGGATTCCACGGCCGGCGTCGTCTTCTTCAACGATGTCGGATACCTCGGCATGTGCGGCCACGGGACCATCGGCGTCGTGCGCACGCTGCAGCACCTGGGGCGGATCGGACCGGGCGCGGTCCGCCTCGATACGCCGGTGGGCACGGTGAGCGCGCGCCTCGAAGATGACGGCGCCGTCACGATCGCCAACGTGCCGGCCTACCGGCACGCCGCCGACGTCGCCGTCCACGTGCCGGAGGTCGGGGTCGTGCGAGGCGACGTGGCCTGGGGAGGCAACTGGTTCTTCCTCGTCGACCACGCCGGGCTCCCGCTCGAGCCGGCCAACATCCCCGAGCTCACGCGCCTGACGACGCGCATCCGCGATGCGCTGCACGAGCAGGGCATCACCGGCGCCGATCGCGCCGAGATCGACCACATCGAGCTGTTCTCCTCGGCGGCGGCGCCGGACGCCGACAGCCGGAACTTCGTCCTCTGCCCGGGCACCGCGTACGACCGGTCGCCCTGCGGCACCGGCACGTCCGCGAAGCTCGCCGTGCTGCACGCGCGCGGCGCGCTCAGGCCCGGCGAACGCTGGACGCAGGAGAGCATCACCGGCAGCACGTTCGTCGGCTGGCTGGAGGAGCGCGACGGGCGGCTCGTGCCGCACATCCGGGGGCGCGCCTACATCACCGGCCGCGCCACCCTCTACTTCGATCCCGCCGATCCGTTCCGGTTCGGCTGGCAGGACGGATGAGTCCCGGCGCGCGTCCCGACGTGATCGTGATCGGGGCGGGAATCGTCGGCGCCGCCTGCGCGCACGCGCTGGCGCGCGAGCACCTGCGGGTGCTCGTTTGCGAATCGGACTTTCCGGGCGGCGGCACCACGGCGGCGGGCATGGGCCACATCGTCGTCATGGACGACTCGCCGGCGCAGCTCGCGCTCACGGCGTATTCCCGCGAACTCTGGACGGGGCTCGCCCCGACGCTCTCCCTGGCCTGCGAGGACGAGCGCCCCGGCACGCTCTGGATCGCCGCGAGCGATGACGAGATGGACGCCGTGCGGCAGAAGCGGGACCTGTGCGAACGGGCAGGCGTGCGCGCCGAGGTGCTGGACGAGCACGCGCTCTCCCGGGCCGAGCCGCATCTCCGCCGCGGGTTCGCCGGCGCACTGTTCGTGCCCGACGACCGCGTGCTCTATCCGCCGAACGCCGCGCGGTGGCTGCTCGACGCGGCCCGTGAACGGGGAGCGTCCGTCCGCCTCGGCGTGACCGTCACCGCCATCGGTCCGGCATCGGTGACGCTCCGCGCCGGCGGCGCGACCGAGACGATCACCGCCGGTGCGGTCGTGCTCGCCACCGGCATCGCCGCGCCGCAACTCGTGCCCGGCCTGCGCGTCGTGCCGCGCAAGGGACACCTCGTGATCACCGACCGGTATCCCGGCCTCCTGCACAGCCAACTGGTGGAGCTGGGATACCTGCACAGCGCGCACACCATGACCGGCGCGTCCACCGCGTTCAACCTGCAGCCGCGATCGACGGGGCAGATCCTCATCGGGTCGTCGCGGGAGCTCGTGGGCATGGACCCGGCGATCAACCCGGGGATCGTGCGTGAGATGGTCGGTCGCGCGGTGGAGTTTCTGCCGGCGCTCGCCGACTGCCTGGCGATTCGCACCTGGACCGGATTCCGCCCCGCCACGCCCGATAAGCTTCCGCTCATCGGCGCCTGGCCGGCAATCGCCGGGCTCTGGGTGGCCGCGGGCCACGAAGGACTCGGAATCACGACTGCCACGGGGACCGCGGCGATCATCGCCGCCGGCATCGCCGGCAGGCCGGCGCCCCTGGACGCCGAACCGTTCCGTCCCGACCGCACCATGCCGGCGATGGAGGCCGCGTGAGCGATACGGTCGCCATCACGATCGATGGCCGGGCGCACGCGGTGGCGCCCGGAACCTCCGTGGCCGTCGCGCTACTCGCGTCGGGCGCTTCGCGATTCCGCACGTCGCTGCAGGGCGAGCCGCGCGGGCCGGTGTGCGGCATGGGCATCTGCTTCGAATGCCGCCTCACGATCGACGGCCGGCCGCACCAGCGCGCCTGTCTCGTCGCCTGCACGCCGGGCATGACGATCGAAACCGGCGAGTCTGCGCATGGCTGAGCGCCGCGACGCGGACGTCGTCGTCATCGGGGCCGGGCCGGCAGGGCTGGCCGCCGCCGTGCACGCGGCCGAGACCGGAGTGCGCGTCGTCGTCGTGGATCAATCCTCGAATCCCGGCGGCCAGATCTGGCGCCATCGCGACGCACGCGCCCTGCCGCCGGCGGCCCGGCAGTGGCTGGACCGCTTCGGCGCGTGTGGAGCCGCGCTCCTCGCGGACACCGCCGTCGTGTCGGCGGACTCCGGGCGGCTGTTGGTCGCGGGACCGAACGGGGCCATCGCGCTGCATGCGCGCGCGATCGTGCTCGCCACCGGGGCGCGGGAGCTGTTCCTCCCGTTTCCGGGGTGGACGCTCCCCAACGTGTTCGGCGTCGGCGGGCTGCAGGCGCTGGTCAAGAGCGGGCTCGACGTGCGCGGGAAGCGCGTGGTCATTGCCGGTTCGGGTCCGCTCCTCTTTCCGGTCGCGGCCACGGTGGCGGCTGCAGGCGCCGACCTGCTCGCCGTGTGCGAGCACGCCGCGCGGGGCCGGCTCCTGGCGTTCGCTGCGTCGTTGTGGCGCTCTCCCTCCAAACTCGCCGCGGCGGCCGCCTATCGGTCGGCGTTTCGCCGAACCCCGTTCCGCACCGGCGCCTGGGTGGAGCGCGCCGAGGGGCGCGACCGGCTCGAAAGCGTCGCGATCACCGACGGCCGCCGGCGCTGGATCGTGCCCTGCGATTACCTCGCCACGGCGGCCGGACTGATCCCGAACGTCGAAGTCGGATTGGCACTGGGGTGCGAGGTCGCGCGCGGCGCGCTCGTCGTCGACGCGCGGCAGGCCACGTCGGTCGGCGGCGTCTTCGCGGCGGGCGAGTGCACGGGCGTGGCCGGCGAGGACGCGGCGGTCATCGAAGGGACGGTGGCCGGACTCGCGGCCGCGGGCCGCGACCCCGGCGCCTGGAGCCGCCGCGCCGCCGCCGGACGCGCGTTCGCGCGGCGGCTTGCCGCCGCGTTCGCGCCGCGTCGCGAAGTGACCGCGCGCGCCGACGCCACCACCATCGTCTGTCGGTGCGAGGACGTCCGCTGCGGCGACCTGCAACCCGACTGGGGGTCGCGACAGGCCAAACTCGCGGCCCGCGCCGGAATGGGCGCCTGCCAGGGTCGCGTGTGCGGCGCGGCCCTTCAGCAGATGTTCGGCTGGGATGCCCCCCGCGTGCGTCCGCCCCTGATTCCCGTGCCCACCGGCGTCCTCGGCGACCCGGAGCGCGAGCCGCGCTGAGCCGGGCGCCAGGCCCACGCCCGCAACCGCTGCGCCGGCGCGGTTGCCCGGCGTCCCGCCCGCTCTGTAGCTTTCGCCACGCTCAACATCACGTGGTCTCACCGTTACCAACAGGCGCCCATCATGGCGACGTACAAATACGCGAAGGTCCCCGCGCACGGGGACCGCATTCAATATGAGAACGGGGAGCTGAAGGTCCCCGACCACCCCATCGTTCCGTTCATCGAAGGCGACGGCACCGGCCCCGATATCTGGCGGGCCTCGGTCCGTGTGTTCGACGCCGCCGTGCAGAAGGCGTACCGGGGCAAGCGGAAGATTTCCTGGATGGAGGTGTACGCCGGCGAGAAGGCGTTCAACCTCACGAAGGAGTGGCTGCCCGGCGAAACGGTCGATGCCCTCCGCGAATTCCGCGTGTCGATCAAGGGGCCGCTCACGACGCCCATCGGCGGGGGCATCCGCTCGCTGAACGTCGCGCTCCGCCAGATGCTCGATCTCTATGCGTGCATCCGCCCCGTTCGCTATTTCGAGGGCGTCGGGAGCCCCATGAAGCAGCCCGGCCTGCTCAATATCGTCGTCTTCCGCGAGAACACCGAGGACGTGTACGCGGGCATCGAATGGAAGGCCGGGTCGCCCGAGGCCGACAGGCTCATCGGCTTCATCAATAAGGAATTCGGAAAGGACATCCGCGAGCACTCGGCCATCGGCATCAAGCCGATGTCGGAGTTCGGCTCCAAGCGGCTCATCCGCATGGCCATCCAGTACGCCCTCCGGCACAACCTGCCGTCGGTGACGATGGTGCACAAAGGCAACATCATGAAGTTCACCGAAGGGGCGTTCCGCGACTGGGGCTACGAGGTCGCGCGCGCCGAGTTCGGCGAGCAGACGGTGGCCGAGGCCGACGTCGGGAAGGCCGGGTCCAACGCCCGCGCCGACGCCCTCGTGATGAAGGACCGCATCGCCGACTCCATGTTCCAGCAGCTGCTGCTGCGGCCCAACGAATACTCGGTGCTCGCCACGCCCAACCTCAACGGCGACTACCTCTCCGATGCGGCGGCGGCCCAGGTGGGCGGCCTCGGAATCGCTCCCGGCGGGAACGTTGGCGACGGCGTGGCGGTATTCGAGGCCACGCATGGCACCGCGCCCAAGTATGCCAACCTCGACAAGATCAACCCGGGCAGTGTGATCCTCTCCGGCGTCATGATGCTGGAATACATGGGATGGGACGAGGCGGGCAAGCTGATCGTGCGCGGGCTCGAGAACGCGATCGCCTCGAAGCACGTGACCTACGATCTGGCCCGCCAGATGCCCGGCGCCACCGAGATTTCGACGTCTGCCTTCGGCGACCAGATCATCAAGGGAATGGAAGGCTGAGCCGCCCGACGTCCGCCCACGATCACACCTACGCAACACACGATGCCAATTCAGATCACCGCGGGACAGCCGGATTTCGCGAAGTTGGATACGCCGCTCTTCGTCGCGGCGCTCCCGGCAGGCGCCACGCTCTCCGGCGAGCTGGCGGCCGCTGACGCCGCCACGGCCGGGGCGTTGGGTCGCGTCCTCGCGGCGCGGGACTTCCGCGGCGGGCGCGACGAGCTGCTGTTCCTCGGCGGGGCGGCGTCGGGCATTCGCCGCGTCCTGCTGGTGGGCATGGGCAAGGTGGCGCGCCGCGCCGATGCATTGCGGCGTGCGGCCACGCTGGCGGCGCGGCAGGCCGGCAAGCTCGGCGCCGGGTCGCTGGCCTTCTACGGCGGAGCGCTCGACGCCGCAGAAGCAGAAGCGGTCGCCGTCGGCCTGATCGACGGATCGTGGCGGTACGACGACCTGAAATCCCCGCCGCCGGAAGACGAGCGCCGCGCCCCGGTGACCGCCGCCGTCGTCCTCGGCCCCGACGCCGAGGCCGTTCGCCGCGGCGTCGCCAACGGGAATGCGATCGGGGCCGGCCAGTCGCTGGCGCGCACGCTCGGCATGATGCCGGGAAACCTGTGCACGCCCGAATTCCTGGCCGACACGGCGCGCGAGATCGCGCAGCGTCACGGCATGCAGTGCACCGTGCTCGGCCGCGCCGAGATGGAAAAGGAAGGGATGGGCTCCTTCCTCTCGGTCGCGCAGGGAACGCCGCAGGATCCCAAGCTCATTGCGCTGGAATACCGCAAGGGCCCGGCCAACGCCAAGCCCATTGCGCTCGTGGGGAAGGGCCTCTGCTTCGATACGGGAGGCATCTCGATCAAGCCGGCGGCCGCGATGGAGTGGATGAAGTACGACATGTGCGGCGCCGCCGGCGTGCTGGGAGCCATGGAAGCGATCGCGCGGCTCGGGCTCGCCGTGAACGTCGTCGGGCTCGTCGGGTCCACGACCAACATGCCCTCGGGCACAGCCGTCAAACCGGGGGACGTCGTGAAGAGCCACCTCGGCAAGTCGATCGAGATCATCAACACCGACGCCGAGGGCCGCCTCGTCCTGGCAGACGTGTTGTCGTATGCGCGCCGGTTCGATCCGGCGGCCGTCGTGGACGCGGCCACGCTCACCGGCGCCTGCGTCATTGCGCTCGGCCACACCGCCACCGCCGTGCTGGGACACGACGATGCCCTCGTGCAGGACGTCCTCGACGCGGGCGAACGGTCGGGGCAGCGCGGGTGGCGACTGCCCATCTGGGACGATTACAAGGCGCTCATCAAGTCGGACGTCGCCGACATCAAGAACGTGGGCGGGCGGGCCGCCGGGACGATCACCGCGGCGCTCTTCCTGGCCGAGTTCGCGGAGTCGTTCCCCTGGGTCCACCTCGACATCGCCGGCACGGCATACAGCGAGACCGACCTCGGGATCATTCCCGCGGGCCCGACCGGCGTCCCGGTGGGCATCTTCGTCGAGCTGGTGCGAGGGCGCGCGCACTGACGAGCGCCTGGCAACGCGGACTGTGGTGTGCCGGCCTCGGCCTCCTGGTCGGGGCCGTTTTGCCGCGCGCCGCCCTCTCCCAGGGTCGCGATACCCTCGCCCGGCGCGACTCGCTCGTCCGTCGAGATACCACGGGCTCACTCGTGCCGCTGCCGAGCGATACGGCGAAGAAGCCGCCCCCGGCGGACACGATCAAGGCGCCCCTCGCGCACGCCGAGCAGCCCACGGTGGCCGACTCGTCGGGCACCTACCACCTGGATCGCGCCGCTATCTTCGCGTACGGAGCGACGACCGTCGGCGACCTGCTGGCCCGCATCCCCGGCGCCACGCAGTTCAGCACGGGCTGGATGGCCGCCCCGAACACGGACGCCTACCTCGGTGACGCCGCGCGCGTGCGCGTCTTCGTCGACGGCCTCGAGTACTCGTCGCTCGACCCGCATTCACCCGGCGTGCTCGACTATGCCCAGATTCCGCTCTGGCCGATCGAGTCCGTGACGGTCGAGCGTTCGCCCTCCGAGATCCGCGTCTACCTCAACACCTGGCGCGTGAATCGGACCACGCCGTACACCCGCACGGACATCTCGTCCGGCGACCTCCAGACCAACCTGTACCGCGGCTACTTCGGCCGCCGGTTCGACCACGGGGAGGCGCTGCAGTTCGGCGCGCAGGAATACGGGACGGCCCCCACCCGCGGCGGCGCCACCAGCGATCAGTTGTCGCTGATGGCACGACTCGGCTGGGCGCGCGGCAAGTTCAGCTTCGACGCGCTCATGCTCCAGGTCGGTTCGCACCGCGGAACGATCGTCGACCCGTACACCGGCGACTCCATCCCGCACCTTCAGGCCACGCGTCGCAGCGCCTACGTGCGCGTCGGCTATGGCGATCCCGACGCCGGGCCCTGGATTCAGGGAACGGCCGCGACCACGCGCTACATATACTCGGGCGGTTCGGGAAATGCGCTCGTGCGCGCCGACTCCACCGCGCCCGGCGATACCGCAGTCTCGCAGTCGCAGTACGTGCTCGCCGGCGGCCTCACCGAAGGCGGCATTCGCCTGAGCGGGACGGCCCGGTACTTCGCCGCGTTCGATCACCCGCCGGCCGACACCGGCGCCGCGGCGTCGAACAAGCCCAGGCCGGCGCGCGGACTGCTCGTGCCGAGCCTCCGCGCCAGCTACGCCTGGTGGCGGCTGGGCCTGTCGGCGTACGCCGAAGGGAAGGGCATCGACTCCACGTCGCGGAACGAGGCGAGCGCGGTGTTCACGCCGCTCTCCTTCCTCAGACTCTCGGCGTCGGTCGGTACCTCGCGCGACCAGCGTGTGCCGGGAAGCGCGCTCAGCCCCGGGTACCAGCGCCTCGAGGCCGGGCTCCGCCTGCACGATGTCTGGGTGAGCGGGGGCGTCATTTCGCGCGGAGCCGCCCGCCTGGCGGCGCCGACCCTCGTGGACGATTCCCTCGTCGTGCAGACCGGGCGTTCGGCGACAGCGACGTTCGCGTCCATGCAGGGCCGCGTCTGGAAGGCCGTCCACGCCGACGCGTACGCGTTGCGGTGGAACGACGAGAACGGCCTTTACCGTCCGCAGTACCAGACGCGCACCCAGGTGTACGTGAGTACGGCGCTGCTCGGCCGCTTTCCCGACAACAGCTTCCACTTCTTCCTCGGCCTCACGCACGAGTACCGGTCGGCGACGTACTTCCCGTACGCGAACGGAGCGGTGGCGCGGATGCCCGGCTACCGTTCGATCGGGGCGCAGCTCGAGATCCGGATCGAGCGCGCGGTCATCTCG
Organism: Gemmatimonadaceae bacterium; assembly: GCA_036393095.1. Taxonomy (GTDB): domain Bacteria; phylum Gemmatimonadota; class Gemmatimonadetes; order Gemmatimonadales; family Gemmatimonadaceae; genus JAGWRI01. The sequence continues at coordinate 28,633 of DASVWS010000106.1, read as the reverse complement.
TATCAGTTCTCGAACGCGCTGGGCGAGCAGTACATGCAGGTGCCCGGGTTCCTGATGCCGCGCCAGACCTCGATCTACGGCGTGCGCTGGGAGTTCTGGAATTGACAAGGTTGTTGTGGCGCCGTAACTTACAAGTCTGCCCATGATACGGAGCATGACGGGGTTCGGCGCGGCCGAAGGGGTGGTTGGAGGTGCGCGAGTGGTCGTCGAGGTGCGCTCGGTCAACCACCGGTTCTTCAATCCCTCGATCAAGCTCCCGTTTGCGCTGGGGCGCTGGGAAGGCGAGGTGCGGGAAGCGCTGCGACGCGGGATCGGCCGTGGCGCGATCACGGTGTCGGCGCGAATCGAGTCGGCGACGGAATCCGGCGCCGGAATCGACGAAGAGCGGTTCGGGGCGTACGTCGCGCGGCTGCGCGAACTGCAGCAGCGGTTCGGCATCCCCGGCGACACTCTCGATCTGGGAACGATTCTCCGTCTCCCCGACGTCGTCGTCGCCGGCGGCGGCGATCCGACGGGGGAGGGCACGGCGGAGGAGTTGGTGGCGGTGGTGGACACGGCGCTCGCCGCGCTCACGCAGATGCGGGAGGCCGAAGGCGGGCGGCTGGTCGCCTACCTGGAGGAGCGGTTGGCCATCGTCGAAGCGGCGCTCGGCAGAATCGAGCAGCGGGCGCCCCAGCGGCTGATCGAACAGCGGGATCGCCTGCGGGCCTCCGTGCAGGAGATTGCGAGCGGGGTGGCGGTAGATGAGCAGCGGCTGGAGCTGGAAATCGCGATCCTGGCCGACCGGCTCGACGTGAGCGAGGAGCTTTCGCGGTTTCGCTCGCACATCACGGCGTTCCGCGAGACGCTCGAGCGCGGCGGCGCGGATGGGGTGGGGAAGCGGTTGGGGTTCCTCCTGCAGGAGATGCTCCGCGAGGCGAACACGACGGGGAGCAAGGCGAACGACGCCGCTGTGGTGGCGGACGTCGTCGTGATCAAGGAGGAATTGGAGCGGATTCGCGAGCAGGTCGAGAACCTCGAATGAACCCGTTCCCGGTGATCCTGTCGGCGCCCTCGGGCGGCGGAAAGACCACCATCGCCCGGGCGCTGCTGGCCCGGCGGAAGGACGTGGGATATTCGGTGTCGTGCACCACGCGCGCGCCGCGTGCGGGGGAGCAGGAGGGACGGGACTACTACTTCCTGTCGCGTCGCGACTTCATCGCCCGCCGGCAGCGCGGCGAGTTCGCCGAGTCGGCCGAAGTGCACGGCAACCTGTACGGGACGTTGCAGGCGGAAGTGGATCGGGTGTTGCAGTCGGGACGGCACGTCATCATGGACATCGACGTGCAGGGGGCGCAGCAGTTCCGCCGCGCCTTCCCGCAGTCGGTGACCGTGTTCGTGCTCCCGCCGTCGGGAGAGGTGCTGCTGGGGCGGCTCCGCGACCGCGACACCGAGAGCGGTGCCCAGGTGGTGGCGCGCCTGCAGTCGGCGCTCCAGGAACTACAGGCAGTGGATGAGTACCAGTACGTCGTAGTGAACGATGACCTCGACGAAGCGGTGGCGTTCGTGTCGTCGATCATCGATGCCGAAGTCGTCAGTCGCGACCGGGTGGCCGACCTGCGGAACCAGGTCACCCAGTTGATCGAACGGCTGGAATTGGAAATCGAGAACCACACCCTTTGACGGAACGGACCATGCGAGTGTTTACCCCCAGGGAGATCGCCCAGCACGCGGCCAACAAGTACCTCGGCGTGCTCGTCGCGGCCAAGTATGCGCGCGTCCTCAACGAGTTTCCGCGCGACCGGTCGGCGATGGGCGAGAAGAAGCTGACCACGCGCGCCATGGAAGAGCTGGCCAGCGGCGACCTGAACTACCGCGTCGTGCCGCGTCCCCGCGGCGAGTAAGGCGCGATCCGTCGCGGGCTGCGGCCCGCCGTCGCCTCGAGTCGCATGAGTCTCGCGCCCACCCGGCCCTACGCGTCGCGCCGCATTCTGCTCGGTGTCACCGGCGGAATCGCCAGCTACAAGTCTGCCTGGTTGGCGCGCCTGCTCACCAAGGCCGGCGCCGAAGTCGAGGTGGTGATGACGCGGGCGGCCACGGAATTCGTCGGCCCGATCACCTTCGAAGCGCTCACGGGCCGGAGCGTGCATGCCGGACTCTTCGACCCCGGGCACGCTCTCGCACACATCACGCTCGCGCGCGCGGCCGACGCCATCGTGGTCGCGCCGGCCACCGCCGATTTCATGGCGCGCGCCGCGACCGGCCAGGCTGACGACCTGCTGACCGCCTGCCTGCTCGCCGCCAGTTGTCCCGTGCTCCTCGTGCCCGCGATGAACGACCGCATGTGGGCGCATCCACAGGTCCAGCGGAACGTGCAGCACCTGGCGGAACTGGGCTATCGCATTCTTCCGCCCGATGAGGGCATGCTGGCGGCCGGCGAGGGAAGCGGACCGGGCCGGATGCCGGAGCCGGAGACCATCTTCGCGCACGTGGGCCGCCTGCTCGAGCCGGCGGGAGCGCTCGCCGGACGGCGGATCGTCGTGTCGGCGGGGCCGACGCGCGAACCGATCGATCCCGTGCGTTTCATCTCCAATCACAGCAGCGGGAAGATGGGGGTCGCGCTCGCCGCCGCGGCGTGGCGGCGCGGCGCCGAGGTGGAACTCATCGCCGGGCCGCTGTCGGTCGCGCCCCCGGTCGGCCCCCGGCTCACCGCCGTCGACACCACGTCGCAGATGGCCGATGCCGTCCGCGACGCGCTGCCGGATGCGGACGTGCTGATCATGGCCGCGGCGCCGGCGGACTTCGCGCCCGCGCGGATGGCCGACTCGAAGATCAAGAAGGGGGCGAAGCCGCCGTCGCTCGAGCTCGCGTTCACGGTGGACATCCTGGCGTCCACGCGTGACGCCCGCCGCCCCGGGACAGTGGTGGTGGGCTTTGCGCTCGAGACGGACGATGTGCTGGCGCATGCGCGCGCGAAACTCGAAGCGAAGGCGCTCGACCTGATCGTGGTGAATGACGCCACGGAGCCGGGAGCCGGCTTCGGGGTGGATACGAACCGGGTCACCCTGCTGGATCGCGATGGCGGCCAGACCCGCCTTGAATTGATGCTGAAGCCCGCCGTGGCCGATGCTATTCTCGACCGCGTGGAGGGCTTGCTGCATGGACGCTAGAGAACAGCTGCGGCGCTACCTCGAGCAGCGCCGCGAACTCGGAGAGTCGGAGCTCGTGCTCGACGCGCTGTCGGTGGACGAGGCAATGCGCGTGCTCGGCGCGGCATTGGGGCCCGCCGACTGGCGCCGCGCGCTGAAGGACGCGGGCGCCGCTCCCGGCGCGCCGGTCAAACCGACGGATGCACCGCGCCCGGAGCCCCCGGCCCCGCCCAGGACTCGTGAGATGCCCCCGCCCGCGGCGGGAGGTCCCGCGTCTCCGCCCCGCGAGGCGACGAAGCCCGCGGCCGCCCCGACCGGCGTGCCCCCCGACGGCATCGTCGTCGGCACCGCGTCACGCGAACTCTTCGGCGGCGATCAGCCTCGCTTCGCGTCGCTGGAGGAGATCGCGGCGGCCGTGGCCGCGTGCACGAAGTGCCCGCTGTACAAGGGCGCCACCCATCCGGTACCGGGAGAAGGGAATGCCCACGCCGAACTCATGTGCGTGGGCGAGGCGCCGGGCGCGACAGAAGACGAGACGGGACGTCCGTTTGTCGGCCAGGCCGGCCAGCTGCTCACCAAGATCCTCGGCGCCATCGACCTCAAGCGGGAAGACGTGTTCATCGCGAACGTGCTGAAGCACCGTCCGCCCGGCAATCGCAACCCGTCTCCCGACGAAGTCAAGGCGTGCAGCCCGTACCTGATCCGCCAGATCGAGCTCATCCGCCCCAAGGTCATCCTGGCCCTGGGAACGTTCGCCGCACAGACACTCCTTGAAACCAAGCTCACAATCGGCAAGCTTCGGGGCCAGGTGCATCGGTACTATGGCGTGCCGCTGATCGTCACGTACCACCCCGCCGCGTTGCTCAGAAACCCCTCTTGGAAGCGCCCTACCTGGGAAGATGTCCAGCTTGCCCGCCGAATACTCGACGCCGCCCGCGCCCGTGGGTGACGTCTTCCGCGACCGGCAGCCGCCGTACTCGGAAGACGCCGAAGTAGCCGTTCTCTCCGCCATGCTCATGGACCAGGACGCCATCCTGCGCGCCCTGGAGACGCTGGACGATTCCATGTTCTACGCGGAGCGGAACCGCCGCGTCTTCCGTGCCATGGCGGCCGTCGCCCAGCAGGGATCGGTCGTCGACCCGCTCACGCTCGCCGAAGAGCTGGGACGCCGCGGCGAACTCGACGCGGCCGGAGGCAAGGAGTACATCGGCTTCCTGGTCGATGCGGTGCCCACCGCGGCGAACGTCGAGTACCACGCCAAGATCGTCCGCGAGAAAGCGCTGCTGCGCTCCCTGATCCAGGTCTCCACGGGCATCGTCACCGATGCCTTTGCCGGCCAGCACACGGCCGCCGAGCTGCTCGACGCCGCCGAATCGCGGATCTTCCAGGTCAGCCAGCAGCGGCAGAACGAAGGGTTCACGCGCATCAAGGAGTTGATGTGGCCCGCCATGGAGCGCATCGAGGCGCTCCAGCGCGGCGGGAAGACGATCACCGGCGTCGCCAGCGGCTTCACCGACCTCGACGAGCTCACCTCGGGCTTCCAGCCCGCCGACCTGATCATCGTGGCGGCGCGCCCCTCCATGGGGAAAACCGCGTTCACGCTCAACGTCGCGCAGCACGCCGCCATCGAGCACGACATTCCGGTGGCGTTCTTCTCGCTTGAAATGAGCAAGGAGGCGCTCGTCCAGCGCCTGCTGACCAGCGAGGCCCGGGTGGACGCCCAGCGCCTGCGCAAGGCCACGCTCCGCGACGATGACCTTCCGCGCCTCGCCCGCGCCGCGGGCATTCTCAGCTCGGCGCCCATCTGGATCGACGACACCCCGGGGCTCTCGCTCCTCGAGATGCGCTCCAAGGCGCGGCGCCTGAAGGTCGACGCCAACGTCGGGCTCGTGGTCGTCGACTATCTGCAGCTGATGACCGGTCCGTCCAACGCCGAGAGCCGGCAGCAGGAAGTCAGCCAGATCTCGCGCGGCCTCAAGGCGCTGGCCAAGGAGCTGTCGGTGCCGGTCGTCGCCCTCTCCCAGCTCTCGCGCGCGCCCGAGCTCCGCACGGGCGAGAACAAGCGGCCACAATTGTCCGATCTGCGTGAATCTGGTGCCATCGAACAGGACGCCGACCTTATCATGTTCCTGTACCGCCAGGAGTTCTACGACGGTCCCACCGACAAGGACGGCAATTCCCTCGAGGGCAAAGCGGAGATCATCGTGGGCAAACAGCGCAACGGCCCCACCGGCATCGTGAACCTGTACTTTCACAAGCACTACACCCGGTTCGAGAATTACACGCAGCGCGTCACGGGTCCGTGAGTCCCAAACCGAAAACGGTCTATCGTTGCACCGAGTGCGGCGCCGAACACGCCAAGTGGGGCGGCCGCTGCGAACACTGCGGCGAGTGGAACTCCCTCGTGGAAGAGCCGGTGGGATTCAAGTCCGCGCCGCGTTCGGCTGCGCAGCGGCGGCTGGGCGGTCCATCGGCGCTCGGCCAGGGCGGCAGCGTGGCCCCCGCGCCGCGGCTCCGCGAAGTGAAAGGGGGCGCCTCGGAGCGGTGGCCCACCGGACTCGACGAATTCGACTTCGTACTCGGCGGCGGGTTGGTGCCGGGGTCCATGGTCCTCGTCGGCGGGGAGCCCGGCATCGGCAAGTCCACGCTCCTGCTGCAGGTCGCGGCGCGGCTCGAAGCCGCGGGACGCGACACGCTCTATGCCTCCGGGGAGGAATCGCCGCTCCAGGTCAGGCTCCGGGCCGACCGGCTGGGCGGTTCGGCCGCGGAAGTGCCGCTGCTGGCCGAAACCAATCTCGAAACGGTCATCGCCACCGCCGCCGACCGCCGCCCCGCATTGCTCGTGGTCGATTCGATCCAGACGCTGTTCACCGGGGATCTCGAAGGCGCGCCCGGCAACGTCGGGCAGGTGCGCGAGTGCGCCGCGCGGCTCATGCGCTTCGCCAAGGAGAGCGGAACCGCGGTGATGGTCGTGGGACACGTCACCAAGGGCGGCGGCATCGCCGGCCCCAAGACCCTCGAGCACATCGTGGACACGGTGCTGTACTTCGAGGGCGACGCGACGCTCGACCATCGCCTGCTCCGGGCCACCAAGAATCGGTTCGGCAGCGTCGACGAGATCGGCGTCTTCCGCATGACAGAGCAGGGGCTCGAACCAGTGGCGAATCCGTCGGAGCTCTTCCTCGGCGACCGGAACGCATCGGCGTCGGGGAGCGCGCTGACGGCGCTCCTCGAGGGCTCGCGTCCCATGCTCCTGGAGATCCAGGCCCTCGCCACCCGCGCCGGGTTCGGCACGCCGCAGCGCGTGAGCACCGGCCTCGACGGCCGCCGCCTCGCGCTCCTGCTCGCCGTGCTCGACAAGCGCGCCGGACTCTCGTTCGCGCAGCTGGACGTGTTCGTGAATGTCGTCGGCGGGATGCGCCTGCAGGAACCCGCCGCCGACCTCGCCGTCGCCGCCGCGCTCGCATCGAGCGTGCAGGACGTGGCGCTGCCCCGCGACGTGCTCTTTCTCGGCGAAGTGGGCCTGGGCGGCGAAGTACGGCCGGTCTCGCAGGCCGAACGCCGCATCGCCGAAGCCGCCAACCAGGGCGTCGAGCGCGTATACCTCGCCGAGCGAGGAGTCCCCAGGCGGCGCAACGCGAAGGTCCAGACCATCGGCGTGCGAACGGTCCAGGACCTCTTCGGCCGGCTGTTCGCATGAGCGCGCGCAATGTGGGCGTCGTGATCGTCGCCGCCGGCGGCGGCTCGCGCGTTGGCGGCGACGAGCTCAAGCAGTTCCGGTGGATCGCCGGGAAGCCCATGCTCCTGCATTCGCTGCAGACCTTCATGGCGCACCCCCGGGTGACCGCGGTCGTGGCCGTGCTGCCGCACCGGTACGCGGGCGATCCGCCGCCCTGGATCTTCCAGTGCGACGTGGACCGGCTGCTCGTCTCGGTGGGCGGGCGGACCCGCACCGAGTCGGTGTCGAATGGGCTCGACGACCTCGCCGACGAGGCGCAGGTCGTCCTCGTGCACGACGCGGCGCGCCCGTTCGTGGACACGCCGACGATCGATCGGGTCATTGCCAGCGTGGATGCGGGCCATGCGACCGTGGCCGGGATTCCGGTGGTCGACACGCTGAAGGAAGTGAACGCCGAAATGGACGTCGTGCGCACGGTCGACCGCACGCCGCTCTGGCGTGCGCAGACGCCGCAGGGGTTTCCCCGCGAGATGATCGTGAGGGTGCACCGCGAGGCACGCCAGCGGAAGTTGAGCGCCACCGATGACGCGGCGCTGTGCGAGGCGCTGGGGATTCCGGTACGCATCGTGCGCGGCGACGAGCGCGCCATGAAGATCACCGAAGAGGCGGACTTCGTCCGGGCCGAGGCCCTCTTTCCGCTGGCGCCATGAGACGCGACGTCCTCAGCTATCCCTTCTGGTCGGCGGAGGAAATCCAGGCCGCGTTGCGCCCCGCGCTCGAGCAGATGGAGCGCCGCCGCGTGCTCGCGTACCCCACGGAAACTGTGTACGGATTCGGGGGCGCCATCGATCGCGATTCGGTGAACGCGCTCATCGCGCTCAAGCGGCGGCCGCCGGGCAAACCGTTCCTGCTGCTCGTGGACGGAAGCGAGACTCTCGCCCGGCTCGACCTCCACCTGCCGAGCTACGCCGCCAATCTCGCGGCACGCCACTGGCCGGGCCCGCTCACGCTGGTGCTCCCGGGCGGGCAGCGCCGCGTGCCGCCGCAGCTTCGCGGGCCGGAGGGCGGCGTGGCCGTGCGGTGGACGAGTCATCCCGGACTGGCGCGTCTCATTCAGGCGCACGGCGACGCCATCACCTCCACCAGCGCCAACCGGCCGGGGGTTCCGCCGGCCATGACCGCAGGGGAGATTCTTGCGCAGTGGACGGAGGCCGTAGCCCGCGGGGAACTCCGCGTGCTCGACGGCGGCCGTCTCGCGCCATCCCGTCCTTCCACTGTGGTCGACTGCATGGGTCGTCATCCCCGCGTGATTCGCCCCGGCGCCATTCCGGCACGGGTGCTCCGGGAAAGCGTGCCGGCGCTCATCGGAGACGCGTAAGCCGTGCGCGTCCTCTTCGTCTGCACCGGGAATACCTGCCGCAGCCCGCTCGCCGAAGCGATCGCGCGCAAGGTCTGCATCGAGCGCGGCTTCTCCGACATCGAGGCGTCGAGCGCGGGCACGAGCGCGTGGGAAGGCGCGTCAGCGTCCGACGGCGCGCTGCTGGTGGGACTCGAGCGCGGGCTCGATCTCAACGCCCACCGCTCGCGGCAGCTCACCCGGGACCTCGTCGCGTCGTCCGATCTCATTCTGGCCATGGGACCGCACCACCTCGAACGGATCGAAGCGCTGGGCGGCGAGGGCAAGGCGCACCTGCTCATGGGGTATGCCTCGCGCGGGACGAAGCTCCAGGCCGTCAACGATCCGATGGGCGGCGATCTCGAGGTGTACCGCGCCACCGTGGACGAGCTGGAGCGGGACGTCCGGCAGGCCATCGAGCGCATCGCCGCCGAGCGCGACCCGGGCAGTCCGGCGCCGTGAGGGCGTCGCCACGCCGTCTGGTGCTGCTCGGGCACCCGGTGGCGCACTCGCGCTCGCCGCGCATGCAGAACGCGGCGCTCCGCAGCGCCGGCATTCCGCTCCGGTATGAAGCCCTCGACGTTGCGCCGGGTGAACTCGACGCATTGCTCGATGCGCTGGTCGCCGAGCCGGCCGCGGGGAACGTCACGATCCCGCACAAGCTGCGCGTCGCGGAACGCTGCCGGGTGCGGCTGCCGGCCGCGGAACGGACGGGCGCGGTCAATACGTTCTGGGTGGAAGACGGCGCGCTCGTGGGCGACAACACGGACGTCGACGGATTCGATGAAGCGGTACGAAGTCTGCTCGGGACGACCCCGGCCGGAATCGGCGTGGCGCTGATCGGCGCCGGGGGCGCCGCTGCCGCGGTTCTCGCCGCAATCGAACGATGGGGCGGCTGCCGGGTGCGCGTGTACAATCGAACCGCGGCCCGCGCCCGGGCGCTCGCCGCGCGCTTCGACGCCGTCGCGGCGGTGGCCGCCACGCCCGAACAGGCGACCGCCGGCGCCTCACTCGTCGTCAACGCCACCTCGCTCGGTCTGCACGATGACACGCTGCCCGTATCCGTCCACCGGCTGGATCCTTCAACGGCGGTCGTGGATCTCGTGTACCGCTCCGGCGGCACGACGCTGGTCCGCGCGGCGCGCGCGCGGGGTCTTCGCGCTGCCGACGGCCTCGCCATGCTCGTGGGGCAGGGCGCGCGCGCATTCGAACGGTGGTTCGGGATCGTCCCCGACCGGCGCGTGATGTGGGAGGCGCTCCGCGATCGGGACTGAACGCGGCCGTGCGGGCAGGCATGCTCGCGTTGCGCGACCTTCTGGTTCCGGTTGCCTGTGCGGCGTGCGGCCGCCTGCTCGACGACGGGGAACCGGGGATCGTCTGCGGACGCTGCTGGGCGCGCCTGGCCCTGCTGCCGGCGCCGCGGTGTGCGCGATGCGGGCACCCCATGGCGCGCGATGCCTGCCGCTGGTGCGAGCTGCTCCCGCCGTTCGTGCGCGCGGTGCGGTCCGTGTGCTGGGTGCACCGGGGAACGGGCCAGCCGATCGTGCACGCACTCAAGTACCACGGCTGGCACGCCGCGGCTGGCGGTATGGCGGAGCGCATGGCGCGTCTGGACTGGCCGGCGGACGTCGTCGCCGAGCGGGCCGCGGTCATCCCCGTTCCGCTCGCCGAACAGCGGCTGCGTGAGCGCGGGTACAACCAGAGCGAGCGGCTGGCCCTCGCGCTGGCCGACTGCTGGTCGCGGCCCGTCTGGCTGCATGCGCTCGTGCGCACGCGCCACACGGCCACCCAAACGCAATTGACACCGGAGCAGCGACTGGTGAACGTTTCAGGCGCGTTTCACGTGCCGCGATCCGCACGGGACGCCCTGCGGCGATCGCACGTCGTGCTCGTGGACGATGTGGTGACGACGGCCGCGACCCTCAACGCCTGCGCCGCCACGCTGCATGCCGCGGGGGCGAGGCTCATCAGCTATGTGACATTCGGCCGGGCGCCGGCGCTGGGCGACCGCTGAACCAGACAGGAGATGACGATGGCGATTCGTGTGGGGATCAACGGCTTCGGCCGCATCGGCCGCCAGGTGCTGCGTGCCGCGAAGCAGCAGGGCGTGAAGGACCTGGAATTCGTGGCCGTGAACGACCTCACGGACACCCGCACGCTCGCCCACCTGTTCAAGTACGATTCGGTGCACGGCACGTACGAAGGCACCGTGGTCGCCGGCGCCGACAGCATCGAGGTGGACGGCGCCCCGGTCAAGGTGCTCGCCGAGAAGGACCCTGCCAACCTCCCGTGGAAGGCGCTGGGCGTGGACGTGGTGCTCGAATCCACGGGCCGGTTCACGAAGGCCGACGACGCCCGCAAGCACCTGGCCGGCGGGGCGAAGAAGGTCGTGATCTCGGCGCCCGCGAAGGGCGAGGACATCACCATCGTCATGGGCGTGAACCACGACAAGTACGACTCCGCCAGGCACGCCATCATCTCGAACGCCTCGTGCACCACCAACTGCCTGGTGCCCATGGTCAAGGTCATCCGCGATGCGTTCGGCTTCGTGCGCGGCAGCATGACGACGGTGCACAGCTACACCAACGACCAGAACATCCTCGACCTGCCGCACAAGGATCTGCGGCGTGCCCGCGCCGCCGCGGTGTCGATCATTCCCACCACGACCGGCGCCGCGAAGGCCACGTCGCTCGTGATCCCCGAGCTGAAGGGAAAGATCGACGGCATCGCCGTGCGCGTGCCGACGCCCGACGTCTCGTTCACCGACCTCGTGGTCGTGACCGAGAAGCCGGCCACGGTGGACGCGGTGAATGCCGCCTTCAAGGCCGCCGCCCAGGGCGCGCTGAAGGGCATCCTGCAGTACACGGAAGAGGAGCTCGTGAGCTGCGACTACGTGGGCAACGCCCACTCGTGCATCTTCGACGCCAAGACCACCGCGGTCATCGACGGCGGCCTGGTGAAGGTGTGCGGCTGGTACGACAACGAGTGGGGCTACGCATCGCGCTGCGTCGACCTGCTGCGCTTCGTCGCCGCAACGAAGTAGGGGGCCCACGGCGATGAACAAGCGATCGGTACGCGACCTCACGGACGCCGAGGTGCGCGGGCGTCGGGCGCTGGTGCGCGTGGACTTCAACGTTCCGCTCGACGACCAGCGCCACATCACCGACGACACGCGCATCCGCGCCGCGCTCCCCACCATCGAGCTGCTCCTCCAGCGCGGTGCGCGCGTCGTGCTCTTCTCGCACCTCGGCCGCCCGAAGGGAGCGCCGGATGCGAAGTACTCCCTGGCGCCGGTGGCGCCACGGCTCGTCGAGCTGCTGCCGGGCCGCCGCGTGAAGTTCGTGGGTTCCACCGTGGACGCCGCGGCCGTGGCGGCCACGCGCGACGCGGGAGCCGACGTCGTGCTGCTCGAGAACACGCGCTTCCTGCCGGGCGAGGAGAAGAACGACCAGGGACTCGCGCGCCAGATGGCCGAGCTGGGCGATTTCTACGTGAACGATGCGTTCGGAAGCGCGCACCGCGGCCACAGCTCCACCGAGGCCGTGGCGCACCTGCTCAAGCCGGCCGTCGCCGGGCTCCTGATGGAGCGCGAACTGCAGTACCTGGGCGCGGCGCTCGCCAAGCCGAAGCGGCCCTTCGTGGCCGTCCTCGGCGGGAGCAAGATCTCCGGCAAGATCGACGTCGTCGAGGCGTTGCTCCCCAAGGTGGACGCGCTGCTCGTGGGCGGCGCCATGGCGTGCACGTTCTTCAAAGCCATGGGCCTGGAAACCGGGAAGTCGCTGGTGGAGCCGGACCGCGTGGACATGGCGCGGGCGCTCATCGAGCGGTCGGGGACGCGTCTCGTCCTGCCGCACGACGCCACCGTGGCGCCGTCGGTCGAGGCGGGAGGCAGGGCGCACGCGGTGAAACGTGACGCGATCCCGGCGTCGGAAGCGATGCTCGACATCGGCCCCGACACCGCGAAATCGTACGCGCGGGCCATCATGACGGCGAAGACCGTGGTGTGGAACGGGCCAATGGGGGTGTTCGAAACGCCGCCCTTCGACGCCGGGACGCGCGCCGTGGCGCAGGCCATGGCGGACGCGACGGCCCGGGGAACGACGACCATCGTCGGCGGCGGCGATTCGGCCGCGGCCGTCGAGGAAGCCGGACTCGCCTCCAGAATGAGCCACGTGTCCACGGGCGGCGGTGCCTCCCTCGAATTCCTGGAGGGCAAGACGCTCCCCGGGGTCGCGGCGCTCGACGACGCGGCGGCCTGATGCGCGTTCCGATCTTCGCGGCGAATTGGAAGATGAACCACGGGCCGACCGAAGCCCGCGCGTTCATGCGGCAATTCCTGTCCGACGGTGCGCCGCGCGACGATCGCACCGTGATGATGTTCCCTTCGGCGCTGGCCTTCGCCGCCGTTCGCGAGGCCGCCGCCGCGCGGCCCGACATCCTGCTCGGCGTGCAGAACATCGCGACCGAAGCGGCCGGCGCGTTCACGGGGGAAAACTCGGCACCGATCGCGCGCGACGCGGGCGCGTCGTGCGTGCTGGTGGGCCATTCCGAGCGGCGTCACGTGTTCGGCGAGACCGACGAGGCCACCGCGCTCAAGTGCGCCGTCGCGCTGGCCCACGGGCTCACGCCGGTGCTCTGCGTGGGCGAGAAGCTCGAGGAACGCGAACGCGGTGAGACCGAGGGCGTCGTCCTCCGGCAGCTGCGCACGGGAATCTCGAAGGTCGCCGCGGCAGACCTCGACCGCATCGTGTTGGCCTACGAACCCGTCTGGGCCATCGGTACCGGAAAGAACGCCACGCCCGACGACGCGTCCTCGGTGCACCGCGTGCTGCGGCGCGCGATGGAGCGGCATGGCGCGCGATCGGCGATCCCGATCCTGTACGGCGGCAGCGTCAAGCCAGCCAATGCGGGGGCGCTCCTCGCAGCCGACGCTGTGGACGGGTTGTTGGTGGGCGGCGCCAGTCTCGCGCCCGACAGCTGGCTCGGGATCGTGAACAGCGTGTGACACCAGAGTGGGCGCGGCCCTTGACGCCACCAGCTAAGTGTAGTGATATTTGAAGCTTACACCGCTGCCATTCAACGTTCATCGCACCCCGATGCTGTATTCGATTCTGCTCTTTCTCCTGATCGTCGATAGCGTCGTGGTCCTGGCGGCGATTCTGCTCCAGGCCGCGCAGGGCGGCGGGCTCGCCGCCACCTTCGGTGGCGTGAGCAGCTCGGCCGACACGCTGTTCGGCAGCCGCCAGACGGGAACGCTGCTCACCAAGGCTTCCTGGTGGGGCGGTGGGCTGTTCCTGGCGCTTGCGTTCATGCTCTCCCTCGCGTCGTCGCGCAGCACGGAACCGCAATCGGTGCTCGACAACCTGCAGACCGCTCCCGCCACCACGACGGCCCCGGCGACCACCGGTGGAGCGCCGCAGGCCATTCCGCTCCAGACGGCACCGGCCACCACGCAGCCGGCCGCGCCCGCGACCAAGACTCCGCCCCCGGATTCAAAGAAGCCCTGACGCCCAACGTGACCAGCACACAGATCCAACCAGGGTTCCTCCTCCTCGAGGATGGAACCCTTTTTCACGGGACGCTGCACGCTTCGATTGCCCCAACGGTCGCCGAGGTCGTGTTCACGACGAACATGAGCGGATACCAGGAGGTCTTCACGGATCCCTCGTATCGCGGTCAGATCGTGGTGATGACGGCTCCCATGATCGGCAACTACGGCGTGAACGAGGAGGACCCGGAATCCGGCGGAATCCAGGTGGCCGGCGTCGTGGTGCGAGAGCTCTCCGCGGGATATTCCAGCTGGCGGGCAACGAGCGATCTCGAGAGTTGGCTCACGAGAGCGCAAGTCCCGGTGCTGGGAGACGTTGATACGCGGCGCCTCACGCGACACTTGAGAACTGCAGGCGTAATGCGCGGTGTGATCGGCGTCGGCGAATCGCCAACCGACGAGGCCCGGGCCGCGCTCGAGGCGTGCCCCTCGATGGAAGGGCTGGATCTGGCCACGCGCGTCTCCACGCGTGAGCCGTACCTGTGGGGCAGCCAGGACGCGCCGCACCACATCGTCGCCTACGATTTCGGCATCAAGCGCAACATCCTGCGGCTCTTCGAGTCGCACGGCTGCCGCGTCACCGTGCTTCCTGCGGAGACGCCCGCCGAGCAGGCGCTCGCGCTGGAGCCGGACGGCGTGTTCCTCGCCAACGGGCCGGGTGATCCGGCAGCCGTAGAGTATGCGCCGGCCACTGTGCGCAAGATCGCCAGCGCCGGGGTTCCCATCTTCGGCATCTGCCTCGGCCACCAGATTCTCGCGCTCACCTTCGGCGCCAAGACCGTGAAGATGCCCTACGGGCACCGCGGCGGAAATCATCCGGTGAAGGAGATCTCGACCGGACACGTGCTGATCACATCGCAGAACCACGGGTTTGCCGTGGCCGGCGACGAATCGGGAATCCCGGGGGCTCCGGATCTCGAGGTTACGCACGTCAACCTCAACGACGGGAGCATCGAGGGCTTGCGGCATAAGGAGTTACCGATCTTTGCCGTCCAGTACCATCCGGAGGCCGCCCCCGGCCCGCATGATGCCCGGCCATTGTTCAACCAATTCCTGGACGTGGTGCAGGATCCGAGCCGTCGAAACGCCACAAACTCTTGACACACAACGCTTAACGTCCATATGTTCGGGAGCGCTCAAGGCCCTGAGCGCCAGACCCCGAGGCTCTTCAATGACCAAAGCCGATCTCGTCGAGCACGTGACGACGCAGATTGCCCGGACCGCCGGGCCGATGATCTCGAAGAAGGACTGCGCGCGCGTCGTCGACGCCTTTCTGGAAGCGATCAAGGAAGCGCTCCACGATCAGAAGAACATCGAGGTACGCGGCTTCGGTACGTTCAAGATCCGGCACCGCAAGACCCGGATGGCGCGGAACCCGCGCACGGGATCGCCTGTCGAGGTTTCGGCTCGCCCCGTTCCGGTGTTCAAGCCCTCCAAGGAGTTGCGGGCACTCGTGGCGGATCTCGAGGAAGAGGCGTCCGATTCCGTCCAGGCGTCCAAGGCCTGACCTGCATGGGTCGATCCGCCGCCCCGGCTCCTGGAGCCGGGGCGATTCGTTTATCCGGCTGGGGACATTCAGGGAGGGGTAGCCATGCGGATCGGATTCCCGCTTTCCATTGGCGCCGTGCGGTCATAGCATTCGCCCCATGACCGTTCGCGTGCTGCTCTTCGCCTCGTATGCCGACGCCGTGGGCGCGGCCGAGATCCATGTCGACGTTCCGGACGGAACGACGGTGCGCGATCTCGTTGCCGCAGTGCGCGCGCGGCACGGTCCCGACCGGCTGCCCCCGGCCCCCATGGTCGCCGTCAACCAGCGCTACGCGAGTCACGACACCTCCGTGTCGGCAGGCGACGAGATCGCGATCATTCCGCCGGTGGCGGGGGGCTGATGCACTCGGCGATCGTCGAACGCCCGATCGAGGCCGCGCGACTCATGACGCGCGTGTCCGACGCCTCGTGCGGCGCCGTCGTGCTCTTCGTCGGAACGGTCCGCGATCGGAACAGCGGGCGGGCCGTCACCGGCATCGAATATTCCGCCTACCGCGAAATGGCCGAGCGGGAATTGGCGGCAATCGTCGCCGACGCGGAAGCGCGTTTTCCGGGCGTCCACCTGGCCGTCGAACACCGCATCGGGTATCTGGCCCTGGGCGAAGCGAGCATCGCCATCGCCGCCGCGCATGCGCATCGCGCGCTGGCGTATGACGCGTCGCGCCACGTGATCGAAGAGACGAAGCGGCGCGTGCCCATCTGGAAGCGCGAGCACTACGCCGACGGCACGCGGGAATGGGTGCACGCGGGAAGCGGACGCGCCGCGTCAGCCGCGCTGCCGGGGGCCGCGCGATGAGCGAGGCGCTGCGCGACCAGTTCGGGCGGAGCATCGAGTATCTCCGGATCTCGGTGACGGACCGGTGCAACTTCCGCTGCCTGTACTGCATGCCCGCCGAAGGACTCCAGTGGCTGCCCAAGGCGGAGATCCTCAGCTACGAGGAGATCGCCGAAACGGTGCGGCAGCTCGCCCCGCTCGGCCTGCGGCGGCTGCGGATCACCGGCGGCGAGCCGACGATCCGTCCGGACCTGCACCGGCTGGTGGCTCAGTTGAAGGCGGTGCCGGGCATCGAGGACATTGCCCTGTCCACCAACGGCGTGCGCCTCGAAGCGCTGGCGCCGGAGTTGCGCGCTGCGGGATTGGACCGCGTCAACATCAGCGCCGACAGCCTGCGCGCCGACCGCATCGCGGCGATCTCGAGGCGGAACCTCGGGTTCGACCCGGTGCGGGCGGCGACCGCGGCCCAGGCGAACGGACTCGAGCCCGTGAAGATCAACGTCGTCGTGATGCGCGGCGTGAATGACGACGAGATCGAGGAGTTCGCGCGGCTCACGATCGAGCATCCGTGGCACGTGCGGTTCATCGAGCTGATGCCCGTCGGCGAGATGCGCGAGCTGACATGGGCGCACGTCGTGCCGAGCGATGAGCTGCTCTCGCGCATACGCGCGCTGGGCGCCCTGGCTCCGAGCCGCGGGCCGGCGCGCGGCAACGGGCCCGCGGCCTACTATGCGCTCGACGGGGCGGCGGGATCGATCGGGGTGATCACGCCGATGACCCACACCTACTGCGGGTCCTGCAATCGCGTCCGTCTCACGGCGGACGGCCGGCTGCGCACCTGCCTGTTCGGCGACCACGAAGTGGACCTGCGAACGCCGCTCCGCGCCGGCGACCCGCTCGAGCCGTTGTTCCGCCGGGCCCTGGCCGAGAAGCCCAGGGAGCACGCGCTGCTCCAGATGAAAGTGGGCGGGCTCAAGGCGCTGTCTCAGGTGGGCGGATAGCATCCGCAACTTTCTTCCCAACAAATTCTGTCGTCGATCCGCCGTGGGCACCGATGCCGCCGGCGATGTGCCGGCTGCGCCCGCAATTATGCGCGCCACGCGGCGCGAGGCGCGAGGCGTCGCGCGCGCCTCCAGCGTTGCTCGTGCCCGCGCACCGGAATACTTTTCGATGGCTGTTTACACTTTCCTTTTCCCGAACGAACAATGGTCAACAAGATCACGGTGGTCGGCGCAGGCAACGTCGGCGCGACGACCGCCCAACGCGTGGCAGAGAAGCAACTGGCCCGGACCGTGGTCATGGTCGACGTGGCCGAGGGCATTCCGCAGGGCAAGGGGCTGGACCAGTGGGAATCGGCGCCCATCGAAGGGTTCGACACCCGGGTCATCGGCACCAATGGGTACGACGAGACCGCCGGTTCGGACATCGTCATCATCACCGCCGGGATTGCGCGCAAGCCGGGGATGTCACGGGACGATCTCCTGAACACGAATGCCGGCATCGTCAAGCAGGTGAGCGAGCAGATCAGGAAGAGCTCGCCCAACGCGATCGTCATCGTCGTGTCGAACCCGCTCGACGTGATGTGCTATGTCGCCAAGGAAGTCACCGGATTCCCGCGCGAGCGCGTGCTCGGCATGGCCGGCGTGCTCGATACGGCGCGGTACCGTTCGTTCATCGCCGAGGCGCTCGACGTCTCGGTGCGCGACATCCAGGCCATGGTGCTCGGCGGCCACGGCGACACGATGGTGCCGCTCATCTCCTACACGACGATCAGCGGCATTCCGGTCACCCAGCTCATGGATCGGAGCAAGCTCGATGCGATCGTGGACCGCACGCGGAACGGCGGCGCCGAGATCGTGAAGCACCTGAAGACCGGATCGGCCTACTACGCGCCCAGTTCGGGCGCCGTGCAGATGGCCGAAGCGATCGTGCGCGACGAGAAGCGGATCCTGCCGTGCGCCGCGTGGCTCAACGGCGAATACGGTCAGAAGGGGATTTTCCTCGGCGTGCCCTGCAAGCTCGGGCGGCGCGGACTGGAACAGGTGCTCGAGGTCGAGCTGACGGCCGAAGAGAAGGCGGCGCTGGCCAAGAGCGCCGACGCGGTGCGCGAGCCGATGAAGGCGGTGAAACTCTGAGCGAAGTCCCGAATGCGGGAAGCGGGTCGAGTGGACCTGCTTCCCGCATCCCGCATTCCGGAGCTCTCAACCTGAACGTCCCAATACGATGACCTGGCTCGTCAATCTGTACCGGTCCACGATCGGGAAGAAGATCATCATGGCGGTCACGGGGCTGATCGGCATCGCCTTCGTGATCGGCCACATGATAGGCAATCTCCAGGCCTTCGTCGGCCAGGACCGGTTCGACGCCTACGCGGCCTTCCTGCACGGACCGTTCGCCGAGGCGCTGTGGGTGGTCCGCGTGGTGCTCGTCGTGGCCGTCGTGCTCCACGTGCTCATGGCGTGGCAGCTCACGCAGCGCGCCCGGGCGGCCCGTCCGGTCGGCTACCGGAAGCGCGAGCCGCAGGTGTCCACCTGGGCCTCGCGCACGATGCGCTGGGGCGGGGTGCTGCTCTTCGTCTTCATCGTCTTCCACATCCTGCACTTCACCGTCGGCGCCATCGACCCGGCCGGCGTCTTCCACAACACCGACGCCATGGGGCGGCACGACAGCTACGGTGACGTGGTCGCCAGCTTCCGCATCTGGTGGGTGTCGGCGTTCTACATCGTCGCCATGGCGTTCCTCGGACTGCACCTCTACCACGGCGCGTGGAGCTCGCTGCGCACGCTCGGCGTGGCGCACCCGTCGGAGCACCCCATGAAGCGGCGCATCTCCGCGGTCATCGCCATCGTCGTCTGGCTTGGCTTCACCCTCGTACCGCTCGGCGTCATCGCCGGCATCGTGCACTAGCCATGGAACTCAAGTCACGCGTCCCCGACGGCCCGGTGGCCGAGAAGTGGGAGAAGCACAAGTTCGACATGAAGCTCGTGAATCCCGCCAACAAGCGGAAATACACGGTCATCGTCGTCGGCTCGGGACTCGCCGGCGCGTCGGCCGCCGCATCGATGAGCGAGCTGGGCTACAACGTCAAGAACTTCTGCTTCCAGGATTCGCCCCGCCGGGCCCACAGCATCGCCGCCCAGGGCGGCATCAACGCCGCCAAGAACTACCCCAACGACGGCGACAGCGTCTGGCGGCTGTTCTACGACACGGTGAAGGGCGGGGACTTCCGCTCGCGTGAGGCGAACGTCTACCGCCTCGCCCAGGTGAGCGTCAACATCATCGACCAGTGCGTGGCGCAGGGGGTGCCCTTCGCGCGCGAATACGGCGGGCTGCTCGCGAACCGGTCGTTCGGCGGCGCCCAGGTGTCGCGCACTTTCTACGCGCGCGGCCAGACGGGACAGCAGCTCCTGCTCGGTGCCTATCAGGCGCTGGAAAAGGAAATCGCCAGAGGCGGCGTCACGATGTACCCGCGCACGGAGATGCTCGACCTGATCATCGTCAATGGACGGGCGCGCGGCATCGTGGTCCGCAACCTGGTCACGGGCAAGATCGAGAGCCACATCGCGGATGCCGTGGTGCTGGGCACCGGCGGCTACGGCAACGTGTTCTTCCTCTCCACCAACGCCAAGGGCTCCAACGTCACGGCGGCGTGGCGCGCGCACAAGCGCGGCGCGGCGTTCGCGAATCCGTGTTACACGCAGATCCACCCCACCTGCATTCCGGTGAGCGGCGACCACCAATCCAAGCTCACGCTGATGAGCGAGTCGCTGCGCAACGACGGCCGGGTGTGGGTGCCGAAGAAGGCCGGCGACACGCGGCCGCCCAACCAGATTCCAGACGCCGAGCGCGACTACTATCTCGAGCGCAAGTATCCCAGCTTCGGCAATCTGTCGCCGCGCGACATCGCGTCGCGGGCCGCCAAGGAAGTGTGCGACGAAGGGCGGGGCGTCGGCCCGGGCGGACGCGGGGTCTACCTCGACTTCGCCGACGCCATCAAGCGCCTGGGCCGGGAGCAGATCGCCGAGCGGTACGGCAACCTGTTCGAGATGTACGAACGCATCACCGACGAGAATCCGTACGAAGTGCCGATGCGCATCTACCCGGCCGTGCACTACACCATGGGCGGGCTCTGGGTGGACTACAACCTGATGAGCACCATCCCCGGGCTGCACGTGATCGGGGAGGCCAACTTCTCGGACCACGGCGCCAACCGGCTGGGGGCGAGCGCGCTCATGCAGGGGCTGGCCGACGGCTACTTCATTATCCCGCTCACCATCGGCGACTATCTGGGCTCGAACAAGCTGGCGCCCGTGTCACCCGACCATCCCGACGTGAAGGCTGCCGAGGCCGAGGTGGTGGAGCGCACCATGCGGCTCCTGTCGATCAACGGCAAGCGGTCGGTGACGTCGTTCCACCGCGAGCTTGGCAAGATCATGTGGGAGTACTGCGGCATGGCCCGGAGCGCCGACGGGCTCAAGCACGCCCTGCAGGAGATTCCGAAGTTGCGCGAGGAGTTCTGGCGAAACCTCACCATCCCGGGCAGCGGGGAGGAGCTCAACCAGTCGCTGGAGCACGCCGGGCGCGTCGCGGACTTCTTCGAGCTCGCCGAGCTGATGTGCCTCGACGCCCTGCACCGCGAGGAGTCGTGCGGCGGACACTTTCGCGTGGAGCACCAGACGCCCGACGGCGAGGCCAGGCGCAACGACGAGAAGTTCGCCTACGTGGCGGCGTGGGAGTACCGGGGTGACGGACAGGCGCCCGTGCTCCACAAGGAACCGCTGGAATTCGAGAACGTGCACCTGGCCACCCGGAGCTACAAGTGAACCTCATTCTCCACGTGTGGCGGCAGGCCGGCGCCGGCACGGCCGGCCGCTTCGAGCGCTACGAAGCGCGCGACGTCAGCGCCGACATGTCCTTCCTCGAAATGCTGGACGTCGTCAACGAAGGACTGATCGCGGGCGGCCAGGAGCCGATCGCGTTCGACCACGACTGCCGCGAGGGCATCTGCGGCATGTGCGGCATGATGATCAACGGCGTCGCGCACGGCCCGATGACGATGACCACCACCTGCCAGCTCCACATGCGGAGCTTCAGCGACGGCGACGAGCTGTGGATCGAGCCGTGGCGCGCGCGCGCCTTCCACGTCGTCAAGGACCTGGTCGTCGACCGCAGCGCCTTCGACCGGATCATTCAGGCGGGCGGATTCGTCAGCGTGAACACCGGAGCGCCGCAGGATGCCAACGCCATTCCGGTTCCGAAGCAGGTGGCGGACGACGCGATGGACGCGGCGGCGTGCATCGGCTGCGGCGCCTGCGTTGCCGCCTGCCCGAACGGGTCGGCGTCACTGTTCACGGCGGCGAAGATCTCGCATCTGGGCCTCCTCCCCCAAGGACAGCCCGAGCGCTACCGGCGGGCCCTCAAGATGGCGGCGCAGATGGATCTCGAGGACTTCGGCCACTGCACGCTGTTCGGGGAGTGCCAGGAGGCGTGCCCCAAGGGCATCAGCATCGACTTCATCGCCCGCATGAATCACGACTACCTGCGGGCGGCGGCGAGCGAACGCGAGGAGAAGAAGTTGGCGGGAACGGGGTAGGGCGGCCGCCGGGGGTCAGAGCCGGGGCAGCGTCACCCCATGCTGCCCCTGGTACTTCCCCTTCTTGTCGGCGTACGACACCTCGGGGCCTTCCTCGCCCTTGAAGAAGAGCACCTGCGCGATACCCTCGTTGGCGTAGATCTTCGCCGGGAGCGGCGTGGTGTTCGAGATCTCCAGCGTCACGAAGCCCTCCCACTCCGGCTCGAAGGGCGTCACGTTGGTGATGATGCCGCAGCGCGCGTACGTCGATTTCCCGACCGTTACCGTCAGGATATCGCGCGGAATCCGGAAGTACTCCACGGAGCGCGCGAGCGCGAACGAGTTGGGGGGCACGATGCAGATGTCCCCCTCGAATTCCACGAAGCTGTTCGGATCGAAATTCTTGGGGTCGACCACCGAGCTGAGCACGTTGGTGAAGATCCGGAACTCGCGCGCCACCCGCATGTCGTAGCCGTACGAGCTGACCCCGTACGAGATGACGCCGGCGCGAACCTGACGGTCTTCGAAAGGCTCGATCATCCGGTGCTCGCGGGCCATCCGGGTGATCCAGCGGTCGGACATGATGCTCATCGGCGGGTTCTGGGAGAGGGTGACGGGGGATGCGCGACGCGATGCGCGCCGGAATGTACCCGTCCGCTCCACGGGCGCCAAGCACGCGCAATGACGCCGGGAAATCCGGTTGACCCTCGTTCGGACGGTCGATAACTTTTTGGCGCTGGAGCTAGTGAAAGTTTTCACGAAGTTTGGAGCGCTATGGCACGCACGTACTTCCCGGTCCTGCTCCTGCTCGGCTTCGCCCTCCTCAATGCGGTGGCGATGTTGGTGATGTCGCATCTCACGATGCGCCCCCGGCCGACTCCGGTAAAGCAGACTCCATACGAATCCGGAATCCCGCCGCTCGGCGACGCGCGCGAGCGGTTCTCCGTCAAGTTCTACATGGTGGCGGTGCTGTTCATCATCTTCGACATCGAGACCGTCTTCATGATCCCGTGGGGCGCGCACTTCCGGCAGCTCTCGTGCGCGGTGCCCCTCACCGGCGGCGTCTGCCCGCCGGGACAGATTTCGTTCTTCGGCCTCGGGGAGATGCTCGTGTTCATGGCGATCCTCCTCGTCGGCTTCATCTACGTCTGGAAGAAGGGGGCCCTGCAATGGGATTGACCCCGCGCCCCGAGTCGACCGTCTCCTACAGCCCGTCGTCGCAGGAAGGATGGGTCGCGACGAAGCTCGACTTCCTCGTCAATTGGGCCCGCGCGAATTCGCTGTGGCCGATGCCGTTCGGCACGGCGTGCTGCGCCATCGAGTTCATGGCCTCCGCGGCCAGCGATTTCGACCTGGCGCGCTTCGGCATGGAGCGGATGAGCTTCTCGCCGCGGCAGGCGGATGTGCTGATCTGCGCCGGCCGCGTCCCGTTCAAACTGGCGCCGATCCTGCGCCGCATCTGGCAGCAGATGCCGCAGCCCAAGTGGGCCATCTCGATGGGTGCCTGCGCGTCATCGGGCGGCATGTTCGACAACTACGCCGTCGTGCAGGGCATCGACACCATCATTCCCGTCGACGTCTACGTGCCGGGGTGCCCGCCGCGGCCGGAGGGCCTCCTCTACGGCATCATGCTGCTGCAGGAAAAGGTGACGAAGGAGCGCGCGGCCGACCCGACGCTCCGTGTCGAGATGGATCCCGATCCCAAGAGCCAGCTCTACATTCCGCCGTCGGTCATCGACGAACTGTCGGAGCCGTTCGGGAACTCCGTCCATCAAACCCGGTCGGGCCTGTGAGCGCCCCGTTCACGCCCGTTTTGGCCGGAAGCGCGCTCGGCGCTGACGCGCCGGCGCCCGCCACGCCGCGCCACGTGCCGCTCACCGGCGGCGAGCCGAATCCATCGGCCGCGGCGCTCGTGCGCCAGTTCGGCGACGCGGTGCGGGGAGTGCGCGTGGTCCGCGGCGAGACGAACGTCGTCGTGGCGAACGACCGCCTGCTCGAAATCGTCCGCTGGCTCCACACCGAGCCGTCGCAGCGCTACGACTACCTGTCCGACGTGACGGCGGTGGAATTCCGCGACCCCGAGCAGCCGATCGAAGTCGTGTGGCACCTCCGCTCGGTCGCCTTCCGCCGATTTCTCCGCCTCAAGGTGGAGCTGGCGCCCGGCACGCCGCTCGAAGTCCCGAGCGTGTGCGAGGTGTTCAGGAGCGCCGATTGGCTGGAGCGCGAGTGCTTCGACATGTTCGGCATCCGCTTCGCCGGGCACCCCGATCTGCGCCGCATTCTGATGTGGGAGGACTACCGCGAAGGCCATCCCCTGCGGAAGGACTTTCCGTTGCGCGGGCGGTTCAGCCGCTCGGAGCAGCTCCGCCAGGCGCTCGCTGCCAATCCCGAAGCCCGGTATTCAATGGAAGAACTGTCGGTCGTGGACGCGTTTGAGGATCTCCCCGAAGAAATGCGCCGTCGCCTGAAGGCCGGCGAGAAGGCGGGGGAATAGCGCGCCATGCCAACCACCAAACGCACGGTAGAGGTCGAGCTCTCGACCACGGGGCTCGATGCCCAGGGGCGCCCGGTGCGCGTTCCCCTGGCGGTCGACGAGCACGGCAATCCGGTGGCCGTCGAAGCGCCGCCGGCCCTCGAGCCGGACCTCGGCGGCGAGCACATGCTCATCAACATCGGCCCGCAGCACCCGGCAACGCACGGCGTGCTCCGGCTGGTGCTGGAGCTGGACGGCGAGACGGTCGTGCGCTGCATCCCGCACATCGGATATCTGCACTGCGGGTTCGAGAAGATCGGCGAGTACCGGCAGTACAACCAGATCATCCCGTGGACGGACCGCGAGGATTATCTGAACTCGCCCGGCAACAACGTGGGCTACGTGCTGGGCGCCGAGCGGCTGTTCGGCATCGAGATCACGGAGCGCTGCAAGGTGCTCCGGGTGATCGCGATGGAACTGTCGCGCATGATGTCGCACCTGGTCTGGTGGGGCACCACCTGCATCGACATCGGCGCCTTCACGCCGTTCCTCTGGCTGTTCGAGGAGCGGGAGCGGATCTACGAGCTGCTCGACATGTGGATCGGCGCCCGGCTCACCACCACGCTCACCCGCGTGGGCGGAATGGGAGCCGACATTCCGGACGGCTGGGTCGACAAGCTCACGGGGTTCGTGAAGAGCGTCTCGAAGACGATCGACGAAGCCGAGCGCATGCTGTCCAGGAACGCGGTCTGGGTGGGACGGACGGTCGGGCTCGGTGTGATGTCCCCCGAAGAGGCGCTCAACTACGGCCTGTCCGGTCCGATGCTCCGCGCCTCGGGCGTGGCATACGACGTGCGCCGCGATTTCCCGTACCTCGACTACGAGACGTACGACTTCGACGTCCCGATCGGCACGAGCGGGGACGTCTACGACCGGTACCTGGTGCGCGTCGAGGAACTGCGCCAGTCGGTGCGGATTCTCGAGCAGGCCATCAAGCGGCTCCCCGACGGGCCGGTGAACGTGGACGATCACCGCGTGATCCTGCCGCCCAAGCACAAGGCGATGAGCGACATGGAGTCGATGATCCACCACTTCAAGCAGGTGATGGAAGGCCCGCGGCCGCCCGCCGGCGAGTGCTACGTGGCGGTCGAGAGTCCGAAGGGCGAGAAGGGCTACTACGTCGTGTCCGACGGCACGTCGAAGCCGGTGCGCTGGCGCATCCGGCCGCCGTCGTTCGTGAACCTCTCGGCGATCCCGAAGATGGTCGAGGGCCACCTGTTGTCGGACGTGATCGCGATCAACGCGAGCATCGACATCGTCATGGGAGAGATCGATCGATGACCCGCGAGAATTTCTGCGAAGGAGAATCGGGCCGGTGAGCGCGCAAGAGATGGGTGGAACGGAAGCGCCCGCGGACACCTCGCACGGGGTGCACTCGGCGCCCTACGTGCCGGTGTTCATCGGCGAGCGGCGGAAGGAACTCGACACGCTGTTCACGCGGTACCCGACGAAGATGGCCGCCCTTCTGCCGGCGCTGTGGATGGTGCAGCACGACCGGGGCTGGATCAGCGAGGAGGCGATGGCGGAAGTGGCCGACGTGCTCGATCTCACGCCGGCGTACGTGAAGGGCGTGGTTACCTTCTACACGATGTACCACCAGCACCCGGTGGGGAAATACTTCATCCAGGTGTGCACCACGTCGCCCTGCGCCGTGTGCGGCGCCGAGGGCGTGCGCGACGCCTTCCTGCGGCACACCGGGTGCGAGGAGCTGGGCGTGACCTCGAAGGACGGAAAGTACACGGTCATCGAGGTGGAGTGTCTCGGCGCCTGCGGTTTCGCGACGCCGGTGATGGTGAACGAGGACTTCCTGGAATCGGTGACCCCCGAGAAGGTCCCCGAGATTCTCTCCGGGCTGACATAATGGGATATCCGCACAAGCCGCACGACCGCGAAACGCCGGTCCTCTCGAAGTACTTCGGGGACCCCGAGGCCATTTCGCTCGCGGGATGGAAGAAGCGCGGCGGGTACGCGGCGCTCGAGAAGGCGCTGGGCATGGCGCCCGCCGACATCGTCAACGTCGTCAAGGATTCCGGGCTGCGAGGGCGCGGCGGCGCCGGCTTTCCGACCGGCGTGAAGTGGTCGTTCATGAAGATCGGCGACGGCAAGCCGCACTACCTGTGCTGCAATGCCGACGAGTCGGAACCGGGGACGTTCAAGGACCGGGAGATCATGCGCTGGACGCCGCACGCGCTCGTCGAGGGATGCGCGATCGGCGCGTACGCCATCGGCGCCGAGACCTGCTACATCTATATCCGCGGCGAATTCACGGAGCCGATCGCCCGCATGGAGGCGGCGCTCCGGGAAGCGTACGCCGCCGGGATCCTCGGCAGCAACGCCATGGGCACGGGCAAGACGGTCAACGTGTACGTGCACCGCGGGGCGGGGGCCTACATCTGCGGCGAAGAGACGGCCCTCATGAATTCGATCGAGGGGCGGCGCGGGAATCCGCGCATCAAGCCGCCCTTCCCGGCGGTGTCCGGCGTCTTCGCCCAGCCGACGACGATCAACAACGTCGAGACGCTCGCCGCCGTGCCGCACATCCTCAACAACGGCGCCACGTGGTACAAGCAGTACGGGCGGCCCGACAATCCGAAGAGCACCGGCACGAAGCTCTTCTCGGTGTGCGGCAACGTGCAGCGCCCGGGCAACTACGAAGTGCCGCTCGGCTTTCCGTTCAAGGATTTCCTGTACGACCTGTGCGGCGGGCCGATGCCCGGCCGCCGGTTCCGGGCGATCATCCCCGGCGGCATCTCGGTGCCCATCCAGACGGTGGAGGAGGCCGAGGCCAGCTTCATGGACTACGAAGGATTCGTGGAGCAGGGCACCATGCTCGGTTCGGGCGGCGTGATCGTGATCGACGACGCGCAGAACCTGGTGAAGCAGATCGCCCGCGCCACGCGCTTCTTCGCCCACGAGAGCTGCGCGCAGTGCACGCAGTGCCGCGAAGGCACGGCGTGGACCACGCGCATCCTCGAGCGCATCGTGGCCGGCGAGGGGTCGATGGAAGATCTCGACACGCTCCTTTCCATCGCCGACAACATGACCGGCAAGACCATCTGCGTGCTCAGCGATTCGTGCGCCGTGCCGGTGGTCTCGGGGATCAAGAAGTTCCCCGGCGATTTCGAGGCGCTCATCAAGAAGAAGACCATTCACCTGGTTCCGGCGGTGGCGTGATGGCCGATGTGAAGATGATCAACCTGACGATCGAAGGCCGGGCGGTGTCCGTGCCTGAAGGCACCTCGATCCTCGAAGCGGCGAAGACCGCGGGGATCCTGATTCCGCACTACTGCTATCATCCGTCGTTGCCGATCGCCGGGAATTGCCGCATGTGCCAGGTGGAAGTCGAGAAGATGCCGAAGCTCGCTCCCGCCTGTGCCACCAGCGTCGCCGACGGGCAGGTCGTGCACGTCTACACGCCCCGCGCCCTGGAAGCCCGGAAGGGCGTGCTGGAAATGCTGCTCATCAACCACCCGCTCGACTGTCCCATTTGCGACAAGTCGGGCGAGTGCGAGTTGCAGGACTACACCCACCAGGAAGGGCCGGCCGAGGGTCGCCTGCGCGATCCCAAGCGCTTCAACCCGGTGGAGGACTTCGGCGGCGACGTCATGTACGTCACCAACCGGTGCATCCTCTGCACCCGGTGCGTGCGCTTCATGTCCGACGTCGCCGAGGATGCCGCCCTCAACGTGAGCGAGCGCGGCGACCGGGCCCTGATCGGCAAGTTCGAAGGGCGCGACCTGACGCATCCGTGGGCCGGCAACGTCATCTACCTGTGCCCCGTGGGCGCGCTCCTCTCCAAGGATTCGCTGAACAAGGCGCGGTCCTGGGAGCTCGACCGCACGCCGTCGATCTGCCCCGGCTGCTCGCAGGGGTGCAACATGACGGTCGAGACGCGCGACAACATGGTCGTGCGCCTGCAGCCGCGGCCGAACGACGCCGTCAATGCCTTCTTCATGTGCGACGAGGGACGGCTCGGCTACCGCTGGTTGAACCGGCAGGACCGCGTGGAATACCCCATGGTGCGCCGCGGCGACACGCTCGCGACCGCGGAGTGGGAGGCCGCGACGGCCGAAGCCGCGTCGCTGGTCGCGGGCAAGCGCGCCTTCGTGCTCGTGTCGCCCAATCTCCCGAACGAGGCGCTCTATCTGCTCTCGCGCCTGGCCAGGAAGACGGGCGGTGCCGGCGCGTTCCGCGTGCGCCAGGGGCCGGAGGCCCCGCTGGCCGGCGTGCCCGACCTTTCGGTGCGCGCCGACCGCGCCGCCAATGGGCGCGGCGCCGAGCTGCTCGGCTTCACGCGCCACGACGCGCCGCTCTCCCGGATGCAGGCCGGCGATGTGCTCATCGTCGCCGACGAGGAGCTGGCGGGCATGGATGCGCCCGATGTCGCGCGCGCCGGAGCGATCATCGTCATCGGGACCACGCTCCCCGCCTGGGCCCGGCACGCCGCGGCCGTG
>DASVWS010000105.1:0-32489 GCA_036393095.1 Gemmatimonadaceae bacterium | reverse complement strand
CGGGATCATGACGTCGCGGCGCGTATAGTTCCACGACGAATCGGGCGTGGTGAAGTGCGCGGGCGTCTCGTTGGTGAGGTGCTGCTGCTGCGCGCGGAGCGGTGCGGCGAACAGCAGGAACGCGAGGATGGGAAGGGGGGTCAGGCGGGAGAGCGGGGAATCCATCGAATGGCTCCGGTCGGGACGCGATAACATAGCACTGACCGAGGGCGGCCGGAAACGCGACGCGGGCAGCTTGCGGTGGGACGCGGACCACCAACCGCTGTCCGCCGAGTGCTCCGGACTGGACGCGTGGTGCGACGGCCCTTCCGATGACTCCGCACGCCGGAGCGCGGACCAGCACCGGCGTTCCGGCGACCTCTCGTGACTCGACGCGGACCGTGAACCGCTGCCCGCCGAGTTCTCCGCGCTGGACGCGCAGTGGGACGGCTGTCCCGCGAACTCTGCACGCCGGACCGCGGACCGCGATCAACGGACCGCGGACCGTGATCAACGAACCGCGGACCGTGATCAACGAACCGCGGACCACTTTCAACACGACGCGGACTCCGCGCGCCGGACCGCGGACCGGCACCGGCGTTCCGGCGACTTCTCGTGAGTTGACGCGGACCGTGAACGGCTGCCCGCCGAGTGCTCCGGACTGGACGCGTGACGCGACGGCTTTTCCGCGGACTCCGCACGCCGGAGCGCGGACCGCGATCAACGATCCGCGGACCATGAACGGATTTCCGCGAAGCGAGCACCGATTTCCGCGGAGTGCGAGTGACTCGACGCGGACTTCTGCGGGGCGTCCCGCGGACTCCGCGCCGAGGGACGCGGAGTCCGAATGGCGGACGGCCTACCGCCCGTACAGCGCGACCAGCTCCGCCTTGGCAAGCGTGTGGAAGTGCAGATTGAACCCGACGTTCGCCGCGGTGACGCCGGCGGGGATGTCCAGGTGCGCGACGTCGAGCGCATACACGGTGAAGTGGTAATGGTGCGGCTTGTCGCCCTTGGGCGGACAGGGGCCGCCGTAGCCGGCCGAGCCGAAGTCGGTGTTCCCCTGCGAAGCGCCCGGAGGCATGCCCTTGCCGCCCGCGTCGCCAGCGCCGGCCGGGAGCGAGGTGACATTGCCCGGGATGTTGTAGACCACCCAGTGCCACCAGCCGCTGCCGGTGGGCGCGTCGGGGTCGTACACGGTGATCGCGTAGCTCTTGGTGCCGGCGGGCGCGCCGGACCACGAGAGCGCAGGCGAAATGTTCTCGCCGGTGCACGTCATGCCCTTGAAGACGTGCTTCATGGGGATGGTCTGGCCGGCTTTGATGTCGGGGCTCGTGAGTGTGAACATGGTGGTCTTCTGGGCGGAGGCGGTGGAGAGGGCGGCGAAGCACGTAAGGAATGCCGCTGTGATCAAGTGCCGGGACATGGTGAATGCCTCGTTCGACGGTACGATTTTGGGAGAGACGCCGGTCGATCAGAGCGGCGCCCGATTTCAATATGCCATGCATTTTTTGCCGAGCGTAAGGCCTGACGTCTGAGGCCCCGCATCAATGTCTGAAGCCTCGGCGAAAGGCGGCTGATCCGTCTCGACCGATCGGGTATGGCCCCCGCCGGCAAGGCGTTGTCAGCCGAGGCGATTGCCTGGCGGCGACTGGTGGCGCGGTGCACCTTCGAACTCGACAACCTGCGTCAGGGGGAGGAATGATGAGACCTTTCGCCGCATGTGTGATGGCAGCCGTCGTGACCGCGTCGACCGGAATCGCGCAGACGCCGCGAGATACCGGCGTCACGGTCATTCACGCCGCCCGCGTCTTCGACAGCGAGGCGGGAACCTTCACCGGTCCCAGCGACATCGTCGTCCGCAACGGACGAATCGCCGCAATGAGCACGCACGAGGGCGTGCCGCCTGGCGCGCGCGTCATCGACCTGCGGCGGTTCACCGTCCTGCCCGGCCTCATCGACGCGCACACGCACCTCCTCTACCTCGAGCGGCCGGGCCAGGGCGACCAGAGTCTGATGGACGGCATCCGCGCGGTCGTGGTCGAAGGCGGCGCGCTCCGGGCGCTGCACGGAGCTGCGCGCGCGCGCACCTATCTCGCCGCCGGGATCACGACGGTGCGCGATCTCGGCAACTCGGGCCGCTTCAACGACGTCGCGCTGCGAGACGCAATTCGCGACGGTTCGGTCGACGGTCCCAGGATGTTCGTGTCCGGGCCCGGCCTCGCCAGCGAAGGTGGCCAGTTTCCGGGGCTTCAGCCGCCGTACGAAACGATTGCAGAGGAGGAGTACCGCGTCGTGCACGGTCCGGAGGACGCTGCGCTGGCCGTGCGCGAGCACGTCACCTACGGCGCGGACCTGATCAAGATCTACTCCAACAACACGCCGAACGTCGCGTCGCTTTCGCCGGACGAGATGCGCGCCATCGTCGCCGAAGCCCGTCGCCTCGGCGTGCGGGTCGCGGCGCACGCGACCGATGACGCCGCCGTCTGGAACGCGACGGAGGCAGGGGTCAACAGCATCGAGCACGCCTACCAGGTTGCGGATTCGACGCTCGCGCTGATGGCGCAACGCGGCACGTGCCTGGTGCCGACCGACCTCGACAGTGCCGCGGGAAGACAATACCTGCTCCGCATCCCGACGCGCGGCGACGAACCCCGTCCCGATCCCGCGACGTTGGCCAGCTACTTTCGGTCCAGCCACGATCGACTGACGCGGGCGGTGCGCGCCGGCGTGAAGATCTGCGCGGGGTCGGACGAGTATCTCGATCTCGGATGGCCACAGGGCGTGGCCTCGCGCCACGTCCTGTACGCCTACATCGAAGCTGGGCTGACGCCCGTCCAGGCCTTGCAGGCCGCGACGGTCAACGACGCCCACCTCCTCGGTCAGGACGGCCGGCTTGGCGTCATCAAGCCCGGCGCGCTCGCGGACATCATCGCCGTCGAGGGAGATCCGGGTCAGGACCTACACGCCCTCGATCGCGTGCGATTCGTGATGAAGGGCGGAACGGTGTACGTCGGGACGCCTTGACGGTGGACGGTCTCGGCCAAATGCGTCCCGTCGGCGGAAGTGGTTCTGAACGAGCCGATACCGCGGTGACGCCTGCGGGCGCCGGGGCCGGTACGGGCCGACCTGCCCAACGCCCGGGGTCATCGTCCGAACGCGTCGTCCCCGGGGGCGAGCGCCGACAGCACCCCTGCCGCCATTTCCCCTCTGAAGCGCCCTCCGATCCCGTCGTAACAACGTTTCGTCGCCCGTCGTTCGAGGGGACCTACCTGAACTCATGCGCCCGATGCACGAATTTCCCCTCCCCCACCCCCAGCTCCCGAAACCTCTTCCCCACCACGTTGATCGCTCCTGAATCCTTCTCCAGCCGCCCCTGCACGATCACGAACGGCGCCCGCTTCACGACCTCTTCATTCGCCTCCACCAGGCTCTTGTGCACCACGACGTTCACGAATCCCCACTCGTCTTCCAGCAACAGGAAAATCGTCCCGCCCGCCGTGCTCGGCCGCTGCCGGACGGTCACGAGGCCGCCGATGGCCACCGTCCGCCCACTCGGCAGCGTGGTCAGGTCGCGGCTCGACACCGCACCTCCCGCTTCGAGCTTCTCGCGCACCGTCTGCATCGGGTGTCCGTCCAGGCTCAGCCCCACGGCGTAGTAATCGAGCAGCACCTGCCGGTCGCGATCCACGGGAGGCGGCGAATGCAGCTCCCGCGACGCCGGCGCCAGCGGCAGCAGGTCGCCCACCGCGCGCAGCCCCTCCCACGCCGCATGCCGCCGGTCGCCCGCCCACACGCCGAACGCCCCCGCCCGCGCGAACGCTAACACATCCGCTCGGCTCAACCGCGCCCGCCGCACCACGTCGGCAATCGAGATGAAGGGCCCCGTCATCCGCGCATCCTTCAGCGCGTCGATCACGCGCGTCCCCACCCCGCGCACGTGCCGCCACCCGATCCTGAGCGCCGGCCGAGCCGGGTCGCCGGTCTCCTCCACGCTGCACTCCCAATCGCCGTCGCGCAGGCAGGGCGGCAGAAGCGGCACTCCGTGCCGCTTGGCGTCGTGGATCAGCGTGGACACGGGATAGAACCCCATCGGCCACGAGTTCAGCAAACCATAAAAGAACTCGGTGGGGTAGTGCGCCTTGAGCCACGCCGTGGC
This sequence comes from Gemmatimonadaceae bacterium, assembly GCA_036393095.1. GTDB lineage: Bacteria > Gemmatimonadota > Gemmatimonadetes > Gemmatimonadales > Gemmatimonadaceae > JAGWRI01. Next base: position 28,351 of record DASVWS010000105.1, on the reverse strand, counting down.
GTACGCGATCAGCGCGAAGCTCCACGCATGCGACTCCGGAAAGCCGTAGTTCGCGAAGCTCACCAGGTCGGCGCAGATGTGGTCCGCGATCTCCCCCTCGACGCCGCGATTCACCATCGCGGTGCGCAGCCTGGTGAGCGCGCCCACCAGCCGCTCCTTCTTCCGGATGTTCCCCATCGTGCGGCGCAGCTCGTCGGCCTGGCCGCCGCTGTACCCGCCCAGCGCCATGGCGATCGCCATCGCCTGCTCCTGGAAGATCGGAATCCCCTGCGTACGCTTGAGAATGGGCTCCAGCGCCGGATGCAGATAGCGCACCGCCTCGCGCCCCAGCCGCCGCTCGGTATAGGGATGCACGAACTTCGCCTGGATGGGACCCGGCCGGATGAGCGCCACCTGCACCACGATGTCGTACAGCCGCTCGGGCTTCGTCTTCAGAATCGACCCGATCTGCGCCCGGCTCTCGATCTGGAAGGTCCCGATCGTCTCGCCGCTCTGAATCAACGCATAGGTCTTCTCGTCGTCGTACGGCAGCGTGTAGATCGCGGGGCGCGTGCCCGTGCGGCGCTCGATCACGTCGAAGGCACGCCGCACGGCCGACAACCCGCCCAGCCCCAGAAAGTCGAACTTGGGCACGCCCACCGCATCCAGATCGTCCTTGTCGAACTGCACGATGGTCCGCCCCATCGCCGTCTGCTCGATGGGCAGATAATTCCCCAACGGCTCGCTCGACAGCACGAACCCGCCCACGTGCGTGGACCGCATGCGCGGCACGCCGTCGAACGCCGCAATGCCGTTCAGCAAGGCCCGGCCGCGCGCATCGTTCACCTCCAGCCCCTGCTCGGCGCCCAGCCCGTCGCGCATGATCTCCGCCGCCTCGGCGGGTTCGGCGTGATGTAAGCGTTTCGATATGGACACGGCCAGCTCGGGCGGATAGCCGAACGCCCGCATCGCGTCCTGCACGGCGTTCGGCGCGCGGTAGGTCTGCACCGTGCACGCGATGGCGGCCTTCTCCCGCGCGTAGTGCGCGTACATGTAATCGAGCACCTCCTCGCGCCGGTCGTGCTCGAAGTCCACGTCGATGTCCGGCGCCTCGGCCTTGCCGTCCACGCGGACCTCCGAGAGAAAGCGCTCGAACAGCAGCCCGTGCTCCACGGGATCCACCGCCGTGATGCGCAGGCAGAACGCGATCACCGAATTGGCGGCACTGCCGCGCCCCTGGCAGAGAATGCCGCGCTCGCGCGCGAAGCGTACCGCATCCCACATCACGAGAAAGAACCCGGCGAACCCCAGCCGGTTGATCACCGCCAGCTCGCGCTCGATCTGCGTGGCCTGCTTCGGCGTGACGGCGCCCCACCGCTCGCGCGCCCCGATGTACGCCTGCTCGCGCAGGAAGCTGATGTCGGTGTGGCTGGCGGGCACCGCGTACCTCGGCATCGGCGGACGCATCCACGCGAAATCCACCGGCTCGCATTCCGACGCGATGCGCACGCTCTCGCACAGTCCTTCGGTGCGGCCGCGCCACCGCCGCTCCATCTCGCCGGGCGACAGCAGCCGCCAGTCGCCATTGGGGTGCAGCGTCCCGCGCGACGCGGCTTCGTCCATCGTCAGCCCGGCGCGGAGCGCGGTGAGCATGTCGTGCACCAGACGGCCGCGCTCGTCCACGTACCGCGGGTCGTGCGCCACCGTCCAGGGCACGCGCTCCCGCTCGGCGAGCGACACCAGCGCGCCGGCCAGCGCCGCCTCCGCGCCGCCGGTGTGATGCAGCTGCACTTCGACGGCCAGCTGCCGGCCGAAGACTGCCGACCACTCGCGCAACAGCCGGCGCGCCCCTTCCTCGTCTCCCGCCCGCACGAGCGCCGCCAACGGTCCCGACCCCGGTCCCGTGAGCGCGTGCACCCCCTCGGCGTGCGCGGCCACCTGCGCCCACGTGACGCCCGGCCGTCCGCGGCGCCGTCCCTGCGTGTCCTTGTCCCACGCGCTCCAGTTCCCCACACGCGCCGCGGTGACGAGTGCCGCGACGTTGCGGTAGCCGGTCGCGTTGCGCGCCAGGAAGGCCGCGGGCTTTCCGTCGACGTTGATCTCCGCGCCGACGATCAACTCGAGCGGCGGATCGCAGGCGCGCGCGGCGAGCTGCGCGCGCACGATGGCGCCGAGGTCGGCGGTGTCGGTGATCGCGAGACGGCGGTAGCCGAGGGCGTGCGCGCGCGCGACGAGCGCTTCGGGGGTGGCGGAGCCGTCACCGAATGAGAACGCGGTGTGCGCGCGAAGCTCGACGTACGGCACGGGGACTCAATCCCACCAGCCGTGGAGGTGCCACTCGCCCGCTGCGCGCGCCGCATCCCGATACAGCCACACCAGCATCCCATCTTCCCGCACGCACCGGAAATACTCCCGCGCGTACGGGCCGCCCTCCTCCCACTGCCCGCCCGACACGCGCTCCGGCCCCGCCGCATCGACGATGGCGTACGACTTCCCGGCATCGCGATAGCGCACCGGCATCTGATGGTCGCGCCGCTCCGCTGTGCGCACCGACACCGGCCGCGGGGGCGTGACGAGCTGCAGCGTCAGCCGCGGCGTCGGTTTCGCGCCGCCCTGTGCCTTGGCCGCGCCACGCTCGCCGCTCGCCGCCGCCACCGCGGGATCCTCGCGCGCCCACGTCGTGCGCGCGTCGACGAGCGGATGCGCCGAGTTCTCCGGCGTGAGCACCACGTCGCCCTGGTCGTCCATGAGCTGCGACACCGTGCGCTCCACCTGCGGCGCGCTGGCGAATCCCTTGTCGAAGAGATCGCCCTGCACGCCGTCGTTGCCGATCACCGACTCCACGCGCACCGTCACCCCGGTGACCGCGTCGGGAAGCGTGATGCGCTCGAGCGCCGAGCGGACGAGGCGCATCCACGCCTTCTGGCTCGCCGTGGGGCGGGCCGAGCGGATGCGGTGCGCGAACTCGGTGCGGTCGGCGAGCGCGAAAACGAGCGAGATCTCGCGCGCCCGCTGTCCGTCGCCGGTCATCCGCTGGCACACGGTGCTCATCTGCGCGTTCACCACGAACGTCAGCCGCTCGGCGTCGCGCAGGGCGTAGTCCACCCACTCGACCGTGGCGCTGGGGAGCGCGCGTGCCGGCTGGGCGAACAGGAGCCGCGGGTCGTCGGCGCGCGCGAGCTTCCAGAGCTTCACCCCTTCGGCGCCCATGCGCGTTTCGATATGGGCCGCGTCCAGCGCGGCGAGCGCGCCGACCGTCTCGATGCCGGTGCCGTCGAGGATGTTGTCGAGCAACGACGACGGTTCCAGCACGTCCACCGGAAACGGCGCGATGAACTCGCGGTCGTGCCCGGGCTTGACGATGGTGAACGGCACGCGCCGCTGGGTGGCCGCCAGATCGGCGGCGATCGCGGTGACGGCGGCGCCGGCGTGCGCGTTGGAGTAGCCGTGGCGGTGCGCGACGTCCACGAGCGCGACGGTGAGCGCGCGTGCGTCGAGGCCGCGGGCGTCGGCCCACACGCGGCCGCCGGCGCCCACGCTCACGCGCGGGGTGTGCTGCAGCAGGTCGGAGACGATCGCAGCGGGGAACGCCGCGCCGGTCGGCCAGCTCGGGCTCCAGAGACAGACGTAGCTCATCGCGCCGTCTCCGGATTGCGATCGAATGGCGGAGTCCGCGATACTGTCATGACGCGTCTTCCAGGAGCGAACGTATGATCGACGACATGGGGATCTTCAGAACGACGGTCGACGTTGCGCAGATCACGCGGCCGCACGACCGGCGGACGTTGTCCGGCGTCATGGTCGACACGGGCAGCGAGTACAACTGGGTGCCGCGCTCCGTGCTGGAAGAGCTGGGCGTGGAGCGCGTGCGCACCGATCGCTTCGAGACCGCCGACGGCCGGGTGCTCGACCGCGACGTGGGATTCGCCTATCTGCACGCCGGCGGACGATCGGCGGTCGCCGCGGTCGTGTTCGCCGAGCCGGGCGACATGGTGCTGCTCGGCGCGCACGGTCTCGAAGGGCTCAACCTCCGCGTGGATCTCGGGCGAAAGGAGCTGGTGCCCGCCGGACCGGTGCCGGCGGCGGGGGCCGCCGCGGCCTGACCACTGCGAATGGGGGTTCGTCGCGCGTGTGGGCATCTCAGCGCGCCACGCCGCGCCGGTCGGCCAGCTCGGGCTCCAGAGACAGACGTAACTCATGATGCGTGACCGGTAGAACGAATTCGGCGTGCGCCTTCCATCCGGGCGCCACCGCGTCGACGCGCACGCGCGCGTGCGTGATCTCGGCGGGGTCTCCGAACGGCGTGCGCCTGTAGCGATAGTCGGCGGGGGTGATGCGCGAGGTGAGCTTCAAGGCCGACATCGCGGCGTGCGTGGTGAGGGCCACGAGCGCGCTCCCGCCGTCGCGCGTGGCCCGGGTGAGCCGGACGGTCTCCTGCCCCTTGGGCTCGGCGCCCGCGAGCACGACCAGCGCGAAGCCGCCGCTCCGCAGCAACTCCTCGGCGGACCGCAGGGCGTTGAGCCGGCTGGAGGGACGAACGAGCAGGGGGCCCTCGTCCCAGAAGGCGCCGGCCACGGTGCCCACGCTGTCGATCCAGGCGGAGCGCTCGCCGGCAGCCAGCACCCCCTGGCAGGCGGCGCGGAGGATGGCCGTGGCCCCTCCACTGGGGGCCCAGACCGACAGGCGGCCGCGCGGCAGCCCGCCGCTGGGCAGGGCGCGGTCGAGCTCCCCGATCCCCGTGGCGAGCTGCGCGGCGACCCGCCGGGTGATGGGCGAGGCGTCCGGGAAGCGCTCTTCGAGAAGGGCGCGGAGGGCGGAGAGGTCCCTGGCTGGGGCGGCCGTCATACCCGAAGAAATACCGAAAATCGAGGGCAGACGGAAGGGGAGGTAGGGGGCGCTGCGAGGCCGGAGGAAATCGTGGCTCCCCATCGTTATGCCACCTCCGGGAACGATTCGATGCCGCGTGATGCCGCGGCGAGTGCAGTATTTGCCGCCAGGGAGTCCGGTACGACCCGGATCAGCCGGACCGGCCCTGGCAGAATCCCGATACACCGGGTTATATGTCTCTCATAATGGAGTGACGGTCATGCCCCCCACGCGAACCCCTTTCGCCACGCCGCCCCGCGCGTCGATTGCGGCGGTGCTCACGATGGCGCTGGCGGTCGTCGTGCTCGCCGCGCCCGGCCGCGTCCTCGCCCAGGCCGATTCGGTGCGCGGGCTCGTCGTCCGCACGCGCGTCATCGGCATCTTCGACGCCGAAACCGGCGAGCCGGTCGACAGCGCCGAGGTGAAGGACATCCTGACCGGCCTCTCGGCGCTCACCACCCCCACCGGCACGGTCGTGCTGCCGATGGACACGTCGGGCGCGTTCCTGCGGGTGCGGAAGGTGGGCTACAACATGGACACCTTCCTGGTGGCCAACGGCGCGAACGACACGATTCCGATCACGCTGGTGCTCGACCGCGTGGGCCGGATGCTGGCGACGGTCACGACCACCGCGCACGGCGTGGCGCGCGGGCCGGCGGATACCGTGCGCAAGCTGGATCTCACCGGCTTCTACGACCGGCGGCAGCAGGGCGCGGCGCCGCCGAACGCCTACATCTCCGAGGCGCAGATCGAGCACTGGGCGCCCACGCTGATGACCGATCTGGCGACGCTCTCCGGACGCCCGTGGATGTGGGAGTGCACGATCTACATCGACGGCGCGCCGACGCCGGTCTTGAAGCCGAACCTCGGGCCGGGGCGCGTGGTCCGGAACCTCGACGCGGGCATCAATGCGATGCTCGACCCGGGCATGGTGGCGGGCATCGAGGTCTATCGGACGGGCGAGGTCCCGCCGCAGTTCAACGCCACGCAGACCGGCAGCGGCGCCATGGCTACGGGCGCCGAGCACACCGGGTGCGTGACGTTGATCTGGACGAGATAGGACAGTCGGACAGCAAGACAGTCCGACTGCCCGACTGTCCGACTGTCCGACTCTAGTGGACGCTCATCTCCGCGCTCCCCCCGTAATTGTCTCCCAGGAAGTGCGTCGCGAAGAACTCCATCATCATCTCCTGCGCGTACGGCGCCATGTCGCCATAGCCGTGCGGCCGTTCCGGATAAACCATGAACGAAAAGCGCTTGTGCGCGTTGAGGAGCGCGTTCACCAGCCGGTAGGTGTTGGCCGGGTGCACGTTGTTGTCCATCAGCCCGGTTTCGAGCAGCAGCGCGCCCTTGAGGTTCTTGGCCAGCTCGACCGTGGTCGGCACGTGAATCTGCACGTCGGTGTTGCTGTCGCTGGGCGCGACGCGGCCGAACTCGCTGCTGTTCGCGTTGACCCCGGCGCCGGGGCCACCGCGACCGCCGCGGCCCCCACGCCCGCGCCCGCCCCGCCCGCTGTCAGCCGCCACCTCGACGCGGAGCCCGTGATACTGCTCGCTCCAGTTCTGGTTGTAGATGTTGTTGTCGTGGTTGCCCGATTCGCTCACACCCACCTTGAAGAAGTCGTTGTACGGGGGCATGAGCATCGCCGCCGCCGTCTGGAATCCGCCGCCTGAGTGGCCGTAGATTCCCACCCGATTCAGGTCGATGTACCGGTGCTCGGCGGCGAGCTCCTCGATCACGTACTTCTTGTCCGCCAGTCCGTAGTCGCGAAGGTTGAGGTAGCCGAAGGTGTCGTAAGCGCGCGACCGCTCGGGGCTGCCGCCGCGGTTGCCGAAGGTGACGACGATGAACCCGAGCTGCGCCAGCCGCTGCTGCTGCGCCGCCGGTGAGAAATTGAAGATCACCGACTCCGTCTGCGGACCCGGATAGGTGTAGGTGATGATCGGATACGACTTCGTGGAATCGAAGTCGAAGGGCTTCCACATCTCGCCCCAGATGTCGGTGATCCCGTCTTCCGCCTTGGTCTTGAAGGGCTCGGGGGGCTTCCAGCCGATCGCCTTGAGTCCCGAGATGTCCGTCGTCTCGAGGTCCATCACCGTCTTGCCGGTGGCCGCGTCGCGGATCACGGCATGCGGTTCGAGATCGATGCGCGAGTAGTTGTCGACGTCGTACTTGTAGTCGGGGGAGAGGTCGGCGTCGTGCGTGGCGTCGCCGGCATCCACGAGCGTGAGCCCGGTGCCGTCGAGGTTCACGCGATAGAGGTGGTGGTAGTACGGATCCTCGCCCTGTTCACGGCCCACGCCGGTCATCCACGCCACGCGGTGCACCGAGTCCACGTCGACGAGCTCCTCGGCCCGCCACGGCCCCGTGCCGAGCGCGCTCTTCAGCTTGCCGTCGTGCGAGTAGAGGTAGTAGTGCCCCCAGCCGGTGCTGTCCGACCACCAGATGAAATCCCCGCCGGCGTTGACGTACCGGGGATCCTGCGTCTGCAGCCCGCCCCACCCGCTGTGCTCGGTGAGGATCGTCTTCACAGCGTGCGTGTCGATGTTGACGTCGATCATCTCGAGGTCGCGCTGCGTGCGGTCGCGGCGCACGAGGCTCAGCACGTCGTGGCCGGCGTCTGGCCACACGATGTCCATGATGCGCTGATCCTTGTACTTGCTCACGTCGAGCGGCGCGATCTGCTTGTCGCCGATCCGGTACGTGTAGAGCTCCTGGATCGCCACGTTGGTCTCGCCCGGCATGGCGTACGGGTACTCCATCAACGTGGGGCGCGGCTGCGCGAGGTTGTCCACCAGATAGAGATCCTTGACCTTGCGTTCGTCCTGCCGGACGACGGCGAACGCCCTGGAGTCGCGCGACCAGATGACGCGGGCACGCTGCCGAGGATCGAGCGGATTGTTGAACTCCCCGCGGCCGCCGCGGCCGGCGCCGCCCGCCCGCCCGCGCTCGTTGAGCTCCACCATCGCCGTGTCGACGCGGCCGAAGCTGCGCTTCAGCTCGCCGTCGAAGGAGATCTGGGTGGTGTCCCTGGTGGCCGTGTCGACGATGAACAGGTTGTCGTTGCGCGCGAACACGTAGTGCGTGCTGTCGGGCGAGAAGTTGCGAAAGTCGCCCCCGCCACCGAAGAACCCGCCGCGGCCGCCGCGTCCCGCAGCCGCCGGCGCCTCGCGCTTGGCCGGTCCCACGCGGCGGAGGGTCTCGGAGGCCAGCGTCCACTCCCAGCGGGAGCTGTCGGCATTGAACTGGAAGGTCTTGTGATCCTTGCCGAAGTCGACCGTCGTGAACGGAAGGTTGTATGCGTCGTACGCGCGGCCCGAGGCGGCGGTCAGGGCCGCCGCCATCCGTACCTGGTCGAACAGCGGGCGCTTCACCTTGAGCGACGGCACCACGAGATAGAACGTCGCGCCGCTGTGATCCTTCCAGTTGTACCACATGGAGTCGGTCTTACCAATCCAGTGCGGGCTCACCGACGAGCTGTAGAGCACGGGGCGCAGCGCCTCGGGTGTGAACTTGTTGGCGAGCGTCCAATTGGCCGCGTTGCCGTGGGCATGCTGCGCCGCCGCGCCGCCGGCGGAGACGGCAAGCAGGAGCAGCGCGACACGGGACCGGGCGAGCCGGGCACGAAGGGAACCGACGGAGGACGACATGAGCGGATCTCCGGAGGAGCGGGGGGAGCGTGGAGGGGGAGGGGGGCGTGGCGGGACTGACGCGCCACTGATTTGCCTCACGGACCGGCGGAAGGGAAGAGGATCCGGCGCCGCCGCGAGTTGGCCGCTCGCTACCGTCTCACTGTCCGACTGTCCGACTGTCCGACTGTTCAGAACTCTACCTGCGCTCCCAGCTCCACCACGCGATTGGACGGAATGTTGAAGAACTCCGTCGCCGACCGCGCATTGCGCGTCATTACGACGAAGAGCTTCTTCCGCCACCGCGCCATCTCGAGGACCGGCCCCTCTTCGACGTTCGGCGTCGCGCCGCGGCCCGTGCGCTGCTCTCCCTTGCCGAGGACGATGATCCGCTCGCGGCCCAGGTAGAACGTGGTGTCGAGCGCCTTGGCGCGGAGGCCCATCGTGCGCGCGCGGTTGAGCACCTCCGGCACGTCCGGGGTTTCCATGAACCCGTAGCGCGCCGTCAGCCGCCAGAAGCCCTCCTCGAACTTCTCGAGCGAGATCCGCTCCTTCTCCTCCACCTCCGGCACCTCGAGGGTGAGGATCGACATCAGCACCACCTGGTCGTGCAGCACCTTGTTGTGCTTGAGGTGATGCAGCAGGACCACCGGCACGCCCTTGGGCGACGAGCTCATGAATACGGCGGTGCCCGGCACGCGCGTTGGCTTGCTCCGCGCCACGTCCTCGAGGAAGAGGTCCAGCGGCAACGCGCCCGAGTGCAGGATCCGGTTGAGCATCGTGCGGCCCCGCTTCCAGGTGCTCATCAGCGCGAAGATCGAGACCGCGATGGCGATGGGCACCCAGCCGCCGTACTCGATCTTCACCAGGTTGGCCGCCATGAGGGACACGTCGACGACCAGAAAGCCGCCCGTGATCAACCCTGCCTTGAGCACCGACCAGTTGAACCGCGACCGCGCCACCGAGTAGAACAGCAGCGACGTGATCACCATGGTGCCCGTGACGGCGATGCCGTACGCCGCGCTCAGGTTCGACGTCGTCTTGAACGCCAACACGATCACGATCGTCCCGATGCGGAGCACGTCGTTCACTTCCGGGATGAAGATCTGGCCGGCTTCGCGGCTCGACGTGTGCACGATGGTGACGCGCGGCGAATAGCCGAGCTGGACGCTCTGCTGCATGAGCGAGAACGCGCCCGAGATGAGCGCCTGCGAGGCGACGATCGCCGCGAGGGTCGCGATCACGAGCAGCGGGTAGAGCAGCACGCGCGGCGCCAGCAGGTAGAACGGGTTGGCCACCGCGGACGGGTCACGCAGCAAAATGGCGCCCTGGCCGAAGTAGTTGAGCAGCAGCGCCGGAAAGACGAAGCTGAACCACGCCAGCCGGATGGGCCGCTTGCCGAAGTGCCCCATGTCGGCGTACAGTGCCTCCGACCCGGTCACCACGAGCACCACCGCGCCCAGCAGGAAGAAGGCGGCGGTCCCGTGCTGGAAGAAGAACGCGATGCCCCACCCCGGATTGATCGCCTGCAGAATGGCCGGCGCCCGCACGATCTCGGCGGCGCCGAGCGCGGCAATGCTGATGAACCAGACGGCCATGATCGGTCCGAACAATCCACCCACACGCGACGTGCCATGCTTCTGTAGCCCGAACAGGGCGAACAGGATGATCACCGTCGAGATGACGACGGTGGCCTCGTGAAGATTGGGGGCGGCGATCTGGAGGCCTTCCATCGCGCCAAGGACCGAGATGGCGGGAGTGATCATCCCGTCGCCGTAGAGCAGCGCCGCGCCGAAGATGCCCAGCACCACGAGCACGTACCGCCGCATGCTGCCGCTGAGGGCCCTGCCGTCCTGCATCAGGAGCGCGAGCAGGGCGAGGATTCCGCCCTCGCCCCGGTTGTCGGCCCGCATGATGAAGACCAGGTACTTCACGCAGACCACGAGGATCAGCGCCCAGACCACGAGCGACAGCACGCCGTAGACGTTCTGCTGCGTCGGATGGATCCCGTACTCCGCCCGGAAGCACTCCTTCATGGCGTAGAGCGGGCTGGTGCCGATGTCACCGAACACCACGCCCAGGGCGGCCAGGGACAGAAAGGCCAGCCGCTTGCCCGTGGGGTTCGTCTCCACGCGCTCCCGATCCCGGGGCACGGCCGTGTGAAAACCGCTCGTGTTGTTGGCCGCGACGGGGGCCGGCGGTTCGCCCGAGCGAGATGGGTCAGCGGTCATCGAAAGACTGTTGAATCCCGAGGGCCGCCCAACCACAGCCGGCCCCGGCCAAAAAGAAACGGGCCGCGAAGGGTTCGCGGCCCGTCCTCCAATCTAGCACCCCGCCGGGGCGCGTCCAGCGCACTAGCCGGTGATCCCATCGATCTCCGTGGCCGCCCGATTGAGGACCTCGGCGACCTTCGCGAGCACTTCCTTGTTCTCGGCGTGCTTCATGGCCGTGCCCAGACTGCTCCGGGCCAGGTGCCGCATCGCGCTTCGAACCTCCCCCATCGACGAGCTGAAGAACGGCTCCACGGTTTCCGAAATCCGCTCGAAAATCGATTCGACCGTGCTGGAATTGTCCGCCAGGTATTTCTTTCCTTCGGCGGTGATCTCGTAGATCTTCTTGCCCCCTTCCTCGGTCGTCGCCTTCACGTATCCCATCTCTTCGAGCATGGTGAGGGTCGGGTACACTGTCCCAGGGCTCGGTGAGTATGCGCCCTGCGACCGCTCCTCGAGTGCCTTGATGATGTCGTATCCATGGCGTGGCTTTTCGTCGATCAGCTGGAGAATCACGTACTTCAGGTCGCCCTGCTCGAACATCCGGCCCATCCGGCCCCTGAAGTGGCCCGAGCGCGGCCCGCCCCGCCCCCAGAATCCGCTCGCGAACGCGTCCCAGTCCCACCGCGCTCGGCGCGGCCCTCCGCAACAGTCGTCACGCATGAGTCGTATCCTCCTATTCTGCGATATAGCAGAGATATATCGTCATCGAGAGTACGATATATCGAAAGATATTGCTTGTCAACGCCGAGTCTGGAGTCGTCAGTCGAAAGTCTCCAATGGACTGATGACTGTCGACTGACGACTGATCACTGCTGTTACTCGTACCTCAACGCCACGATCGGATCCATCACCGACGCCCGCCGCGCCGGCCAGACGCCGAACAGCACACCCACCGCGGCCGAGAACCCGAAGGCGATCATGATCGCCGAAACCGAGATCTGCGTGCTCCACCCGGCGGTCTTGCTCAGGACCTGCGCCCCTCCGGCGCCAAGTGCGATGCCGACGATCCCGCCCATGCAGCACAGCACCACCGCTTCGATGAGGAACTGGAGGAGGATGTTCGAGCGCGTCGCGCCCAGCGCCTTGCGAATGCCGATCTCGCGCGTGCGCTCCGTGACCGAGACCAGCATGATGTTCATGATGCCGATGCCGCCGACCAGCAGGCTCACGCCGGCGATTCCGGCCAGGAGGTACGTGAAGACCTGCGTCGTCTCGGCGGTCGTGGTCAGAAAATCCGTCTGGCTGCGAATCTGGAAATCGTCCGGGTCGTTCTGGCGAAGCCGGTGCTCCCGCCGGAGCGCCTTCTGGATCTCGGCCATCGCCAGCGGGATGTTGTCCTCGCTGGATGCCAGCACGTTGATGGACCGCACCCAGTTGCTGCCGAACACGCGGTACCGTCCGGTGGTGATCGGAATCAGGACCTGGTCGTCGGGATCGCCGAACGTGCTGCCCTGACCCTTGGGTTCCGTGGTGCCGATGACGGTGAACAGGACGCCGCCGATGCGGATGTCCTCGCCGACGATCGCGTCCGGCGTGCTCAGCCCGAGATTCTGAGTGACGGTCGGCCCGACGACGGCCACGCGGCGCTGGCCCGCGTCCTCGGCTTCGGTGAACATGCGGCCGGAGGCGAGCTTGTAGTTGCGCACGGTCAGGAAGTTGGCCGTGGTGCCGATGATCGACGTGTTGGTGTTCTGGTTCGTCCAGGTGACCTGAGAACTCTTCTGCATCTCCGGTTCCACGGCGATCACGTCGGGAAGCCGCTCCGGGTCGTCGAGCGCCCTCGCGTCCTCGATGGTCATGCGCTTGCGCTGCCCGCCGATTGCCGCGCCGAACCCGCGCTGCTGCCCGGGGCTGACGCTGAGCAGCGTGGTGCCGAGCGACGCGATGCGGTCCTTCACCGCCTGCTGGGCGCCGCTGCCGAGCGCCACCATCGCGATCACCGCCGCGACGCCGATCACGATGCCGAGCATCGTGAGCAGCGAACGCAGCTTGTTGGCGCGAAGAGCGCTGAGCGCGACGCTGATGATTTCGCCGAAGAGCATGGGCCTCTCCTGCGTCAGCGGCCGCGGCCGCCGCCACCGCGCGGCGTACCGCCGCCCAGCGGCGACGACTGGAACTGGCGGAAGCGGTCCTGCTGCTGCTCGCGCGCCGCCTGGATGGCCAGCACGTTCAGCATCACGACCTGCTCGCCGTCCTTGAGTCCGCTCAGCACTTCCGTGTAGTCGAAGTTGCTCTGGCCAAGCGTGACGACGCGCGGTTTGTACCCGTTGCTGTCGGCCACGAAGACGAGTCCGGTGCGCGGGCGCATGGTCATGCCCTGCGCGGACGCCCCTGCCGCGGAGGCGCCCTGCCGGGCGCCCGCCGGCGCGCCCGCGGCGCCGGCGCCGCCCGACGCCTGCATCGCTCGGCGGCGGCATGCGCCCGCCTTCGCGCGGTCGATTCCCATCTTCGTGTACAGCGGCTCCATCTGGGTCATGATCGCCCGGCGGTCCGCGTCGGGATCGCGCATCTGCGCCGACAGGTCGTCGAGCTGCTTCTTCTCCTTCGGGAATTTCCGGTACGCCGCTTCGATAGCGGCGCAGTCCTGGTCGGTGACCTCGACCTGCTGGAATCCGCCGCGGCGTCCGCCCTGCTGCTGGTCCGCCTGCGTGGCGACGGACGCGCCGCCGCCGTTGGCGCCGGCGTTCTGGCCGCCACTGCGGCGCCCGTTGCCACGCCGGCCGCCTGCACCGCCGGACCCGCCGCCCATTTGGGCGCGGATCTGGGCCTGCACGCTGTCGGTGTTGAGCCCGAGCATCGGGGCCACGGTCACGCCTTCGCGCGTCGTCTTGAGCGCGTCGTTCGGCACGGCGACGACGCCGACGCGTTGATCCACGAGCGCCGAGACCTCGCCGTTCATGCCGGGGCGGAGCGCGCCGTCGAAGTTCTCGAGGTTCACGAGCACGGGGAACATCGTCACGCCCTGCTGCACGACGGCCTGCGGTTCGATCTTCTCCACCTTGCCCTGGAACCGGCGGTCGGGGAAGGCGTCCACCGTGACCGTGGCGGGCTGGCCGGCGCGGATGTTCCCGATGTCGGTCTCGTTGAAGTAGGCGCGCATCCGCACGTGCGTGAGGTCGGCCATCTTGAGGAGCGTCGTGCCGCCGCTCACCGAGTTGGTGGACGACTGGATGATCTGTCCGACCTGCACGTCCTTCTCGATGACGGTGCCGTTGGTCACGGCGCGCACGGTGGCGTCGGCGAGCGCCTGGGCGGCGATGTCGAGGTTGGCCTGCTGGCGCACGACCGTGGCCTGCGCGCTTTCATAGGTGAGGCGCGCCTGCTCGTTCTCCTGCGGCGTGATCACCTGGACGGCGAGCATCTCGTCGCTGCGCTTCTTCTGCGCCGTGGCGACGTCGAGTTGTGCCTGGGCCGAGTTGAGGTCGGCCGCCGCCTGGCGGTACTGCTTCTGGACGGTCTGCGTGTCGATCTGGGCGAGGAGATCGCCCGGCTTCACGTACGTGCCCGTTTCCACGGGCATGGCCGTGATCATGCCGGAGGCCTTGGAGCGGACTTCGACGACGACGATCGGCTCGATGGCGCCGTTCGCTTCGGACGTGACGACGATGTCGCGCCGCTGGACCGTCTGCGTCTGGATGACGGGCAGCTTGTTCTTTCCGGTGCTGCAGGCGGCGAGGACCGTGAGGGCGATCAGGGGGGCAATCTTGTTCACGAACCCATTCCTCGACTCAATGTTTTGAGACAGCTAGCCCTAGTACGGTGGGCCAAGTGAAAACGCTGGCCGGCCGCTCGAGCGGCCGGCCAGCGCGTTCGGTTCGTCGCCGGCTCGGCCGGCTATTCGAGATCCCGGCCGATGAGCTGTTCGATCTGGGCCTTGGTGGTCCGGTAGTTCAGGCGGTACTGGATGAGCTGTACGCGCGCCTGGTTGAGCGCCGTCTGCGAGGTCAGCACGTCGAGCAGAGTGGAAGCGCCCACCGCGTAGCGCTGCTGCTGCACGCGGAGGTCTTCCTCGGCGGCGGCGATGGTCTGTTGCTGGATCCTGATCTGTTCTTCCAGCGTCTGGAGGCTCGTGTAGTACTGGACGATGCTCTGCTGAGCCGCCAGCTCGGCGTCGCGCAGCGACGCGTCGGCATTCTGCACCTGGACCGCGGCGCTCACCGACTGGCTCTCGCGCGACCAGTTGTCGAAGATCGGGAAGCTCAGCGAGAACGAGAGGCTCTTGCTATAGGCCAGCTGTCCGCCGCCGATGCCCCAGTACTTGTCGAAGCCGCTGCCCGTGCGACCGTACGACACGCTGATGGTGGGCAAGTACGAACTCTTGGTCGCGTCGTAGGCGGCCTTGGCCGTGGTCAACGATGCCTGGGCGGAGCGGATGCTCGGCGCCTGCTGCGCGAGGTGCGAGAGGAGGGCGCTGTCCACCGGAGCGATGGACTGGTCGAGCGTGTCGGAGGCGGTGGCCGTGACCAGATAGGGCGTGGCCACGAGCCGCGTGAGGGCGGCACTGGCCACGGTGCGATTGGTCTGCGCATTGAGCAGTGCCAGCCGGGCGTTGCTCACCTGGATGGCGGAGCGGAGCGAGTCGGAACGCGTGGCGGCGCCGGCGGCCACCTTGGCGACCGAAACCTTGAGCTGTTCCTGCGCCTGCTGGAGCTGCGCCAGCGCCGCGGATTCGGACTCTTCGGCGGCGAGGACGTTGTAGTACTGCGTCTTCACGTTGAGGGCGATGCCGAACTTCTGCGCCACCTCATTGGCCTCGGCGCTCTTCACCGCGGCCTTGGCCGTGCGGAGGTCGGCGAACCGGCGGCCGCCCTCGAACAGGGTCAGGTTGCTGTTGAGGCCGTCGCTGTACGACCAGGGATTCAGGTACTGAATGATCGTTCCGTCCTGGCCGAGCCGTGGCCCACTCGACTGGCGCTGGCTCATCGACCACGAGAGGCTCGGAATGAACGCGGCGTAGGCGGACGTGACGCCGGCGCTGGCGGTCCTGATCTGCCCTTCGGCGGCCACGGCGGCGGGCGCGTTCTGCTGCGCCAGGGCGATGGCTTCCTTGAGCGTGATGGGGTGCAGGGAATCGGCGGGCATCGGCTGCTGCGCCGCGAGTGCGGCGGGCAGGGCCGTCAAGAGCAGGAACTTCTTCATCGTTTGCAGGCGTCCTGTCGCGAATTGGATGATCGGCCGTGGCGGCTGGTGGAGTCACCGCGCGCACGGCGCGTGGAATCGGCGCGCGCCCGGCGCAACGAGTCGGCCTGCAGGCGCGCCTGGAACCTGGCGAGTTGATCCGGCGTGAGGAGGGCGCGGAACTGGCGGCCGCCCTCCAGCCGGATGGAATCGAGCACGGGGCGCACCGGCCGATACACCTGCTGGATGGAACAGTTGGTCGCATCCCAGATCGAGTCGGCGGCGGCGCGCTGCGTCGTCGTCAGCCCGATGTCGTCGTACATGGTGGTGCGTTCCGCCCAGTTGTGGGGGCGCCGCTGCATCACGCGATCGGCGGAGAAGCCGAGCACGCCGCCCACGAGGACCGCACCGAGCAGGAAGAGCATCGCCTGCTGTTTTGGCCGCTGCATGATGGGTCCTCAGTCGCGTGAGAGGACGTAGCGGATCGCGCCGTCGCGCTGATCCTGCAGCATCGGGCGCGCTACGGCTTCGGCCGGGCCCGGCGCGGGCGCGAGCAGCGCCTCGTACGCGGTGGTCTGATCCACCTCGTGGGCGCGGAAGAGCGCGGCGCTGCAGGCGAGGATGAGCGCCGCCGCGGCGAGCAGTGCCGGCCGCGTCCACGAATCCAGCTCCGACCACCATCCCAGCTCCACAGCGGAGATGCGATGCATGATCCGCGCTTCGAGCTCGCTCCAGTACGCCTCGCTACTCGGGGCGGCGTACATCGCGCGCAGGCCGCGCGTGACGTCGTCGTCCTCGTGCACCAGTCGCAGGTCGCTCATAGATCACTCCGTACGTCTCTCAGGAGCCCGCGCAACGTCGCCCGGGCGTGGTGCAGGTCCGATCGCGCCGTACCCTCGGGAATGCCGAGCATCTGGCCGATCTCGCCGTGCGTGAACCCTTCCACATCGTGCATCACGATCACCGACCGCTGCCGCTCGGTGAGGTGACCCACCGCTTCGGACAACCGCGTCCGGAGCTCGTCGGACTCCCCCGGGTCGCGGAACGGCAGCGCGACCGTCTCCGTCAATTCATCCGCATCACGGACCTTGCGGCGCCGCACCAGATCGAGCGCCGAATTCGCCATGATCCGGTACAGCCACGCCCCAAACGGCTGGTCCGGCAGGAACCGGTCCAGCGCCCGGTACGCGTGCAGGAACCCTTCCTGCACCGCGTCTTCCGCATCCTCGTGCGTCAACACGATCGCCCGCGTCACTGCGTACGCCCGCCGTTCGTGCATACGGACGAGCACCGCGAAGGCATCCTGGTCGCCGCGTTGTGCCGCCAGCACGAACTCCCGTTCCGGGCGTTCCCCTTCAGCCACTGGCGTCCTTCGGTGCGGAATGGCTGGCGCGACTGCAACGGTCATTGGCGTCCCTTCGCTGTCCACTTGGATGTACGCGGGGCGCCGGGCGGGCGTTGAACATCGGTCAGGTGGCGCCGGGGCTGCCGGCCAGTCCAAGGTCGGGGGCCACTCCACGCATGGCGTCGATCACAAACTGGATGTGATCGTCCAGCTCCACGCCAAGCTCCTGGGCGCCCAATTGCACGTCCTCGCGGCTCACGCCCCGGGCGAATGCCTTGTCCTTCATCTTCTTTCGAACCGAGCGCGCGTCCACCTCGCGCAGACTCTTCGACGGCTTCACGAGCGCCGTCGCGGTGATCAGTCCGGTGAGCTCGTCCACGGCGAAGAGGGTCCTGGCCATGCGTGTTTCACGCGGCACGTGGCAGTAGGCCGCATGCCCGAGCACGGCCTGGAGGATGTCTTCGGGCCAACCCCTCTCGCGGAGCACGCGCACGCCGTGCGCCGGATGCTCTTCCGTGGCGGAGTGCGCCGCGTTCGGAAAGCGCTCGTAGTCGAAATCGTGAATGAGTCCCGCCAGCCCCCACCGCTCCGGGTCTTCGCCGAACTTCGCGGCGTATGCCCGCATCGCCGCTTCCACGGCAAGCATGTGTTTACGAAGGGAATCGCTCGCCGTGTATTCGTGCATGAGGGCGAGCGCAGATTCACGCGACGGCAGAGCAGCCATGGTCGGTGTCCGGGCTCGGGTTCTGAACGCCTGCCTTCGCGGAACGCGCGCCCGCGTGCGCCGCGAGTCAGCCCGCCTGCTGGGCGGCGGCCGGCTTCTCGCTGGCGAAGTGGTGGTGCGTGATCTTGACGATGGAGAAGAGGATCACGAATACGCAGATGGCGCCGATGATCAGGCCGAGGAACCCGGCCTTCATGTCGCCGGAGTGATCGTCGTGTGCGTCGTGCGATGCGGTCATGGAAGCTCCTGTGGGCGGTGCGGTCAGGCGACGCGCACGGTGTTCATCACGTCGTTCTGGTGGATGCTCTTCATCACGTCGAGGCCCTGCGTGACGCGGCCGAACACGGTGTGCACGCCGTTCAGGTGACGCGTGTTGGATTCGCTGAGCACCATGAAGAACTGGCTGCCGCCCGTGTCCTTGCCCGCGTGGGCCATGGAGAGCGCGCCGACCGCGTGCTTGTGGGGATTCCCGGCGGTCTCGCACTTGATCTTCCAGCCGGGCCCGCCCGTGCCGATGCGCGGGTCGCCCGCCGGCAGATCGCGCGACAGCGGGTCGCCGCCCTGCACGACGAAGTCGGGGATGACGCGGTGAAACTTCACGCCGTCGTAGAATTTCGAGTTGGCGAGCTTCTCGAAGTTCGCCACGGTGTTGGGCGCTTCCTTGTCGTACAACTCGGCGACGATGGTGCCGCGGTTGGTTTCGAACGTAGCGGTCTTGCTCACGGCTCTGCGGGCGAAGGTGGAAGGGGGGGCGACAGGTAAACTAGGCGATTCGACGCCGGCCGGGAGGGGCCGGCCCGGCGCGCGCGCGGCCGCGCCGCCTCACACGGACGAGCTCGGGCAGATGTCGCTGAGCACGCATTCCGCGCACTTCGGCTTGCGGGCGATGCAGACGCGGCGGCCGTGTTCGATGAGGAGGTGCGAGAGGATCGCCCATCGTTCGCGCGGGAAGAGCGGCATCAGCTCCTGCTCGATCTTCTCGGCCGTGGCGGCTCGGGACAGCCCGAGCCGGTCGGCGAGCCGCGTGACGTGCGTGTCCACGACGATGCCCTCGTTCCTGGCGAAGGCGTTGCCGAGGACCACGTTCGCCGTTTTCCGGCCCACGCCCGGGAGGTGCGTGAGCGCCTCCATCGTCTCGGGGATGGATCCGCGGTGTTCGTCCACCACGGCGCCGGCCATGCCGAGCAGGCTCTTGGCCTTGTTGCGGAAGAAGCCGGTGCTCTTGATGAGCGATTCGACGTCTTCCCGGCGGGCGCGGGCGAGCGCGCGGGGGGTCGGGTACTTCCTGAACAGGGCCGGCGTGACCAGGTTCACGCGCTTGTCCGTGCACTGCGCGCTCAGAATGGTGGCGACCAGGAGTTGATACGGGTTCTTGAAATCGAGCGCGCAATGGGCGTCGGGATACGCGGCGAGGAGCCGCGCGAGGACCTCCCGTGCCTGACGCGCGAGCGCGGCGCCCTTGAGGGCGCCGCGGCGGCGCCTAGGACTCGACACCGGCGTGTTTCTTCAGCCGGTCCACGCACTCGTGGAGCTGCTTCTCCGTGAGCTCGATTTCCTGCGTGGCCCCCTCCTCGTCCAGGAGGCCGGCGCGCATGGAGATCGCCACCTGGTTCAGGTAGCGGATCTTGGCGAGGATCTCCTCGGTGGCCTTGCGGAGCTGCATGAAGCGGCGCTTCTCGGCGAGCGCGCGCCGGTACCGGAGGGTGAGTTCGGTGGGACTCAGCCGTTTGGCGAGCGCGATGACCTCGTCGTGCGACCGGCCGGGCAGCGCGCCACGGTCGGGAATTCCCGAGTCTTCCCACGCGTCGTCGGCGAACCAGAGCCGGCCCACGTACTCGATGCCGTCGAACGAGATGCGACACGAGACGTGCAGCTTGTGTCCTTCCGGTTCGATGGTGGCGATGTACGGCTGGATGATGTGCTCGGTCGACGACATGGTCTGGATGCGGGGGAATGGATAGGGCGGCGATGCCGTCATGCGAGAAACGCTCCGAGCGCGGCGAACAGCGCCGCGGGCTGCTCGACGTACGGCACGTGTCCGCACGCCTCCAACGTTACCAGTTCTGCCCCGATCGCGTGGGCACACGCCTCCGACGACGCCAGCGGGATGGGGTCCTGACGGCCGTGCACGATCAGACTCGGACAATGAATGGCTGCAAGCGTTCCGTCGCGCACCAGATCGTAGTCACCAAGGCTGTCCCACACCGATTGCTGCACTCGACCTACCACCCGGAACGGCGTGAGGTTCCGCGCCGCCTGCGGGTCGGCGAAATAGCCGGCCACGCTCAACTCGAACGTGCGGTGCCGGTACTGCTCCGGGTCCCGCTCGCGCAGGCCCGAATGGGCCAGCTCGTCGCGCATCGCCTGCACGCTCGGAGCAGCCTGGCGCCGGGCGAACTCGGCCTCGAATTCCTCTCGAAATTGCCGCGACACGGGGGCCGGGTCAATGAGGGCGATGCGGGCGGGTACGGGGAGCGCCGGATCGCGGGCCGCCCGGGCGGCGTACAGCAGCGCCAGAAGCCCGCCCCACGAGTATCCGACGATGACGGGAGACGCGATGCGGAACTCGCGCAGCACGGCGCCCAGATCGGCCACGTGCGCCTGCCAGGTGACCGGTTCGCGGGCATCGGTCCGGGAACGGCCGCCGCCGCGCTGATCGTAGAACAACAGCTCGCGCCCCTCGGCGAGCCGGAGCATCTGGGGCAGGAGATACGCATGGTCGGCGCCCGGTCCCCCATGGAGCACGACGGCCCGCGCGCCCCCTCCGGGGCCGTATGCCGCCCAGTAGAGGGGCACGGCGGTGCCGGTGGTGAACCCCGACGCGCGAGGTGGCGGAATCGGCGGCGCCGGCGTCACCGGTGGGCGGGCACCGCACCCGCGAACTGCGACGCGATGCGCGCCGTCTCCACGTGCAGATCGACGGTGGCGTCCACGTCCCGGCCGTAGCCGCCGGCGATGGTGATCACCACGGACAATCCGACCTCGCGGCACCGCTCCAGCACCAGCGCATCGCGGCGCGCGAGCCCGGCCGCGGTCAGCGCCAGCCGTCCCAGCCGGTCGTCCTCGTGCGCGTCCGCGCCGGCGAGATACACCACGAGGTCGGGACGCGAGCGCTCGAGCACGTCCGGCAGCGCGTCCGCGAGGCGCGACAGGTACTCGTCGTCGCCGGTGCCGTCGTCGAGTTCGATGTCGAGGTCTCCCGCCACCTTGTGGAACGGGTAGTTACGCCCACCGTGCATGCTGAACGTAAACACGGTGGAGTCGCCGGCGAAGATGGCATGCGTGCCGTTTCCCTGATGCACGTCGAGGTCGACGATTACGGCACGCGCGATGCGGCCGCGATGCTGCAGCGCACGAATGGCCACCGCCACGTCATTGAACACGCAGAACCCCTCGCCGTGGTCGGCGAACGCGTGATGCGTTCCGCCCGCGAGGTTCATCGCGATGCCGCAATCCAGTGCGAACGCCGCCGCCTCGCAGGTGCCGCCGGTGGCGCGCAGCGAGCGCTCCACGAGCGCCGGCGACCAGGGAAATCCGATGCGACGGACCGCCGCGGGATCGAGCGTGCCGGCCGTGAAGCGCTCGACGTACGCCGCCGAGTGCACGCGAAGCAAGTCGTCGGCGCTCACGCGGGCAGGCTCGTGCAGGCACTCGGCGTGGACGATGCCCCCGTCCACCACGCGGCGCCGCAGGTGCTCGTACTTCTCGATTGGAAAGCGATGCCCCTCGGGCAGCGGAAACGTGTAGCGGGCGCTCGACCAGGCGTGGAGCATGAATGCGTGCCGGCGGGCGCCCGGGTCCTAGCCGCCGCGCTTGCCGAGCGTCACGCTGAGCGTGAGCCGCCGGCCGTCACGCAGCACGACCACCGTCACCACGTCGCCCGGCTTGTGCGCGTACAGCGCCTGCGAGTACGTGTTGAGGTCGGTGACCGTGATGCCGCCGAACTCGACGACGACGTCGCCGGCCTTGAGCCCACCCTTGTCGGCGGGGCTGCCGGGCGTGATGCCCGTGAGCCGCTCGCCGGGAACATCGCCGGCCGCCATGTCCGGAATCGATCCGAAGTAGACGTCGGTGCCGGAACTCGACGCGGCCACCGTGGGTTTGGCCGGAACGCGGACGAACGTCACGCGGGCGGGGCGGTCGGCAATGTCGCGCACGACGCGCTCCGCGATCTGCACCACCGTGTCCTCGCCCGCGGCGTTGATCTTGTCGGCATCGTCGGTGGCGCGGTGATAGTCCTCGTGCAGATCCGTGAAGAAGTGGAGCACGGGAATGTTCCTGGCGTAGAACGACGACTGGTCGGACGGCCCGAACCCGTCTCCCTGCCCGAAGATCTTCACGCGTCCGGCGTTGGCGCTGTCGAGGATCGCCGGGAATTCGCTCGCGGTCGCCACGCCGTACACGATGAGCCGGTCGTTCCGGAGCCGGCCGACCATGTCGAAGTTGACCATCGCGTCGATGCTGTCGAGCGCCACCGGCGCGTGGTCCACGAAGTACGCGGAGCCGAGCAGCCCTTCCTCCTCGGCGCTGAAGTTCACGAACAGCAGCGAGCGTCGCGTGGGCGCGGCGTCGAAGATGCGCGCCAGCTCCATCACCGCAGCGGTGCCGGACGCGTTGTCGTCGGCGCCGTTGCGGATCGCGTTGCCGGCCTCGGGGTCGAGGGCATCCTGCGCGGAGCGGCCCAGGTGGTCGAAGTGCGCGCCGACGACCACCCACTGGTTGCGGAGCACGGAGTCGGTGCCGGCCAGCATCGCGACGACGTTCTGCGTGGGCAGCACTTCCGGCGCCGAGTGCGGGCCCGCAGCCGGTCGCGCGACGAACGGCTGCAGGTACGAAACCGGCGTCATCGCCACGAGGCCGAGGTCGCGGTAGCGGCGCGCGATGTAGGCGGCGGCGCTGTCGTTGCCCGGCGTTCCGGCGCGGCGCCCCTCGAGGCGGTCGCTGGCCAGATACGCAATGTCGCGGCGAATGCGCAGCGAGTCCGGCACGGGGGCGGGCGACGGAGCGGTACGCGCCGGCGCGCACGCGGCCACGGCGGCGCCGATGAGCAGGATCGAGAATCGGATGGATGCGTTCATTGGGGTGTTCGTCCGGGGGTGGCTGGAAGTCTAGTCGGGGGCTTCGTCGTGAGCCATTCATTCGCGGTCGCCGCCGGCAGTCGGGTGGCGTCGCGCGGCGGGGATCGTCTAAGTTGGAGACTCCCATCCCCCGCTCGCAGAGGGGCAGGCCCGTCCCGCGTATGGAACTCTCCGCCACCTTCGTCCGGCTGTTCGCGCGCCTCGTCTGGCTGCTGGTTCACGACGAGGCCAACGTGAACGAGCAGAAGATGTCGCTGCGCGGCGTGGTGTCGGTCGGCAAGCAGGGGGCCGTCCGGCTACGCGTCGCCGACGATGCGCTGTACGCCGACGACGAGCTGGTGCTCCCCGTGCTGTCGGGTGTGCCCGAACTGACGGCGCGGATGCGAGCCGGCGGGGTGCGCGAACTCGAATTCGCGAAACGGCCGGCGGCGGGCGAGGTGCTGGCGCTGGCGCGCGCACTGGCCGCCGTCGACCCGGAGCGACCGGCGCCCGACGAGTTGGACCGGCGGATCGCCGAGATCGGCGCAAAGTCGCTTCGGGTGGTGCGTGCCGACGCGGCGCCGGCCGAAACGCCTGCAGCGGCGGCGGAGCCGTCGTCGCCGCCCGCACCCGCCGCTGAAGCGCAGGTCGCACCCGCGGTGGCCGGTCTCGTGTCCCAGGACACGGGGGGCATGTTCTACCAGTTCTCCTCGATCGGGACCGTGAAGGACTCGCCGGATGCGTTGCTGCGCCGGCTGGCGGAAAGCGGGAGTCCGGCGGAGACGATCCGGTTGCTGGACGACGCCGTCGCCCTGGCCGACACTGCGGCGCGGCAGGGGAAGCCGCTCGCCGTGCTGGATCTGCTGCGAGGGATGATCGCGCACGAGGCTTCCGCCGCCGATCCCGACGTCAAGCGGGCGTACGTCATGGCGTTGCGCCGCTCGTCGAAGCCGCTCCTGCTGCGCGCGGTGGCCGCGCAGCTCACGCAGGCGCCGGAGCGGCGGGACGACGTGATGGCCGTGCTGGTGCGCATGGGCCAGGACGGCGCCGAGGCGGTGATCGACCAGCTCACGCAGGCGCAGACGAACGACGACCGGGCAGTGCTGTTCGACGTGCTCGCCCAGCTCGAAGGCAGCGTGCCGGCGCTGGTCGCCATGCTCGGGGACGCGCGGTGGTTCGTGGCCCGCAATGCCGCCGATCTCCTGGGCGAGCTGAAGGCGGTGAGCGCCGAGGGAGCCCTCGTGCGTCTGCTCCGCCACAGCGACGAACGCGTGCGGCGCGCCGCTACCAACGCCCTCATGCAACTGGGCTCGGAGACGGCGCGCGAAGCGGTGCGGGAAGCGGTCCGCGACCGCTCGCCGCAGGTCCGGATGCAGGCCGCGTTCGCGATCGCCGCCAACGGCGATCCGAAGACGGCCACGACGCTGATCACGGCAATCGACGTCGAGGAGGACACCGACGTGCAGCTGGCGATGCTGCTGGCGCTGGGGCGCGTGGGCACGGCGTCGGCGGTGGAGCGCCTGATCCGGGCCGCGGAGCCGGAGCGCGGCTTCTTCAAGAAGAAGTCCACCGCGTTCCGGGTGGCGGCGGTGCAGGCGCTGGCCGAGGTGAAATCGCCGCTGTCGGAAGCCGTGCTGAAGACGCTGGCCTCGGATCGCGAGAAGGAAGTCCGCGATACCGTGGCCCGCCTGACGCAGAAGGGGCGGCGGTCGTCTAGCGTGCCGTGAAGTCGGTGCGGTCGTCCACGCCGCGGCACGCCTCGGCGATCAGCGACGCCGTGTGATCGACGTCCACCAGGCTGACCATCTCGTTGGGCGAGTGCATGTAGCGGTTGGGAATCGACACGAGCCCCGTCGCCACGCCCTCGCGGGCGAGGTGGATCGCGTCGGCGTTGGTGCCGGTGGACCGCCCTTCGGCGTGCACGGTGAACGGGATCTTGGCGGCGGTCGCGGTTTCGCGGAGCAGATCGAAGACGACCGGCGAGACGAGCGCCCCGCGCACGAGCACCGGGCCGCTGCCCAGCTTGTGCTCGCCGATCTCCTTCTTCTCGAGGCCGGGGTGGTCGGTGGCGAAGGTGACGTCCACGGCGATCGCCATCTGCGGCTTCACCGCGTTCGCGGCCACGAGCGCGCCGCCTCCGTGCCAGGCGATCTCCTCCTGCGTTGTGGCGGCGGCGACCACGCGCGCCTTGCCCGGCCGCTCCTTGTAGCGGCGCAGGGCTTCGAGCACGGTGAAGGCGCCGATGCGATCGTCGATCGACCGCGACACGATCCGGTCGTTGGGGAAGTCCACGGTGTGCGAGTCGATGACGGCCGCGTCGCCCACGGCGACGAGCCGTTCGGCCTCGGCGCGCCCCGCGGCGCCGATGTCCACCCAGAGGTCGGTGAGCTTCGACGCCTTCTCGCGGTCGGCCGACTTCATGAGATGGATGGGCTTCTTGCCCACCACGCCCACGACGCGTCCGTCGCCCGACAGGAAGCGGATGCGCTGCCCCACGAGCACCTCGGGGTCCCAGCCGCCGATGGGCGCGATGTACACGTAGCCGTCGTCGTCGACGTACTGCACGATCAGCCCGATCTCGTCGATGTGGCCGTCGAGCATGATGGTGGGCGAGCCGCCGGGGTTGACCTCGGCGAAGCTGTTGCCGGCGACGTCGCTGCGCACGGCATCGGCGAAGGTCTGGGCTTCGGCGCGCCAGGCGCGCGCCGCTGCCGTCTCGAACCCGGAGGGGCCGGGCGAATCGAGCAGCCGCTTGAGGAAGGCGATCGAGGACTGACTCAGCATGGTGCGCGGGACTGGAGAAAACTGATATAGTCGAAATGCGGCGGGACTATGGTAGCGCCGTCCGCCGCCCGGCGGAAGAAGCCTCGGGCGGGGGGCATCTACGGGCGCGGATCGCGCCGGATGGGGAAGGCGACGAAGCTCAGCAGCAGGATCGCGAGACCGGCGACGTACCAGTGCGCATTGCCGGTGAGGGCGTAGTACACGATGCCGAACCAGGCGAGCATCTGCCCGAGCAGCCAGCCGAACAGACTCTCCGGAATGCCGAGCGTCGCCCGCCGGCGCTGCGCGAACCGGCTGTTCCAGAACCGGTGATCGACGATCTGCACCAGCGCGTACACCCAGGTCATGACGCCCACGGCCTGCAGCTTTCCGGCGAGGTGCAGCCCGCGCGCCTCGAAGCCGAGGCTGTACAGCACCCAGACGAGCAGGGCCACGAACAGCGTGAGCGCGAGCAGGATGCCGCGGACCTGCCCCAGCCGCTCGGCGGTGAGCCAGTCGGCGGCGCCCCGTTCGGCGGGCGCGCGGCGCTGCTCCGTTTCGTGTCCCGGCTGCATGCGCGAGCCGGATGCGGGTGAACCCATCGAGACTCCCCTACGCGTGCGGTACCGCGATCCACCGCTCGCGGCGGCGGACCGTCACTCAATATAGGCGACCGGGAACCGGGCGCCGACCGGAGTCCGGTCCCGCATCGGGCGTCGCCGGCGCGCGGCCAGTCGCGCGTCGCGGTGCGCGCGGTGTAGCTTGGGGCATCTCGCGCGGCAAGTTTCGTGGTTCCCGCCGTGGTGTTCGGGCCGCGCGTCGAGGTCCACTCCTACCAAGCGTGCCATGCGTTTCCATCTCCTTCCTGCTCTGATCGTCGCGGCGGGGCTCGCGCCGGCCGCCGGCGCGCAGCGTCCTGCCGCCGCTCCCCGGCCCGCCCCTGTGGGGACGAGCATCGCCGCCAAGACCGTGGGGTACGTCAAGCACGACGGCTTCATGCCGGTCTTCCTGAGCGACACCACGGACAAGATCCTGCTCGAGATCCCGCGGGACTCGTTTCCGGCGCTCATGCTCACGATGCAGTCCACCGGACTGGGCTCGAACCCGATCGGCATCGACCGCGGGGCGGGCGGACGCACCCAGGTCGTCAGCTTCCAGCGGAACGCCGACCACGTCTTCGTCGTGTTCGAGAACACGCGCTTCCGCGGCGCCGCCGGCAACCCGGAGCACGAGCGCACCGTGACCGAAGCGTTCCCGGTGAGCACGGTGGCCGCGCTCCCCCTGCTTGCGGTGGAGAACGGCCGCCTGCTGGTGGACGCGACCGAGTTCTTCGTGCGCGACTGGACGGACGTGACGGAAACGCTGCAGCGCACGCGCCAGGGCACCTACACGCTGGCCCGCGACCGTTCGGTGGTGTTCGCGCCGCTGACGAAGGTGTTTCCGGAGAACACCGAGGTGGACGTGGCGCTCACCTTCGCCACCAACGGACGGCCGGGGAGCATCGTGGGGCGCATGGCGCCCGACGGTTCGGCGTTCACGCTGCACGAGCACGTGTCGCTGATTCAACTGCCGGATGACCATTACAAGCCGCGGGCGTGGGACCCGCGCATCGGCTACTTCGGCGTGACGTTCAACGACTACGCGCAGCCCATCGACCAGCCGCTGCAGCAGCGGTGGATCGCCCGGCACCGGCTGGAGCGCGTGAACCCCAACGACCCCAACTCGCCGATCAGGAATCCCATCACGTACTGCGTGGACCCGGGCATTCCGGAGCCGATCAAGACCGCCACGCTGCAGGGGGTGAAGTGGTGGGAGCAGGCGTTCGACGCGGCCGGCCTCAAGGGCGGGTTCAAGGTGGACTTCTGCCCCGACAGCGTGGACCCGATGGATTCGCGGTACAACGTGCTCGTATGGGAGAACCGCAACGAGCGCGGGTGGTCGGTGAGCGCGGCCATCACCGATCCGCGCACCGGCGAGATCATCAAGGGCGTCTCGCGGCTCGACTCGCACCGCGCACGCACCGACTACAACATCTTCGCGGCGCTGATGGGGGCGGCGAAGACGCCCGCCGACACGCAGTTCGTGCTGGCCCGCGTGCGGCAGGTGAGCGCGCACGAAATCGGGCACAGCCTCGGGTTGGCGCACAACTACATCGCGTCGACGTACGACCGCGGGTCGGTGATGGATTATCCGCCGCCGCGCGTATTTCTGGACAAGGACGGGAAGATCGACCTGTCGCAGGCGTATGCCGTGGGCCCCGGCGCCTACGACGTGTGGGCGATTCACTGGGGCTACGGCATCTTCCCCGCGGGCACCGAGCAGGATTCGCTGCGCGCCATCGTGCGCGAGGGGCTGAAGAAGGGCTATCTCTACCTCTCCGACGCCGATGCGCGCCCCGACTACGCGTCCGATCCGCGCACCAACCTGTGGGACGACCAGTCGTCGGCGTCGCAGTTCCTGAAGAACCAGATGGACGTGCGGCGCGTCGCGCTGGCGCGCTTCGGGCTGCGCAACCTGCGGCCGGGCGAGCCGCTGGCGATGCTGCAGGAGCGGCTGGCGCCGCTGTACTTCTTCCACCGGTACGCGCTCAATTCGCT
>DASVWS010000104.1:0-24888 GCA_036393095.1 Gemmatimonadaceae bacterium | reverse complement strand
GTGGGCGCCTGCAGATCGTTGAACACGCTCACCACGTAGTCCCCGCTCCCCTGGGGCAGCTCCAGGCACGCCAGCTCGGCGGCCGACGTGATCACGACCGATCCTCCCACCGCCACCGGCTGCGCCGTGGCCGTGCGTAGCGTCTGCGTGCCGGTGGCGGAGAATCCGCCCACCGTCACCTGCACCGCCGCGCCGTGCGTCGGCGCGCACGGCAGTGCCGCCGGAACCGTCGCCGTGAGCTGCGTCGCCGAGGCCGCGGTCACCGGTGCGCTCACGCCGTCCACGGTGAGCGTGTCCGCCGCCGGCGTCGCGCTGAATCCGGTGCCGGTGATCGTCATCGTCGCGCCCGGCGTGAGCACGGTGGGGGAGATGGACATGATCGTCGGGGCTCCTCCCGGCGGCGGCGGTGCGATCACCGAGATCACCGACGAATCCGCCTGCCCTTCACTCGTCGCCAGGATCGCCACGGTGCCGATCGACACGCCGGTCACGAGCCCCGCATTCGTCACCGTGGCCCGGGTCGTGTCGCCCGACGTCCACGTCACGGTGCGCCCCGTGAGCGCGTTGCCCTGGGCGTCCAGCGTGCTCACGGTCAGCTGCTGCCTGGCGCCGGGAACGATCGACGCGGTGGAGGGAAGCACGGACACGCGCGCCACCGGAACGGGTTTCACCGTGAGCGTCGCCTGCGCCAGCTTCGTGCCGGCGGCGGCGATCACCGTGGTGGTGCCGGGAGCCACGGCCGTCACCTGGCCGTTGCTCGCCACCGTCGCCACGCTCGGCGTGCCCGTGGACCACGTGATGGTGCCGGTGGCGATGGCGGCGCCGTGCTGATCCAGGCCCGATGCCGACGCGAGCACGCTCGACCCCACGTAGACCGTGGACGCCGAGAGCGACACGGAGAGCGCGGTGAGCACCCGCGTGTCCGGCGGGCCCACCATCTGATCGCTGCTCCCGCCGCCACATGCGGCGAGCGCGAGCGGCAGTGCGAGTCCAAAGCCTTCGAGAATCCGACGGAGCATCGTCGCCCTGGGATTGCTGGTCTGTGACTGCGCGAAGTCGTGGCGTAACTTATCGCAGAGGGCTGGAAAAATGCCATGTGACGGAGCGCACCAACGGCCTCCGAACCCGCGCCAAGTGCCGCCGCCGCAAGTTGATTTGCCCCTTGGCGCTCCATTTCCGAGTCGCTAGACTGGCCCCACATGTTCACCGCTTCTCGTCTCCCCGCTCGCGCGGCCGCCCTTCGTATGATGGCGGCACGCGGCCGGCGCCGATGACCGAGTCCGGCGCCGCCCACGAACGGCTCGTCGCGGCCATTCGCCGCCGTCGCACGTTCGCGATCATCAGCCATCCCGACGCCGGCAAGACCACGCTCACCGAGAAGCTGCTCCTGTATGGCGGCGCCATCCATCTGGCCGGCGCGGTCAAGGCGCGCCGCGCCGACCGCCACGCCACCTCCGACTGGATGCAGATGGAGCAGGAGCGCGGCATCTCGATCACGTCGAGCGCGATGCAGTTCGCGTACGAGGGCTACGTCATCAACCTGCTCGACACGCCGGGGCACGAAGACTTTTCAGAGGACACATATCGCACCCTGGTCGCCGCCGACAGCGCGGTGATGCTGCTCGACAACCGCAAGGGCGTCGAGGAACGCACGCGGCAGCTCTTCGCGGTCTGCAAGCGGCGCCGCACGCCCATCTTCACCTTCGTCAACAAGTGCGACCGCGCGGGCGAGGATCCGCTCAAGCTGATCGGCGACGTGGAGTCGGATCTCGGCATCGCCTGCCACCCGGTCACCTGGCCCATCTTCAACGCCGAGGATCTCGCGGCGGGGTTCGTGGGCGTGTACGACCGGAGGTTGCGCCAGATCCACCTGTTCGAGAAGGACGAGTCGCGCGGCGCCCGGCGCGCCGGCGCCCGCGTCGGGCGCCTGGACGGCGACGAGGCGCGCGCCCTGCTCGGCCCGCGCACGCACGAGCGCCTCGCCCACGACATCGCGCTGCTCGACGAGGCGGGTCACCCGTTCGACGAGCGGGCGGTGCTGGCCGGCGAGCTGTCGCCCGTGTTCTTCGGCAGCGCGCTCAACAACTTCGGCGTCGAGCCCTTCCTGCGCGAATTTCTGGAGCTGGCGCCCCCGCCGTCGCCGCGCCGCTCCAGCACCGGCGTCATCGCGCCCGACCGGGATGATTTCAGCGGATTCGTGTTCAAGATCCAGGCGAACATGGACCCCCGGCACCGGGACCGCGTGGCCTTCGTGCGCGTCGTGTCCGGCCATTACGAAACCGGCATGTCGGTGATCCTCGAGCGCACGGGCAAGCCGATGCGGCTGGCGGCGCCGCAGACCTTCATGGCGCGCGAGCGCACGGCCGTGGGCGAGGCGTGGCCCGGCGACATCGTCGGTATCGTGGATCGCCGCGCGCTGCGCATCGGCGACACGCTGTCGTCCGCCGGCGGCGTGGCGTTCGACGACATTCCGCGCTTCGCCCCCGAGCACTTCGCGCGCGTGATCCTGAACGATCCGATGCGGCGCAAGCCGCTCGACGCGGGACTGCGGCAGCTCACGGAAGAGGGCGCTGCCCAGGTGTTCTTCACCTCCGGCACCGACACCACGAGCCCCACGCCCATCGTCGGCGCCGTGGGGCAGCTGCAGTTCGACGTGATGATGCACCGGCTGGCGCACGAGTACGGCGTGGACGCGCGTCTCGAGCGCATCTCCGCCCGCTATCCGCGGTGGGTCACCGGCGCCCCCGACGCCATCGAGCGCGCCGCGCGCGATTCGGGCCGCATGCTGCTCTTCGACGCCAAGGGACAGCCGCTGCTGCTCTTCGAGAGCGACTGGCAGATGCGGTGGGCGCTGGAGCACGAGCGCGACGTCGTGCTGCACGACGTCGCGCCCTGAGCGGCCGGCGCGCGCTCGACCAGGCTAGCGCCGGCGCACCCGCTTCTTCGGCGGCTCGACCAGCCGCCAGAACTGCCGCTCGCCGATCACGGTGACCTTGTGTCCCTGCGCGGCGAGCCGCCGTACCTGGATCATCTTCGATCCGCCGCCCTTCCCCGCAATCTGCTGCGCATTCGGCCTGCCGCGCACGAGCACGTCGGTGGACTTCCCCGGCTTCGACTGCACGCTCGCTCCGGCGCGCTTCGCCGCCCTGACCGCGTCGGCGCGCGGGCGCTCGAGAAACCCCGTGAACGACACGCGCTTCCCCGCCAGGCTGCTCACCCGCCCCAGCGTCGGCTCCTTCGGGCGGTGCCGGAGCGCCGCGATCACCTCGCTCGCCGATTCGTAACGCTGGCCGCGCGAGCCGAGGCAGCGGTGGATCACTTCCTTCAGGTGGTCGCCGCACGGGAGGCTGCGCACGTCCTTGCTGCCGATCGCCCCCCGGATGTCCCCGCGCAGCAGCATCGCCGCCAGCAGTCCGATCTGATAGATGTCGTCGCGCTTCTGCCAGCGCCGGACCTTGCGCCATGCGATCTCGTTCGGCGCGTGGAACATGTTGAACGCGTCGGCGGTGACGCCGCGGCGGCTGACCTGGTGCGCCGCGATGCCGAAGTCGCCGAGCTTCAGCCGCTCGCCCGTGCAGACGAACACGTTGAACGGCGTGAGGTCGCGGTGCAGCGCCTGCCCGCGGTGCAGCGTGTCCAGCGCGCCGAGAATCGCGGCGATCTCGCGCCGCACGAACCGCTCCGATTGCGCCCCGTGCTCGCCCAGCCACGCGCCCAGGTCGCCGTGCTCGGCATACTCCATGGCCAGGCAGTAGCGCATCTGCCCGCCGTCGAGCGTGACGAAGCGGTCGAACACGCGCAGCGCGCGCTCCTCGCGCACGAGAAGTTCGGCGAAGTACGCTTCGCGCAGCCACCCGCCCATGCGGTCGCTGATCTTGACGCAGACGCGCGCCGACACGCCGTGGCTCGCCGCCGTGGTCGCGAGATACACCTCGCCGAATCCGCCCTTGCCGATCAGCCGGTCCAACCGGTAGGTGCGCCCCGACTCGGGGCTGAACACCGTCGGCGCGGCGGCGGCCGGGGGCGGCGGCGCGGGCGCGATGGGGGCCGTCCGCCGCGTGAAGTGCGCGCGTTGCGTCGGGCGCGAGACGTGCGAAGTCGGCATGAGAGGTCGCTGGCGGGGGTGCTCAATCATAATGGTCCCTGCCGCGCGGGGCGAACGGGCTCAGCCGGGCGCGCCGTCGATTGAGACCTTGCCGCGGCGTCATGTGAGTGGAACCATTTCACCCACGACCCGAGGAGGTCCCATGCGCTACACCCTGCTGCTCCACTATCAGGAAATGACCGGCGGCGACATCGGCGAGGAAGCGATCGAAGCCGGCAAGCAGGCCTTTCACGCCTACGCCAAAGCCCTGGACGACGCCGGCGTGCTGATCTCGGCAGAGGTGATGCAGCCCTCGGCCGCCACCACGACGGTGCGCTCCCGCGACGGCCGGCTGCAGGTGCAGGACGGCCCCTTCGCCGACACCAGGGAGCAGATCGGCGGCACCTTCGTGATCGACGTTCCGGATCTCGACGCCGCACTCGCGTGGGCCGAGCGGTGTCCGGCCGCGCAGTGGGGCGCGATCGAAGTTCGCCCGTCGGCGGTGCGGTTCGCCGGTGGGAAGTGGATTCCCGCGGCGTGACCGGCGGCGACGTTCGGGCCCCCTCCGCATCCGGTGCGCCGCCGCGCGACCGCGTCGAGCAGGTGGCCCGCGCGTCGTACGGACGGCTGCTCGCCATGCTCGCCGCGCGCGCCGGCGACATCGAGGCGGCCGAGGACGCGCTGGCGGACGCGTTCGCGAAGGCGCTCGCGGCCTGGCCGGCGTCGGGAGTGCCCGACAATCCCGAAGCCTGGCTGCTCACCGCCGCGCGCAACCGCCAGCGCGACGCCCATCGAGCGAACGTGCGCCATCCGCTCGTTCCGCTCGACGAGGCGCCGATGCCGCCGTCGGTCGATCCCGCCGAAGACCTCGACCCCGACGCCATCCCCGACCGCCGGCTCGCGCTGCTCTTCGTCTGCGCGCACCCGGCCATCGACGCCGGCGTGCGCATGCCCCTCATGCTGCAGACCGTGCTCGGCTTCGAAGCACGGGACATCGCGCGCGCCCTCGCCATGCCCACCGCGACGCTCGCGCAACGCCTCGTGCGCGCCAAGCGCCGCATCCGCGATGCCCGCATACCATTCGTCGTGCCCGACCGCACGGTCATGCCCGAGCGGCTGCCCTTCGTGCTCGAAGCGATCTACGGCGCGTACGCCATCGACTGGCAGCACGTCGCCGGCGCCGCGGTGCGCGAGTCCACCGCCGCCGAAGCGCTGTTCCTCGCCGAGCTGCTGGCGTCGCTCCTGCCGCAGGAAGCCGAGGCGCTCGGACTCGCCGCGCTGCTCTCGCTGTCGCTGGCCCGTGCCGGAGCGCGCGGCTCTGCAGGCGAGTTCGTGCCGCTCGACGAACAGGATCCCGCCCGGTGGGATGCCGCCCTCATCGCGGGCGGCGAGCGATATCTCCAACGCGCGCAGGCACTCGACAGCGTGGGGCGCTTTCAGCTCGAAGCCGCCATCCAGTCGGTGCACTGCGCGCGCGCCGGCACCGGCGTCACCGATTGGCGCGCCCTCCGCACGCTGTACACGGGTCTCGTCACGATCGCGCCGACCCTCGGCGCACGCGTGGCGCACGCGGCCACCGTCGGCCGTGTCGACGGTCCCGATGCGGGGCTGGCCGCCCTCGACGCGATCGACGATCCGGGCGTGGCGCGCTTCCAGCCGGCTTGGGCTACGCGGGCGCATCTGCTCGCCGCGGCGGGCCGTACCGGCGAGGCGCGGGCGGCATACAAGAAGGCGATATCGCTGACCACCGAGGCGGGGGCTCGGAGTCATCTCGAAGAAAAAGCGCGCGCGCTCGCGCGCGGTCCTACGGCGTGAGCTGATTCAGCTCGCTTTCCACCTCGCGCAACGCTGCCTGCGCGCCCACGACGGCGAACAGATCGCGCGCGCGGCCGAGGTAGCTCCACGCCTCTTCCGGGCGCCCCATATGGCGCATGAACTCTCCGTAGGCGCGGTACACTTCGCCCTCGAGCACGGGAGACGGCTGCATCAGCTGCGTGAGAAGAAGCGCGTGTTCGAACAACACGAAGCCGCCCTCGTCCGACTGGCGTCCGCGAATCGTGCCGAGCAGCACGTAGAGCTGGATCAGGCGCGCGATCCGGTTCGTCGCCAGCGCCAACTGCTCCGCGCGCCGGATCTGGTCCTCGGCGCGGCGGAACTGCTTCTGGTCCGCGCAGAGGCGCGCGAAGCTCAGCCGGATGAACAGCTCGAGCCCCGGCTGTGCCTCGCCACCGCGCAGCCAGGCCAGCGCTTCGCGGAAGGCACCGGCGGCCTGCTCCGGCATGTCCTGGTCGCCGGCCAGCAGCCCCTGGGTACAGAGCACGCGGGCGAGGGAGTGCGCATCGTTCTCCTCCTCGAAGATCTGCCGGGCCTGCTTCAACTCGGCGGCTGCGGCGTCCAGCTCTCCCTTGCGCCGCAAGAACTCCGCGATCGTATGGCGGATCCGGGCCACACGCGACCGCTGACCCGACGCCTCGGCCGTTCCCAGGGCGCGCGTGTACCATGCGTGCGCCCCGTCCCACTCGTCGGTTTCCACCGACACCGTGCCCAGCCCTTCCGACGCTGCAAGCGCACCTTCAAGATCCATCGCGGCGTCCGCGACCGCGAGCGCACGCTGGTACCAGCGGCTCGCCTTCTCGTACGATCCCGCGGCGAGCGTGAGCTGACCGAGCGCGAGCAGCACTTCGACCTCGGCCCGGCGATCCTGGAGCGGCTCGGCGAGTTCGAGTGCGGTTTCGAACCACACGCGCGCCTCCTCGCCGCGCCCGACTTCCCGTTCCCGACGACCCGCGTCGACGAACCGGCGCACGGCAGCTTCGACATCACCGCGATCGATGGATTCGACCGCGTCGATGAACGCACCGTACAACTCGGCGAGGTGCGCGGTGATCGCGGCGAAGGCGGGCGCGAGCCGGCGGCGCAGCTCCGCGGGACGCACGTCGTGCTTCCCGACGGTGAGATACGGGCGCGCGCTTCCCCACACGGTCCCTTCCGACGGCTCGGCGCTGCTCAAGACCAGAGATCGCAACGGCGCCATCGCGCCGAGCGCCGGGAGCACACGCAACGCCTGTTCGACCTTCACAGCCCGTATTCCCGCATCTTGCGTCGCAGCGTGTTCCGATGGATGCCGAGGATGGCCGCCGTGGCGCCGACGGCGCCGTTGGTATGCGCGAGCACGCGCGCGATGTGCCGGGCCTCCACGTCGGCGATCGTCGTGATCGGCGTGTGCGCGGCTTCCGGAGTCGCGTCCGGACGCCCGAACAATTCCTCGGGCATGTGATCGGCGCGCAATACGTCGTCCACCGCGTTGATCACGGCGCGCTCGACGACGTTGCGCAGCTCGCGCACGTTGCCCACCCAGTTGTGGTTCAGGAGCAGGTCCAGCGCCCGTTCCGAGATCTTGTCGATCGACTTGCCGTATTCCCGGCTGAACTCGCGCACGAAGTGCGCGGTGAGCAGCAGCAGGTCGCTGTCGCGCTGGGCAAGGGGGGGCAGCTGGATCGTGACCACCGAGAGCCGGTAGTAGAGATCCTCGCGAAACTTCCCGCGTTCGATGGCCTCCCGGAGATTCCGGTTGGTGGCCGCGATCAACCGAATGTCCACCGACCGCGTTTCGGTGCCGCCCACCCGCTCGATCTCCCGTTCCTGCACGGCACGGAGAATCTTCGCCTGCAGCGCGACGCTCATGTCTCCGATCTCATCCAGAAACAGCGTCCCGCCAATGGCGGCTTCGAAGCGCCCCGTGCGCCGCGCGATCGCCCCGGTGAACGCGCCGCGCTCGTGGCCAAACAGCTCGCTCTCCAACAGATTCTCGGGAATCGCCGCGCAGTTCACGGCCACGAACGGACCGTTGGCGCGCGGGCTTGCGCCGTGAATCGCCCGCGCTACCAGCTCCTTGCCCGTGCCGGACTCGCCGAGCACGAGCACGGTGGCAGAGCTTCGGGCCACACGCGCGATCGTCTTGTACACCGTGAGCATCGCCGCACTGCGCCCCACCAGCAGCGAGGGGCCCGGCATTCCGGAGTCGACGGCTGGGAGCGGAACCCCGCGATCGGCCATCGCCTGATGCTGCCGCGTCAGCAGCTCAAGCACGTCCTCGCGCCGCGGGGGATACGCCAGCACGTCGAGTACCCCGAGGCGCTCCGCGCGCAACACGAGCCCCATCGACGGCTCATGCGAGAACGCCACCAAGCGCGGCGCACCGGCAACGCCGCGGAGCGCGTCGACCCACCATCCGAGCTCGTCGGCCGCGTCCTCGCCGACCACGATCGCGACCATCTCCCACGCCTCGTTCGACAACCGACGCGTGGCCCGCGGCAGGTCGGGCGCCACGGCGAGCGAGTCCCCTGTTTCCGCCACCCACCCCGCCATCTGCTCGAACGCCTTCGGATGCGATTCCGGTGACACGGCCAGGATCCGCAGCGACCGCGAGCCGCCGATGGTGGTCGTCGGGGTCGCGTCCGGGGTTTCAGCCGGCACGCCGATCGCCGGTCCTGTCACCGGGTCTCCCGCGGGTACCGCGCTACGAGCACCAATGCGTCGTCGGTTCCCTTCTGATACTTTCGCAGCAACTCCTCGGCCATCGCCTGCGGCGCGCGCATCGTGGTTCCACCGGCAGTAAAGTCGCGGCGAATCCCGTCGGTGGCGAAGATCAGCGTGTCGCCAGCAACCAGCGGAATCTTCCACGGCCGCGCCGGCGGCGTGTCGCCCGCCCCCACGATCCCGCCGCGAGTGAGCAGCGTCGTTTCGAGTCGGGCTGTGGCGCCCGGCGCCGGCACTGCCATGAGCACGCCCGCGACGTCGCCGACGCCGATCCACGTCATCACGTGCTCCCGCCAGTCGATCGACGCGAGGCTCATGACCACGCCCCGGGTGCCCCGCAGCACGTGGTTGCACCGGTGCACAAGTTCCTCCGGCGGTTCCGCCGCGTACTGCGCGAGCGTGTCGGCGGCAAGGCGGGCCGCCTGCGCGGCGCCGGCGCCGTGCCCGAGTGCGTCGATGACGGCCACGAGCACGCCCGCGGGAAAGGCTCGCACCACGTGCGTGTCCCCCGACGCCGACTCGCCGGCGAGTGGAGCGGTCGCCACTCCCCAGTCCAGTGCAGGGTCGCTGGAGGCGCGGAGCTCCAGTTCGTCCCTAGCCACGCCGCCGCCTCCAGACCTTCATCGTCACCGTGGTTCCGCGTTTGGGCGACGAGACGATCTGGAATTCGTCCATCAGCCGCCGCGCCCCAGGGAGCCCCAGCCCCAGCCCGCCAGACGTCGAGTACCCGTCGCGCATCGCGCGGGCGATGTCGGCGATTCCCGGCCCACGATCGCGCGCGACGATGCGGATTCCGGGACGCTCGGCGTCCTCCATCACGTGCAGCAGCACCTCGCCGTGGCCGGCATAGGAGAGGATGTTCCGGGCCACCTCCGAGATCGCCGCGGCCACCACCGCCTGATCGCCCGCCGAGAAGTCGAGCTGCGCGGCCAACTCGCGGCCGCGCCGCCGCGCGTCCACGACATCGACATCCGACTTGATGGTGATCTTGATGTCGTCAGCCACGCCGACGATGCCCCTTCATCCGCTCGTCCAGGAACAGCAGTCCTTCTTCAAGATCGAGTGCTGTGGCCACTCCCTTGAGGGTGAGGCCGAGTTGGACCATGGAGAACGCGACTTCGGGCTGGATCCCGACAATCACCGTTTCGGCGCCCCGGAGCCACGTCGTATGCGCCAGATCGCGCAGCGTGCGCACAGCGAACGAATCCATCACGTCGAGCGCGGTGACGTCCACGATCACCCCGCGCGCTCGATTCCGACCCACGCGCTCGACCAGCGACTCGCGGAGTTGCGACAGGTCCGCGTCGGTCAGCGCGGATTGGATCGATGCGATGAGGTAGTCGCCCTGCTTCAGAATTGGGACTTCCACCGCCTGCCTCCGGATGCTGGTGTCGCTATCGTCCGCCGTCCGCCATCGGCATGACTTTGTAGCCGAGAAGCCGTTCGGCTTCCTCGATGCCACCCTGCAGGTCACCCACCGTGGCCATCTCGCTGAGGTCCACGCCGATGGTGACGAGCGTCTGGGCAATCTCCGGCGACAACCCGGTCACGATCACCGTGCCGCCGAGCAGGCGCGCCGCCTCGACCGTCTGCACAAGGTGGTTGGCCACCGTGGAGTCCATCGCGGCGACGCCCGTGATGTCCATGACGACTACCTTGGCGCGGTTTGCCCGAATCGCCCGCAGCAGCTGCTCCGTGAGCTGACGGGCACGCATCGGATCGATCACGCCGATGATGGGAAGGATCAGGAGGCGCTCCCGCACCTGCAGCACGGGCGTCGATAGCTCGCGGATGGCTTCCTGCTGCTGGCGGATCACGCGCTCCCGCTCCTGCACGAATCCGACGGCCACCGTGTTTGCGATCCGGTTCGCCGCGGGTTCGTAGGCGTCCAGGATCCGATTCAGCTTCTGGAAGTCCTCCTGATACTTCGCGAACAGCGACCGGGCGAGCACGTCGCGCAGCAGCAGCACGATCCCCACGACTTCGTGGGTTTCGACCCCGCGAGGAATGATGCGCTCCGACAGATTTCGCGCGTACGCCTGCAGGGCTTCGAAAGTCCCCGTCTCCAGCGCTTCCACGTAGTTGTCGTACACGGAGGTCGCTTCGGCGAAGATTTCCTGCTCCGTCATCGCCGTAAGCAGCTGCGCATGCGTGATGCGCCGCGCCCACTCTTCGCGGAGCTGCGTCCGATTCTGCCGGAGGTGGGCCACCAGCTCCCGCAGGAGCGCGGCCGTTTCTTCGGTACTTTCGAGGGCCGCCGTCGCTGGCGACGGTCGCGGCTGCTTCTTCATGGGCTGGCTCCTACGCTGGGGCTGGGCGGGGACGGCTCAGTGTGGCAGCTACGCCGCACGCAACGAGGGTGCCACCCAGCCCACGGTGAGATCCCTGCGTGAACTCGTTGTCCTGCCGCCTCTTATCGAGAACCGCGCATACCTGCTATGCTACTCGCTTGTCCATGATAGCACCAGATCTGTTCCGATCGCCGAGCACATCGGATGCAAATGGGTGCAGTTGTGGCTTGGCTGTGGGCATCGTTGCCACAACCATGATCCGCCGGACGATCTCGGCGCGAAGGCCGGCAATGCCCTGTGTAATGCGAGACGTCGGAGGGAGATTCCGTTCGTCCTGCGCGCCCGTGGCGGCCGGAACAATCCGCACAAAATGACGCCTACTGGAACCAGAATTGGTCGGTCGCTCGCCTGGCGGGACGCGGGGAACTTCCGATTCTGGCACTCCGCGGGGCCGAGACCCCGCCAATCGCTCATTCCGCGGTGGCCCACGATTTGACGATATGGGTCGGCAATGACCGATTCGCTCTCTCCACCGCCGGTACTATTGGCCGCCAGCACAGGTATCCGCCCCGATCTTCAGACGCTGGAAGGATTCGGCCACGTCGTCGTGCGCGCGCCGACGGCAGACCTCTGCGTCGGCTTCGCACGGTCCATGAAGCCGGACGCGATTCTGATCGACAACGCATCGCTCGACGTTCCGGGAATCGAGTTGTGCGCACGGTTGCGCCACGACGTGGAGGTCGCTGCGGACATCCCCGTGCTGCTCATGTTGCCAGCCGCGCCGACGCCCGAATTGAGGGTCGCCGGCATCCGGGCGGGCATATGGGACTATCTCTGTGCCTCCGAATCGGTGGAGGAGGTCGCGTTGAAGATCGAGATGCACGTGCAAGCAAAGCGCAACCTGCAGGCAGCCGCCGCGGACGGGTTTCTCAGTCAAGGCGGCACCGTGCTCACGCGCACCGGGTTCACCCAGCGCGTGCGGGAATTCGGCGCGCTCATGGTCCGGATGCGCGGCGGCCTCTCGTGCGTCGTCTTCGTGCTGAAGGGAGGAGCCCAGGATGGAACTGAAGCGTCGCTGATCGCGGCCTCGGCCAGGACTTCCGATGTCGTGGGCGCCCTCAGCCGATCGGAAATCGCTGTGGTGGCACCGGCCACCGGGGCCGAGGGAGCGCGCGAGTTCGCGCACCGCATGGGAAACGTGTTGCGCCGAGCCACCGCCACCCACCCCGTGCTCGCGAACGTCACCGTGCTGGCCGGGTGCGCGAGCATCGACAATCTCAAGTATTCCCCGGTCAATCCCATTCAACTGCTGAACGAGTCCGTGCACGCCGTCACCGAGGGCGTGCCCGATACCGAACATCCCTGGATCCGCCGCTTCGCGGGGCTCCACATCGATGCCGCCGTGAGCCCCTCACGTTCGGACGGCGAACCCGAGCCGTCGCTGCCATCCGGCGCACGAGCGGGGAATCTGGGGCGCAGAAGAGGACCCAAGACATGAAGCAACAGCGCCGCACCTTTCTCCTTCTTGCGGTCGCCGCGGTCGGCATGACGGGATGCGCCGACGCACCGGCGATCACACCGCCGGCCACGAGGGTTGCTGCCTGGGGCGCGAGCCGGTCGCTGCTGAGCCCCGCGCTCACGCTGCTGATCTGCCACCCGGTTCCGTACGACTCGGTCGTTCAGGTGGTGGGCCCGGCGGGCGGCACCATTCGCGTCGGGCCGGATTCGCTCGTGATTCCCGCCGGCGCCCTCGACACGAACACGACGATCACCGCGGTCGTGCCCTCGGACTCGCTCGCCGCGATTCGATTTCAACCCCACGGCCTCACCTTTGCCCAGCCCGCGGCACTCGCCCTGAGCTATGCCGCCTGTCCGCTGGCGGGCCTGCTGGCTCCCGCGTCGGTGGTGTATGCGGACGACGCATGGAACATTCTCGAGATCGAGCCCACCAGCCAGCACCCGTTGCAGACGACGGTGGTGGGAAGGATCCGCCATTTCTCGGGTTATGCCGTCGCCTACTGATGCGCGCACCGGATCGCCGCCCCCCGGCGGCCAGGGTGTTCATGCCGGCGCAACCCCCGCCGACGTGCTTGCCGACGCCTTGGCGGAGGAGCGCCTGGGGTGCCTCGCCGAGGCGATCACACGGTACGAGACCGCAGTCGAATTGGCCGAGACGCGCCGGGACCGTCCGGTCTTCGCGGCGGGACTGCGCCACTTGGCTGTGGTGTATCACAAGTGCGGAGATGGCCACCTGGCGCGCGAGCTGTGTCGCCGCAGCTACCGGGTCGCGCGGGAGATTCCCGATCGCAGGCTCGCGGCCGAAGCGCTCAACACGCTCGGCGTCATCGAGATGGAGGCGGGGGCCCTCGAGCGATCGCGGCGCGCCTTCCGGCGCGCCCTGTACCTCGGCGGCCGCAGCCGCGCCATCCGGGCGCGGGTCAATCAGAATCTGGGTATCCTTGCGAACATCCAGGGACGCGTCGTCGAAGCACGCCAGTGGTACGAGCGCTCCCTGACTGAGTACCGGCGCGCCCACGACGAGCACGGCTGCGCCATCGCCCATCATAATCTCGGAATGGTGAGCACCGACTCGGGCCGGCTCGACGAGGCGGACCGCCATCTCCGCGCCACCCTGATCATTGCGCGACGACGGCGCGACCGGTTCCTCGAGGCGCTGTGTCTCGTGAACCGGGCCGAGCTGTCGTTCGCGCGCCAGGGCTACGAGAGCGCGCGTCAGTACGCCGAGGAGGCGCTGGCGCTGTTCGAGCAGATCGGCGCCCGTGGCGCCAAAGCGGACGCGTACCGCATCATCGGCATGGTGTATCGCGAGACGGGCAAGCCCCTGCTCGCGGAGTCGCGCCTCCGCTCGGCCATCGCGCTGGCAGCCAGCGTGGGCAAGGTGTTGGGGCGGGCCGAGGCGAGCCGCGAGCTCGCGCTGGTCTACCAGGGCATGGGGCGCAACCGTGAGGCGCTCCGGTGTCTCCATGATGCGTATCGCCTGTTCGCGCGCCTCGATGCACAACCCGAAATGGTCTACGTGGGCGGCAAGATGGCCGAGCTCGAAGCGACGTACTGCGCCGTCGTGCGTGCCTGGGGGCGCTCGATCGAATCGAGCGACAGCTACACGTACGGGCACTGCGAGCGGGTGGCGCAACTTGCGGTTCGGATCGGTGAAGCGATGGGGCTCGCCGGCCACGAGATGACGACCCTGCTCCTCGGCGCGTATCTGCACGACGTCGGGATGGTTCGGGTGCCGCACGAAGTACTGCAGAAGGACGGCGCCCTCACGGAGGCAGAGCGCGCGACGATCGAGCGGCACCCGGCCTGGGGCATCGAGCTGCTGGCGAACGTCGAGTTTCCGTGGGATCTCAAGGCGATCGTGCGCTGGCATCATGAGCACTGCGACGGCTCGGGATATCCCGACCGGTTGCAGCGCGACGCGATCCCCATCACGGCACAGATCGTCGGCATCGCGGACTACTATGATGATCTCACGTCGGCGCGGGCGCCGCGCCACGGGCTTCCGCCGGCGCTGGACGCCATGGCAGAGATCCGGCACCGCGCCGCATGGTGGGCGCCGGAAGTGGTCGCCGCATTCGTGGAGGTCGCCGCCGAGACGCCACGCATCCCGTCAGACGACCACGGCTTCCTCGACGCGGGTGGTCGCGCGGTGAAGAGCGAGGTGTGACGCGTCGAGCACCCAGCGGGCCGACGCACTGAACACCGGCACCGCGCCCATTCCAAGCCGGCTGTGATGGAACGCGAACGTTGCGCTGGCGGAATCCACGACCGGCGCGGGAACACCCCCGAGGTGGTACGACGTGAACCCATGATCGGATAGCATACGGACGATCTGCGCGTACAGCCACGTCATCACCGGCCGCTCGCGGCCGGCGCGCGTGACGAACTCCAGCAGGTGGAACGCGCGCCGGTTCGCCCAGCCCACCACTGCGAGCGCCAGCGGTCGTCCGTCTTCGAGCGCGACGAAGGCCGCGCGTCCCCAAGGTTCCGACAGGTCGGCGGTCCCCAAGGCGAGGTCGATGTCGGCGGCGCCCAAGAACGGGCCCTTGTCCACTGCGGCCGCGGGCGGCGCCGCGTCGCGACTGACCGCACCGACCAGGTGCCGCGCGTCATCACCAGCAGGCATCGCGAGCACCCATCCGTATTCCCCCGCAGCCTCCAACTGCCCGCGGTGCTCGCGATCCCACCGGTCGAAGAGCGCCGGCGTCGACGCCCCCAGCTCCAGCATGTATTCGAAGCGCCGGCGAATCTCCACCGGAGCCGTATCGAGCGGTGGCAGGCCATCCGCGTGGAACGAATCGCAGGTCAACTCGGCGATGCGGCCCGCACGCAGCGATGCGATCAGCGACCGCAACGCGCCCTGCCACGACCAGCCGCTTGCCACTACGGGCAGCGTCGGCAGGTACACGTGCAAGGGCACGCCGCTCAGGCGGCACGACTGTCGCAGCCCTGTGGCGATGCCGATCGTCGTCGATCCGCTACGCCATTGAAACCACACCGGCTGGCCGGGCATCGCGATCGCATCGAGCGCAACCGGCGAGTGAAAATACCCGCCGCCGAAGCATTCGACGTGTCGTTCCCATGTTCCGGGCGTGCGGAAGTGAATCGTCCACCTGGGGTACTGATGCGCGACGCGATGCGCGGCGTGGAGTTGCGGCTGCATTCCATGTTCCTGTCGAGACACGCCGTACTGAAAGTCAACTTCCATGCCAGCTCGGTTACCCGGTTATCGCCAGTTCGCGGGCGCGTCGGCAGGACGCCGGATGCGTTCTGCGCCAGTAACGGCGCGGAATTGAGCGATGGGCGAGACACATCGACTCGGGGGCCCGCAGGAGCCCCGCGCCGCTCTTGCTCACGGTATAAGGGCGGGCAACGGCAACCCGGCACGTCCTCGATGCGGGCGCCGGCCGGCACCCCCTCACAGCCACGCGCCGAACTTCCTGATGTATCGCACCTTCACGAACTGCGTGAGCGCCGAGTAGCTCAGCAGGATCCCCGCCAGCCACAGGAAGAACGTCCCGGGCACCGGCGTGAGCTGCAAGTCGCCCCCGAACGGCAGGAAGGG
The DNA here is from genome assembly GCA_036393095.1 of Gemmatimonadaceae bacterium. Taxonomy (GTDB): domain Bacteria; phylum Gemmatimonadota; class Gemmatimonadetes; order Gemmatimonadales; family Gemmatimonadaceae; genus JAGWRI01. The sequence goes on along the minus strand of DASVWS010000104.1, from coordinate 8,888 downwards.
CAGCGACATGCCGCACGCCATGATCGCCCCCGTGAGCACCAGCACCGGCCAGCTCGCCCGGCTCTGCAGGAACGGCACCTTCGCCGTGCGGATCATGTGCACGATCAGCGTCTGGGTGAGCAGCGACTCGATGAACCACGCCGACTGGAACGTCGCCTGCCGCGCCGGGCTGTTCGCGCCGAACACGTACCACATGATGACGAACGTCGCGATGTCGAACAGCGAGCTGATCGGCCCGATGAACACCATGAACCGCCCGATGTCGTCCGCCCGCCACTGCCGCGGCACCTTGAGATACTCGGCGTCCATGTCGTCCCACGGGATCGAGGTCTGCGACAGGTCGTAGAGCAGGTTGTTCGTGAGCAGCTGCACCGGAAGCATCGGCAGGAACGGCAGGAACGCGCTCGCCACGAGCACGCTGAACACGTTCCCGAAGTTCGAGCTCGCCGTCATCTTGATGTACTTGATCGTGTTCCCGAAGGTGCGCCGCCCCTCCACCACGCCCTCCTCCAGCACCATCAGGCTCTTCTCGAGCAGGATGATGTCGGCCGACTCCTTGGCGATGTCCACCGCCGTGTCCACCGAGACGCCCACGTCCGCCTCGCGCAGCGCCCCCGCGTCGTTGATCCCGTCGCCCATGAATCCCACGGTGTGCCCGCGCACCTTGAGCGCGCGTACGATCCGCGTCTTGTCGTCGGGGGTGAGCTTGGCGAACACCGTGTTCGCCTCGGCGATCGCGCCCAGCGCCGCGTCGTCGAGCCCGCCCAGCTCGCCGCCCAGCACCACGCGATCCACCTCGAGCCCCACCTGGTGACACACCTTGCGCGTCACCAGCGCGTTGTCGCCGGTGAGGATCTTCACCGCGATCCCGTGCGCATGCAGCGCCTCGAGCGCGCGCGCCGCCGTCTCCTTGGGCGGATCGAGGAACCCGATGAAGCCGGCCAGGATCAGCTCCGACTCGTCGGCCACCCGATAGGCGCCGTGGTCCGTCGGAAATTCGCGGTACGCCACCGCCACCACGCGGAACCCGTCCTCGTTCAGCTCCGCCACCAGATCCATCGCGTCGGCGCGCCGCTCGTCGGTGAGCGGCACCACGGGCGCCTCCAGATCCGGACCCGCCGGCTCGTCGCGCACGCGGGTGCAGATGGCCAGGATCTCCTCGGCGGCCCCCTTGCAGATGAGCTGGTGGTCGCGATGCTCGTGCTCCACCACCACCGACATTCGCCGGCGCGTGAAATCGAACGGGATCTCGTCCGCCTTCCCGTACGCGCGGTCGATCGCCAGCTCGCGGTGCAGCTCGGCGTGGTCCAGCACCGCCACGTCGAGCAGGTTCTTGAGCCCCGTCTGGTAGAAGCTGTTCAGGTAGGCGAGCGCGAGCACGAACTCGTCCTCCTCGCCCACCACGTTGATGTGCTGCTCCAGCACCACCTTGTCCTGCGTCAGCGTGCCCGTCTTGTCGGTGCACAGAATGTCCATCGCGCCGAAATTCTGAATCGCGTTCAGCCGCTTCACGATCGTCTTGCGGCGGGCCATCGTGACGGCGCCCTTCGCGAGGTTCGTCGTCACGATCATCGGCAGCATCTCGGGCGTGAGCCCCACCGCCACCGCGAGCCCGAACAGCACGGCCTCCAGCCAATTGCCCTTGAGGACGCCGTTGATCACGATCACCACCGGCACCATCACCGCGATGAACCGGATGAACAACCAGCTCACGCGCTGCACGCCCACGTCGAACGCCGTCTCGGCACGCCGCCCCACGAGCTTCCGCGCCAGCCCGCCGAACGCCGTGCGCGCGCCCGTCGCCACCACCACCGCGGTGGCGGTGCCGCTCACCACGCTCGTCCCCATCAGGCAGATCGTCGGCACGTCGGTGAGCGCGGCGGGCGCCGGAGGCGGCGAAGCGCGGTCGAGCTTCTCCACCGGGAGCGCCTCGCCCGTCATCGCGCCCTGGCCCACGAACAGGTCCTTGGCCGACAGCAGCCGCACGTCGGCCGGCACCATGTCGCCCGCCGAGAGGTACACGATGTCGCCCGGCACCAGCTCGTCCATCGGGATTTCGCGCCGGCGCATGGCCGGGCTAGCCGGGGTCGATTCGTCGCCGCTGCGCTCTACCGCCGCGCTCGTGCGCACGAGCGCGCGCAGCGCCTGCGCCCACTGGTTCGACCGGAATTCCTGGAAGAAGCGCAGTCCCGTGCTCACCGCCACCATGACCGCAATGACGGTCATGCCTTCCCTGTCGCCGGTGGCGCCGGACACCACGGCCAGCGTCGTGAGGAGGACGTTGAACGGATTGGCGAACGCGCGGGCCAGTTCGCCGTACCACGTGGGCGGGCGTTCGTGCGCCACTTCATTGGGACCGAACCGATCGCGGCGCTCATCGACTTCCGCTTCGGTGAGCCCTGCGCGCGTGGCCTGCAGCGCGTCGAGCGCTGCCGCTGCGTCCAGGTACGCCACCTGGATCGCGCCGGGATACTGGCGCGCGTCGCCGACCGCTTCGTGCGGCGCGTTCGGCGTCGACGCGCCGCTGCGCCTTGCGTTCGATTCCGTCATGGCCGCCCTTCCCACCACTGCCCGTGACGGCCGCGCCCGCGTCGCGGGCTGGCCTCGTTCGACTGTCGGCTCCGCGTTCCGTGGGAGGTCCGGCGACTGGCGGGCGCCGGACGCTAGCCGCGCGCTGCGGGGCGCGTCAAGTGGTGTCGGGGAGTCGTGACGACTACACCGGCGAGTGGGGACTGTTGCGCGTTCGCCCTGCCGGGGACGGCCCGAGGTGTCGACATGAAGTGCGGCAGACCGCCCTTGCCCGCGATGTCACACCGCCCCGCGTCGAGCCCGGGCGAGCGATCGATGGTCGACGTCGTCGAGTCGTCCGGCGCGACGGTACCGACGCTGTGGAAGCTACGGAGGCGGAGCGGACGCAAGGCGCACGGTGCGCATCATCCGCAGCATCGCCCCGTCGAGCGTCGGGAAATTGTCGCGACGCTCGGCACCGACGTCGAATCCGGCGGCACACGCATAGACCACCACGCTCACGTCGCGCGCCGCGTCATACCAAAAGGTGTAGTAGCCGCGCAGGCGGACGGCGTGGAATGCCCGGAGCCCCCTGGGCCAGTCGCCCACGGGCGGCATTCCAAGGCTCGTCGCGAGGGGCGTCGCTCCGGGACCCAGGTCGCTGTGGGTGTCGGCGTTCCACTCATTGAGCGGGCGCGTCGCACCCGCGACGGAGATCGCACCAATCGCCCAGGAGTCGATGAGCGTGAATGTGGGGGCGGGGTCGCCCATCGCTCCCAGCCAGGAACGCTGGTCGAGTGCCCCGAGGCGCATCGGCATTTTAGGTTCCGCTGTTTTGCGACCCACCACGACGTACACGCCGAACCACGCCTGATACGACGGCGAGGAAGGGTCCGAGCGCGAAGCGAAGGCGTGCGGGGCCACCGGGCCACCGTACGCGTAGAAATTCACCCCCCGCATGCCGAGCGGTGCCCAGATGTCGTCCATCACGTTGCGCTCGGCGACCCACCCGCCCGGCATGGAGTCGAACTTCGCTACAATGTGCCGCGCGACCCACGCGCCGTCTCGCACGTGCAGCGAAGGCCGCCCCTGCGCCCCGAGTACCGTGGGCGCGAGGAGTGATATCGCGGCGATGAGGAGCACCGCCACCACGAAGAAGCGGTGCTCGGAGGCGCGGCGGTTCGGACGGACGACATTGCTCACGGCAGCACCCGATACCGTACCGCCATCCCCTCCTCCAGATGGAACGAGACATGACAGTGGAACAGCCACGTCCCCACGTTGTCCGGTACCATGTCGGCGACTTCCATCTGCATCATCGCGAGCTGCGTGACGTCAGTCCGCATGCCGTTCATGATGACCGTGTTGCCGTGCCAGTGCGGCGCGTGAAAATCGAAGTCGTTGGTCGACGCCATCAGGTACCAGCGCACCCGCTCCCCCTTCCGCATCGTGTATTCCGACAGCGGCAGCGTGCCGTGCGTGAATCCGTTGATCGTGAACTTCACGAACCACGGATAGGCGTCCTGCGCCAGCGACGGATTCGGAGTCGGCCCCAGCTTCCCCAGCGAATCCAGCGACGGATGGAAGTTCTCCTTCACCAGCCAACTGCTCTGCTCCTCCACCTGCATGAACGACGCGATGAACTCCCGGTCCACGTCGATCGGCGACCCGTCCGCCCGCGCCATGCCGCGCGCCGTGACGATGATCGGCCCGAACAATCCGGTGTTGATGTCGCGCGTGTCGTCCACGTGCGAGTGGTACATCCATAGTATCGAGCTGCCGTCCTTCGGGCCCGGCCCTGCGCGCTCCGGCACCGGCCATACATAGACGTGCGTGCCGCCCGGCGGCACGCCGTCGTCCGCCTTGTCGGCTCCGCTCGTCCCGTCATTGTACGGCGCCCCCTCCGACGCCTTGTCGTAGAACACACCGTGCGGGTGCACGCTGTACGGCCGGTCCCCGTTGTTCCGGAACACCACGCGGATCGTGTCGCCCACCACCGCCCGGATCAGCGGGCCCAGGAACCCCAGGTGCGCCCACTCGGCGGGACGCGGCTTCAACGTACGGAACGTGCTGTCGGTGTACTCGCGGTAGAGCACCTTCCGGTATTTCGTGCTCACCGCCCGCGGTTTCGCCTTGGAGAAGAACGCCGTGTCCGCGTACGGCTTGCCCGTGATCTCGTCCTGCCCGCCGGGCACGTAGTCCCACGTGACCTCGTCGGCCGCGATGTAGTAGGTCCGGGTCTGCGGCGGCGGGCCGGCGGGCCGCGGCTTCGCCCGCGGCGCCCCCAGTCCGGTGAACAGGAGCAATCCAGCGGAGACGGTCCGGAACGATGGGCTCATACGACGATCCTCAATTGGGGTGAAGTCGATACGTCACGATCAGCGAGCCGAATCGGCACCCTGAGCACTGGGGCGCGGGGCTTCGGCCGCAACGAAGATCCGGCGGCAGAGCGCGCCGAGGCGGTCCCGTTCGGGCCCGGCCGCGTCGCTGGTATCGTGCAAGAGCCCGGAGGCCTGGATGTCGCACAGGAGGTCGTCCCGCTCCGCGATGACCTCGCGAAGCGCCCCGACCCAGACCGCCTCGTCGCCGACGCCCGGCATCGGCGCGGCGGGAGCAGGCATGCGCCCCAGCCGCCAACTGTCGACGGTCACCCGCCCCAGCCCCCGGCGCACAGTCACCGTGATGGACCCGCCTCCGGCCTCGGCGAACGTGCAGCTCTCGGGATCTCCGGGGACCGGCGCGTTGCCGTCGATTCGATCGCGCACGACGGCATCCACGTCTCCGACGGTGAGCCATCCGCGGTCGCAGGCGCTGCCGGCGGTCAGGCGCGCCGCACCCGCAGACATGGACGCCATGCCCGCCTCGGCGGCATGCCCGCGCCCACAACTGGTCAAAACCGGCGGCCAGCAGCCGACGAGGATGTACATCAGGATCAGCGTCTCCGAACGACCCGTGGTCACCCTGACCCCCATGGAGTGGAGCGGGAATTGAGCGCGAACGTATGGCAGCAGCGTCTCCCCGGCGTTGGCCCGCCGTTGATTGCCGGGCGACGGGGTGCGGCGTACATTCGTCTCCCCATGGTCGAGCTCAGGGTGCTGGGGCTTCACGCCCTCCGCGGCCCGAACGGGCACGAGCTCGCGTCACTCCTCGCGCAGCCCAAGCGCTTCGCCCTGCTCGCCTACCTGGCACTCGGCGAGGGCGACGGCTACCACCGTCGCGACACGCTGGCCGCGATGTTCTGGCCGGACCTGGACCAGTTCGCCGCCCGTCGCGCCCTCCGCAACACGCTCTACCACCTGCGCGACGCCCTGGGCGAGGGCGTGATCGTCACTCGCGGCGACGACGCCGTGTCGATCGACCCCGCCCTGCTCACCTGCGACGTCCGGATGCTCCGCGATGCCGTCGCCGCCGGACGCTACGCGGAGGCGGTGGACCTGTACCGCGGCGAGCTGCTCGCCGGATTGCACTTCGCGAATGCCGGCGAGGCATTCGAGGAATGGCTGTCGGCGCAGCGCACGAGCGTCGCCCGCCTCGTCGCCCGCGCGCTCTCGGCGCTCGTCGACCGCGAGCGGCACGCCGGCAACCTCCAGGCGGCGGCCGCGTGGGCCGGGCGCGCCGCCGCCTTCGATCCGATGGACGAAGGCGCGCTGCGGCGCGCCATGGATCTGCTCGTGGACGCGGGCGACACCGGCGGCGCGCTGCGTCTTTACGAAAACTTCGCCCGCCGGTTGTCGGCGGAGCTCGACGCCGCGCCGAGCGCGGACACGCAGGCGCTGGCCGCGCGCATTCGCGGGGCGCGCCCGTCGGCACCCGCAGGGGCCGCGCGCCCCGCCGCTCCGGAATCCGGGGCGTCTCCCGCCACCCCCGCGGCGCCGGAGCCCGCGCACGATGCGTCGGCACCTTCCGCCCGATCTCCCGCCGCGCGCTCACCGCACCGCCGGCTGCTCTGGGCGGGCATCGCACTCGCGGCGATCGCTGCCTCCGCACTGATCATCCCCCGGTGGCGCCAGCCGGCGGCGGCCGCCGCGCGCCCGCGCGTGCTCATCACCGTTTTCGAAAATCGCACCGGGGATTCGACGCTGCAGCCCCTGGGCCGCATGGCGCAGGATTGGCTCGCGCAGGGCATCGCCCGCACTCAGCTGGTCGACGTCGTCGACCCGCGCGCGGTGTTCGTGCAGACGCACCAGGCGGCGAGCGCTGCCGTCGATGCGTCCACGCTCGCCCGCCGCACCGGCGCCGGGTTGATCGTGTCGGGCAGCTTCTATAGAACGGGCGACACCCTGTTCGTGCAGGCGGCGGTCACCGATGCGGCCACCAGCCGCATCGTCCGCGCCGTGGGGCCGATTCTCGCCACTGTTCGCAACCCCGTTGGTGGACTGGATGAGCTCCGGTCTCGCGTGACCACGGCGCTGGCGTCGGTGGTCGATCGCCGCGCCACGCAGGGGCTCGATGGGGGCGAGGTGCCGCCTTTCGATGCGTATGAGGCGTATGTCGAAGGGTGGGACACCTACTGGCACGGAGACTTGCCGCGCGCCGAATCACTCTTCCTCAGCGCCGCCCACCGGGACACCGCGTTCACCGTGGCCGCGCTCGCCGCCGTCGCCGCCGCGGCAAACTCGAACGAATGTGCCCGGGTGGACTCGCTCGCTCGTGTCCTCGACGCACGCCGGCCCGCGCTCTCCCGCGTCGACCGCCTGACGCTGCAGATCGCCGACGCGCGCTGTCGCGGGCGCAACGACGCGATGCTGCAGCTCACTCTGGAGCGTGCCGACCTGGAACCCGGCAACTCGGGCGACCAGATGTCCGCCGTCGCCGCGGCGCTGTGGGCCAATTGCCCGCAGCAGGCCCTCACGCTGCTGCAACGCGTGAATCCCGCCGTCGATCTGGCGTGGAGCACCGACACCACGCACTTCGTGTACTGGAGCGGACTCACCGAAGCGCTGCATGCGCTCGGCCGCCACCGCGAGGAACTGGACGCCGCCCGCAGGATGCCGCCGGGCGCGCCGCTCAGCCGCGTCTGGTTCGTTGGCTCGGCGCTCGCCGCGCTGTCGCGCTCCTCCGAGGCGCTGGCGCTGCTCGACAGCTCGGCGTCCCTTCCCGTCGAGACGGCGGCCGACCTCGGCCTCGCGCCCTACACCGACGGGCGGCCGCAGTACACCGTGACGTTCGGGTGGGTGGCCAACTGGATTTCGCGCGAGCTCGCGTTTCACGGCGACTCGGCGGCGGCGCACCAGGCGGCCTCGCGCGCCGTCGCCTGGTACCGCACGCGTCCGCCCGACGCGCAGGCGACCGTCGAGGAGCGGCTGGTCGAAGCGTGGTCGCTCGAAATGACCGGCGACTACCGCGGTGCGGAGCGCGTTGCGCGTGCGCTCGTGGCCGAGGACTCGAGCAACGTGGATTTTCGCGGCGAGCTGGCGGGACTGGCCGCCGAGCGCGGCGATACCGCGCTCGCCGATTCGCTGGACCGCTGGCTGGCCGCGCAGCCAGCCTCGCGCGTCTCGTGGAGCGCCAGCATCTATCGGGCGCGCGTTGCCGCGCTGCTGGGCCGCGCCGATTCGGCCGTCGCGCGCACGCGCGACGCCGTCGACGAAGGCATGTGGCCGCGCTGGCTGCATCAGGAGCCGGCGCTCGCGCCGCTGCGCCGCCGCTCCGACTTTGCCGCGCTGATCAAGCCGCGGGGGTGACTCGCAGGGAGAAGCTGAGCAGGCCGGTTCGAATCGTGGTGACCACGCGACTCACTCGCCGGAGATCGGCACCGTCCATACGAAGTCGTCCCACGCCATGCGCAGCTCGCCGCGCGATCCGGCCCCGCCGATCGAGATCGTGAAGTCCTGCAGCTTCGGCTGCCCGCGCCTTGCCTGCATGGGCACGCGCACGACGTCCCGCGTGGAATCGTAGTTCGTGCCCCACTGGCCGTACTGGCCATTCACGATCAGCGTGGCCCCGTCCGCCTGCGGGATCGTCCAGAGTGTGTACGTTCCCGCCGCGAGCGTCTTTCCCCCAATGGCGATCGGCCGGTTGGTGAACAGCTCTGTGGCCGCATTCGCGCCGGTGCGCCAGACCCGGCCGAACGGAACCGTCTTGCCGAGGATCACGCGCCCGCGCAGGCGCGGACTGCTGTAGCGAATGATGATCGAAGCGGAACCGACGCGGTCGGCGGCCGACGCCGCGGGCGAGAGCACGCCGACGTCATGGCCCGCCCGGTCGCGCGCCTCGAACACGGCGACTGCCGAATCGAAGTCCATCGGCGCAGTTCGTACGGAACGCGTCTTTTCCGTGGTGCCCGACGCGTCGGCGCTCTCGATCCGGCCGCGATCGTCGATCGTCAGATGTGTCCACGCGATCCGGAAGTAGTCCACATCCACGTCCGTCGCGCTTCG
>DASVWS010000103.1:0-45671 GCA_036393095.1 Gemmatimonadaceae bacterium | reverse complement strand
CTGCATGTAGCGGCCGACGTTGTCCCAGAAGTAGTGGATCCCGCCGGCGAGCGAGTCGAGCGAGGTGATGATCCGGCCGCCCGTCGCCGAGACGATGCGTCCGGAGTCGGGGTAGAGGCTCAGCATGTTCGCCGCGATGTCGGGGCGCGAGAGATCGTAGGCCTTCGTCACCTCGTCGCGGATCTCGGCGCGGATCTCCTCGGCCTGCGCGTGCGTGAGTCTCGCGCGCTCCGGCGGCGGCGCGGCGCAGGCGGCGAGGGCGACGGCCAGCGCGGGGAACAGCCATCCGGCGCGGATGCGTTGCATGGCGAACAGTCTACGACGCGCCGTCGGGGGTGTACATGCCGGCGTCGAGTGCGCGGGTTCGCTAAACCCGCGCCCGAGCCGGTTTACGACGCGACGCGATGCTTGCGGGTTTTTTCGTACGGCTTATTGTATACAGTTCAGAACGTCCACTCCCGCCGCAGTCCAGGAGGCGCCGTGCGACTTCCCGTTCTCCTCGCGCTCGCCCTGCCCGTTGCGCTCGCGTCGTGCGGCCATGCCGACCGCGCCGCGGCGCGCGACGACGTGGACCTGCAGCGCGATCTCAAGCTCGCCGCAACGAGCACGATCGATCTCGCGGCGCCGCGGGTGAATCCCGCGAACTTCGACCGGCTGGAGACGGCGCCGCAATCCGAACTGCGCGAAGCGAAGCGACTGCGCAAGAGCACCGGCTCGAAAGCGGCGCCCTCCGCATCTCCGGATCTGCGCGCGACGGCGATTCCGGAAGCAGTGGCCGACGACCACGTGCCGCAGGTCGAGACCGTGGCGCAGGCGCCCGCGCCGATCGAGAACTCGGACCCGGTGGCCACGGTTCCGCGGCCGAGCAGCGCGCCGCAGGATCCCGGCAAGGCCGGCGCCGGCGATGGCGGTCCGCGCGGGCAGGGCGGCGTGTTCGGCGGGATCGGGCCGATCATCGGCGTCGTGATTCGCGGGGGTGGCGTGGACGGCGACCACTGCGAGCCCCACGGTCCCGGCCGGACGCCGGGCGTCTACCTCCCGCCACCGGGCGGCTATGGAGGCAGCACGCGCTTCCCGGTGTTCCCGCGCGGGGGGCGTCCGTAGCAGGTCACGCGAATCATGCCGTCCGAACGTGCGAACGCCGCCGGGTGTCCCCGGCGGCGTTCGAGTATCGCGGTCTCTCGACGATGCGGTGCGTCAGCGGCCGCCGCCGACGTGCACGCCGACCTTGCCCTTTGACACGAGCGAAGCGATCGAGGCATTCGACGCATTCGCATCGAGCTTCGCCTGCACCTGCGCCAACGCGGTCGTGACCGGCATCCCACTCTCGCTCAGCTTCGTGAGCACGTCGAAGGCCACATCAAGCGAGCGGCCGTTCTGGGCGTGCGATGCCACCGTGCCGATCTGCGCGGCGCTCGCGCCGCGGTCCATGGCGCCGGCGGCGCTTTCGATCTCGGCGTCGGTCGGGTGCTGATGCCCGGCCTTCACCATCGCCTCCTGCGCGGCCTGCATGTTCGCCTCCACCTTGCCGGCCGCCGCCACGATGGCCGCCTCCGAGGCGCCCTTCGCCTGCCCTTCCGCGACGCGATGCTGAATCGCCGCTTCGGGCAGGTTGTGCTGACGGGCCATGGCGTACGTCGCTTCGAGCTTGCCGCGCGCGCCGGCACTGAAGTTCGAGGGCACGGTGGCCTGCGCGTCGGTCTTCATGGCCGCGTGGGCGTTCGCGTGGGCGTCCGCCTGCGCGTTCGCGTGCGCACTCGCCTGCACGCTGCCGGTGCCCCGTCCCTGCGCGAGCAGGGCCGCGGGCACGAGCAGCAAGGCAACCGCAATCGACACTCTCTTCATGGTCTCTCCTCCTCCTGATGTGAATCCACAGTGCTCACGTCGCGGACCGTGACGTAAGCGGACTTGCCGCCAAAGCCGTCGTCGACCGAAACGGCCCCCTCGGGCACCCGCCAGGCATGCCCGTCAATTCGAAACGCGTATCGATAGTGTCCCGGCGGAATCCGCAGATCGGCGTACCACACGCCGTTGTCGGCGCGGATGGCCGTGACGGGTGTCCAGTCGTTCCAGTCGCCAGCCACTTCCACGTCGCGTGCATCCGGCGCCCGGATCGCCAGCCGGGTGATGCCGATCGGTGGAGCCGTCACGCCCGCTGGCCGCGGCAAGCGATGAGACGGCATGCCCCCGCCGAACTTCAGCGACAGCCCGGCCGTCACGTAGTTGCCGCCCGCCGCGCCGGTCAGGCGGTTGGATGGATATCGTCCGGCTCCGAGATTCAACGACAATCCCGACGCGAAATCGTACTCGAGACTCCCGCTGCCGTAGTCGAGCTTCTCGTCCACCGCGTCCCGCCGCCCGGCAGAAGCCACCAGCGTCACCGGCCCCGCCACGAGGGCGCCGGTGAGCGTGTTGTCGTTGACGCGAATCCCGCCCACGTGCATCGGTTCGCCGCGGTAGACGAATTCGGCGCCGACCGTGGGGTCGCTCCCCGTCAGTCGCAGGGTGGCACCGTAGTCGGGGGAGTACAGCGTCGCCGTCTGCGAGACGAGCACCGTCGTCGCCCTGCCGGGCAGTCCCGGGAACGGCCCCGTGGTCTGCTGCGTCGTCGACACTGCCGTGTAGCCGGCCGCCCCCCGCATTCCCGCGAACAGCGTCACGGCCTGCCAGCCGTACTCGAGGGACGGCGTCACGTCCGCCGTCGCGAACGTCGCCGCATAGGACGTGCGCGATGCGTCGCCGTCGGCGCTGAGCGACACCGCGAATCCGCCTCCCAGCGCGCCGCGCGTCTGTGCTCCGAGGAGTCCGCCGAGCGACCAGTCGTTGTTCTGAAACATCGTGGCGTTGCCGGCGAGCGAGAGCTGCGCGCCGCTGCCGTCCGCAAAAGTCACGCTCGGAATCATCGTCACGGCGTTCGACCGGATTCCACGCTCGTCCGTGGCGCTTCCGCCGCCGACGGTCAACCGGCCCGTGGTCTGCGCGCCGGCAATCGCCGAAACGGACAAGCACGCCGACGCGAGACTGATGGCTCGCAGGAATTGGCGGACCGCCATCCACGTTCCTCCACTGGCTCCCATGGGTGCTCTTACAAGAACCGTGCACCTGATGTTCCCGACGCCATGCAACCGGCTTAAAGCGCTGTGATGTGACGACTTAGGCAACGGCCCCGCCGTGACCAGAGTCACGCGATCGGCTCCAAGGCCCCCCAACCTGAATTGACGGGAGCACTTGTCCCCCGCATCCTGCGGCAAGACACCGGCGCGCGGGCCTCCGCAGCCCATCCCCCAAGCGGGCGAGGACGCGTGGCCGTGAGTGTCTCGCACGGGAGGTACGCATGTTGAGGGGATTCCGGATCGGCCAGGCGCTCGGCACGATGGCCGTCGCCTGCGCGGCTGCCGCGTTCGCCGTGCCTGCCGGCGCGCAGAAGGCCGCGGCACACACCGACACGACGCACGCGGCGAAGGCGTCGGACGACACCGTGTTCCAGAGCGAGGGCATGCAGGAGTTCGAAGCCCGTCGCAAGCGCGGCGCGGGATACTTCATGACCCACGACCAGCTGCGCCGCAATCTCGACCGCCCGCTCGGCGAGATCGTGGCGACGCACTTCCCCGGGCTCCGCATGGTGTACGGCCCGCACCTGGACTCGCAGTATCTGGTGAGCCTGCGCGGCGAGGGGCCGAACGCCCTCGTCGCCAACGGCGGCACCTCGCTCTGCTACGTGCAGGTGTTCGTGGACGGGACGTTCATCATCGACGGGGACATCAGCTGGATCAACCCGAACGACGTCGCCGGCCTCGAGTTCTACGATGCGACGCGAACGCCCCCGGCGTATCGCCGCCCCGACGGCCAGTGCGGCGTCCTGCTGGTCTGGTCACGGACTGGCGGCGGGAACTGACACCTCCGGCCTCCGCCGGCCGTAGTCCACGCGGTGGCGGCGCCACCAGTGTTCGGATGTGGGACGCGCAGTCCCACATCCGCACACGCGGTTCAAACCTTCTGGCGCCGCCCGGAGTCTAACCCCTCCAGACACAGGGACTTGGCGCACGCCTCCACTGGCACGCGCCTTGCCCTACCGAGGGGGACGACACCCTGACCCCTCTCGACGAGAACTCGCGTGGACATTGCCCGTCCCAAGAAGAAGAACACGAAGAAGTACGTGACGTACGCGGTCGGCGCGGTTGCCGTCATCGCGATCACGATCTTTCTTTCGCGCCTCAAGCCGGCCGCGCCGACGGTGGACGGCGGCACGCTGTGGACCGACACCGTGCGCAAGGGCGACATGGTGATCGAGGTGCGCGGCCCCGGAAACCTGGTGCCGGAGCACATCCGCCAGGTGACGGCCGCGGCCACCGGCCGCATCGACCGCCTCGTGGTGCAGCCCGGCGAGCGCGTCACGCCGGAGACCGTGCTGATCGAGATGTCGAATCCGGACGTGGAGATCGCCGCGCTCTCGGCGCAGCAGAACTGGGCGCTGGCGCGGTCGCAGCTCATCCAGATGCAGAGCGACCTGGCCAGCCAGCAGCTCGCCGAGCAGGGGACGATCGCGACGCTGAAAACGCAGTACCTGCAGGCGCAGAACAAGGCGCGGTCCACCGATTCGCTGGCGATCAAGGGACTGGCGGCGGCGAACGACGTGTCGGAGAATCGGCAGTCGGTGTCGGAACTGTCGGACCGGTTGCAGCTCGAGCACCAGCGGCTGGCGATCATGCGGCAGCAGGCCGACTCGCAGATCGCGGCGCAGCGATCGCAGGTGCAGCTGCTGCGGACGATGGCGGACGCGCAGGAGAACAAGCGCAAGGGACTCCTGCTCCGGGCCGGCGATTCCGGCGTACTGCAGGAGGATCAGACGCTGGAGCTCGGGCAGTGGGTGACGGAGGGCCAGCTCGTGGCCAAGGTCGTCCAGCCCGGCAAGTTGAAGGCGGTGTTGCGGATTCCCGAAACCCAGGCCAAGGATGTCTCCGTAGGTCAGAAGGCGCAGGTGGACACACACAACGGGATCATCCCCGGGCACGTGTCGCGGAAGGACCCCACGTCGCAGAACGGGACGGTCACGGTGGACGTCGCGCTGGACGGGCCCCTGCCGGCCGGCGCGGTGCCCGACCTGAGCGTGGACGGCACGATCACCATCGAGCGGCTGAACAATGTCTTGTATACGGGCCGGCCGGGCTACGGCGCCGGGTCGGGAACCGTCGGGCTGTTCAAGGTTGTCGAAGGTGGAGGCTACGCCGTCCGGACGCAGGTGGAGCTGGGGCGCAGCTCGGTGAACACCGTGGAGATCATGCGCGGCCTCGCGGTCGGCGACACGGTGATTCTGTCGGACATGTCGCAGTGGGACGCGGTGGATCGGGTGCGGTGCAGCCCGAAGTGCCGCGTGGGGCAGTAGCGCGGCAGGCGCGCAACGGTACGACGTCATTCACTCGGAGAGCATCATGGCCACGAACGGGCAGTCGCTGATCCAGCTGCAGGGCATCAAGAAAGTCTTCTACACCGACGAGGTGGAGACCCACGCGCTGGCCGACGTGCATCTCGAGATCAAGCAGGGCGAGTACATCGCCATCTCGGGGCCGTCCGGGTGCGGCAAGACGACGCTGCTGTCGATTCTGGGCCTGCTCGACACGCCGAGCGACGGCGAGTACCTGCTCGACGGCCACGCGGTGGCGGGGCTGGACGCGGCCGATCGCGCGCGCGTCCGCAACCGGCAGATCGGGTTCATCTTCCAGGCGTTCAACCTGATCGGCGATCTCACCGTGTACGAGAACGTGGAACTGCCCCTGACCTATCGCGGCATGAGCGCCAACGAGCGCAAGGAGCGCGTGCATGCGGCGCTGGAGCGCGTGGGGATGTCGCACCGCGTGAAGCACTTCCCGGCGCAGCTCTCCGGCGGCCAGCAGCAGCGCGTGGCGGTGGCGCGCGCGGTGGCGGGCGACCCGGCGATCCTCCTCGCCGACGAGCCTACCGGCAACCTCGATTCGGCGAACGGCGAGCAGGTGATGGATCTGTTGCGCGAGCTGCACCGCAACGGCGCGACGATCTGCATGGTGACGCACGACCCGCGGTACGCGGCGCACGCCGATCGGTCGGTGAACCTGTTCGACGGGCGCGTGGTGGACGAGCAGCCGACCGTGCCGGCGCACGCGTGATGATCTCGCTCCGGAACGTCGAGAAGAGCTATCCCATCGCCGGCGGCCAGACGTTCGTGCTCCGCCAGATCACGGCGGAGATCGGCGCCGGCGAGTTCGTGACGATCATGGGGCCGTCGGGCGCCGGCAAGTCGACCCTGCTCGCGATCCTCGGCATGCTCGACGGATCCTGGAGCGGCGAGTACTTCCTGTTCGACCACGCGGTGCACGCGCTCGACACCAAGCGGCGCGTGGCGCTGCACAAGCAGTACGTCGGGTTCGTGTTCCAGCAGTACCATCTGCTCGACGACCTGACGGTGGCCGAGAATCTCGACATTCCGCTGTCGTACCGCGACATCAAGAAGTCGGAGCGGCAGGCGATCGTCGCCGACGCACTGGACCGGTTCGGGATGGTAGCGAAGAAGGATCTCTATCCGCGGCAGCTCTCCGGCGGCCAGCAGCAGCTCGTGGCCGTGGCGCGCGCGGTGATCCACCAGCCGGCGATCCTGCTCGCCGACGAGCCCACGGGCAATCTCCATTCCGCGCAGGGGAAGGAGATCATGGAGCTGTTCACCAGGCTCAACAAGCAGGGGACGACGATCATCCAGGTGACGCATTCGGAGACGAACGCGGCGTACGGGAACCGGATCATCAACCTGAAGGACGGCTGGATCGTATGAGTGGCCGGGCCGGGCGCTCGCGCGCGGCGGGCCACGACCGGCCACTCTGTTCAAGCTCGAGCGGATACCGGCCGATGGCACGGATTCCGGGCTCCAGCGTCTGAAACGGGATTCACGGCGCTTCCCTCCAACGCCGTTCACAATGGAATTCATCCGGCCGATCCGGTGAATCGGTAGCCTTCCGCCCGGACGTTCTGAGAGGCTGCTGATGGAAGGTCTTCGCCTCGCGCTTCGCTCGCTGACCCGCCGCCCGCTGTTCGCCACGGTCGCGATCGTCACGCTCGCGCTCGGCATCGGCGCCACGACCACGCTGTTCACGATCGTGAACGCGGTGTTGCTCCGGCCGTTGCCGTATCCGGACGCGAACCGGATCGTGTCGATTTCCGAACGGCAGGACGGCCAGGATCAGCAGGTGGCCCGGGTGCGGGACTACTACGCGTGGCGCCACGCACCGGCGTTCAGCGGGCTGGCGATGTACGGCGGCACGAGCCGCGTGGTCCGCATCGGCGGATCCCCCGTTCGCGTGGGCGGGCAGAGCGTCTCGGCATCCTTCTTCTCGGTGTTCGAGGCGCGTCCGGCGCTGGGCCGCACGTTCCGCGGCGACGAGGACGTGGACGGCGGGCCGGACCTGGTCGTGCTCTCGGATACCCTCTGGCGGCAGCTCGGCGCCGATCCGGCGATCGTCGGGCAGACGGTCAAACTCGACGATCGCCCGGTGACGGTGGTGGGCGTGATGCCGCCCGGATTCGCGGCGCCGAGGAATGCGTGGTTCTGGGTGCCCATCCAGATGGACTCGACGCCGGACAACGGCACCACGTTTTACGTGCAGATCGCAGGCCGGCTCAGGGACGGTGTGTCGATGGCCGCAGCGCGCGCAGAGGTCGGGACCATTCTCGCCCACATGCCGGTGCCGGCGCTGGCCAGGGGCGCGCCGGCGGAGAGCCCGCGGACGCCGGTGCTGATGACGCTGCACGACCGGCTGTACGGCGAGATGCGTCCCGCGCTGCTCATGCTGCTAGGCGCGGTGGCGTTCCTGCTGCTCATCGCCTGCGCCAACGTGGCCAACCTACTGCTGGCGCGCGGAGCGGCGCGTCAGCGCGAGTTCGCGGTGCGGGCGGCGCTCGGCGCGTCGCGCTGGCGGTTGGCCCGGCAGCTGCTCTGGGAGAGCGTGGTGGTGAGCGTGGCGGGGGGCGCGCTGGGGTTGCTCATTCCGCTCTGGACGCTGGGATTCTTCCTGCGGATCAGCCCGGCCAGCCTGACGCGCGTGGGCGACATCCACGTGAACGCTACGGTGCTGGCATTCGCGGCTGCGCTCTCGATTCTCACCGGGGTGGTGTTCGGGTTGATTCCGGCGTTTGCCGCCACGGGCGGCGACACCTTCCGGGGGCTCAAGGCGGGCGGGGTGCGCGCTACCGGGACGGCGGTGCAGCGGCGCATCCGCCAGGCGCTGGTGGTGGCCGAGCTGACCACGGCGCTGGTCGTGCTCGCGGGCGCGGGGTTGCTCACGCGCAGCTTCGCGCGGGCGGTGGCGGTGGATGTCGGGTTCGAGCCGGCGCACGCGCTCGAACTCGACCTGTATCTCACCCGCAAGGCGTTTCCGAGCGATTCGCTGGCGATGCAGTTCTTCGATCGCACGGCCGACGCGATCCGCGCGATGCCGGGGGTGACGGCGGTCGGGTACGCCGACGCGCCGAGCCTGGGCGGATACCGGATGACGACGCAGATGATGCTCCCGGGGTCGCGGAAGATCTCCCCGCCGATCGCCGTCGAGCGCGTGAGCGGGGAGTACATGCGCGCGTTCGGCTCCGAACTCGTGGCGGGGCGGCTCATCGACGACCGCGACCAGGCGGGGAGCGAGCGCGTGGCAGTCGTGAGCGAGGCCGCCGCCAATACGCTCTATCCAGGGAAGCGGGCGATCGGGAAGACGGTGTTCATCGGCGACCGGAGGGGCGACGCGACGATCGTCGGGATCGTCGAGAATCTGCAACTGCCCGGCTCCGCGCACCCCCGCCTCCCGCAGATCTACGCACCGATCACGCAGGCATCGGCGTCGCCCTACGGCATTGCCGTGCGGTACACGGGCCACACGGCTCCCCTCCTGGCCGCGATCCGCCGCATGATCGCCGGCTACGATCCACTGCAACTCGGCGCTTCGGTGGCGCCGATGCAGGACCAGCTCGACCAGTTCGTGGCCCCGCGCCGGTTCGATTCCATCGTGATCGACGCCTTCGCCGCGCTCGCGCTCGTGCTCGCCGCCGTGGGCCTCTATGGCGTCATGGCGTACCAGGTCGCACAGCGCACTCAGGAGCTGGGTATTCGCATGGCCCTCGGCGCCGACCGCGGGCGTGTGCTGGGCTTCGTGCTGCGCGAGGGGATGGGGCTCGCCCTGCTGGGCACCGTGTGCGGCATTGCGCTCTCGCTGGCGCTGTCGCGGTTCCTGGCCGGGATGCTGTTCGGCGTCACGCCGCGGGATGTGCCGACCTTTACCGGCGTTTCGGCGGTGCTGATCGCGGTCACGCTCATCGCCTGTTATCTCCCGGCGCGCCGGGCAACGAAGATCGACCCGATGGTCGCACTGCGATACGAGTGACCGGCACGCGGCACGGCGACGCCGCCCACCTCCCGTGGCTCTCCTCGGGCCATTCGGATAACGTTCCCGCATGAGTCATCCCCCGACCCCCCGCATCCTCGTCGCTGACGACGACCGCGACGTGCTCGAAGCGCTCCGACTGCTGCTCCGCGGCGAGGGCTACGACGTCGAGACGGCCACGTCGCCGCACGCCGTGGCGGCGTCGGTGAGCACGCGCGACTTCGACGCGCTGCTCATGGACATGAACTACACGCGCGACACCACGGGCGGCGTGGAGGGACTCGACCTGCTGACGCGCCTGCAGACGCTCGACGCCACCCTGCCCGTCGTCGTCATGACCGCATGGGGCAGCATCGAAGGCGCCGTGGCCGCGCTCAAGCTCGGCGCCCGCGACTACATCGAGAAGCCGTGGAACAACGCGCGCCTGCTGCACGTGCTGGCCACGCAGGTCGAGCTGGGGCGCGCCATCCGCCGCAGCCAGCGGCTCGAGAGCGAGAACCGCACGCTTCGCCCGGAGGGAGCGCCGCCGCTGATCGCCCAGTCAGCCGCCATGCAGCCCGTGCTTCGTCTCATCGAGCGCATCGGCCCTTCGGATGCGAGCGCCCTGATTACCGGCGAGCACGGCACGGGCAAGGAAGTCGTCGCGAACTGGCTGCACGCCGCCTCGACGCGCCGCGCACGACCGATGGTCACCGTGAACCTCGGCGGCCTCTCCGAAGGCGTGTTCGAAAGCGAGATGTTCGGACACGTGAAGGGCTCGTTCACCGATGCCAAGGCCGACCGCGTGGGACGCTTCGAGCTGGCCGACGGCGGCACGCTCTTCCTGGACGAGATCGCGAACCTCTCTCCCGCGCAGCAGGCCAAGCTGCTACGCGTCCTGCAAACCGGCGAATTCGAGCGCGTGGGGTCCTCCAAGACGCGCCGGGTGGACGTGCGCATCCTGGCCGCGACCAACGCCGACCTGCGCGCCGAAGTCGCCGCCGGCCGGTTCCGTGAGGACCTGTTCTTCCGGCTCAACACGGTGGAGATCCATCTCCCGCCACTGCGCGAACGCCGCGACGACATCCCGCTGCTCGCCAAGCACTTCCTCGATCGCTTCGCCACGCACTACGGCCGCCCGGTGCGCGAGTTCACCCCTGAAGCGATGCAGGCCCTGCTGCACTACGCCTGGCCCGGCAACGTGCGCGAGCTGGCGCACGCCGTGGAGCGGGCCACGCTGCTCGCGCACGGTGAGGCCGTGCAGGCCGCCGATCTGGCGCTGCACGCCGCGTCCGGCAGCGCCGCGCCGTCGCTCGAGGAGATGAGCCTGGAAGACGTGGAGCGCGTGCTGATCCAGAAGGCGATGGCACGGCACGAAGGGAACGTCAGCCAGGCTGCCAAGGCGCTCGGTCTCTCGCGCAGCGCGCTCTACCGCCGGCTGCAGCACCACGACCTCTAGCGCGCGACATGCCCTCGCACGAGCGGCAGGTCACCCTGCTGGCGCTGCTCTCGCCGCTGCCGGCGCTGATCATCGCGCTGGCGCTGCTGTGGGCCGGCGGCTTCGAGCCCCGCCTGCAGTGGACGCTCACCGTGCTGCTCATCGTGCTCTGGCTCGTGCTCGCGAGCGCGCTGCGCCACCGTGTCGTTCGCCCGCTGCAGACGCTCTTCCAGATGCTGGCGGCGATCCGGGCCGAGGACTATTCGCTGCGCGGCCGCCGCGCGGGAAGCCAGGACGCCCTCGGCATGGCGATGCGCGAGCTGAACCGGCTCATGGACGAGCTGCGCGAGCGGCGGCTGGGCGCGCTGGAAGCGACGACGCTGCTCCAGCGCGTGATGACGGAGATCGACGTGGCGGTGTTCGCGTTCGACGACACGGGCGCGCTGCGGCTCGTCAACCCGGAGGGGGAGCGGCTGCTGGGCGGCACGCCCAACGACCTGCTCGGACAGCGCGCCGGGGAGCTGGGGCTGGCCGAGTGCCTCACGGGCGAGGCCCCGCGCGTGGTCGAGCTGGCGCTGGGCGGGCAGCGCGGACGCTGGGAGGTGCGGCGCGGCGCGTTCCGCCAGGGCGGCCGCCCGCACACGTTCGTGGTGCTGGCCGAGGTGAGCCGCACCCTGCGCGAGGAAGAGCGCAAGGCGTGGCAGCGGCTGATTCGCGTGCTCGGCCACGAGATCAACAACTCGATCGCGCCCATCAAGTCGCTCGCCGAGCAGTTCCAGAACCTGCTCGAGCGGAAGACGCCGGACGACGCGACGCGCGACGACATGCGGCGCGGCATGGGCGTGATCGCGAATCGATCCGAAGCATTGACGCGCTTCCTGGCGTCGTACACCAGGCTTGCCAAGCTGCCGGCGCCGCGGCTGGCGCCGATCAGCGTGGGCGCGTGGGTGAACCGCATTGCGGCGCTCGAGACGCGGCTGCCGGTGGAGGTGCTGCCCGGCCCGCAGGTCACGCTGCTGGCCGACGGCGACCAGCTCGACCAGGCGCTGATCAACCTCGTCCGCAATGCGGTGGACGCGGCACTCGAAACCGGCGGCGGCGTGCGAATCTCGTGGACGCGCGAGCGCGCGTTGTTCGAGCTCACGGTGCAGGACGACGGACCCGGCCTGCCGAACACGAACAACCTCTTCGTCCCCTTCTTCACCACGAAACCCGGCGGCACCGGGATCGGGCTCGTGCTGTCGCAGCAGATTGCCGAAGCGCACGGGGGCAGCCTGTCGCTCGTGGACCGGAAGGACGCGCGCGGGTGCGAGGCGCGGCTCGCCCTGCCCTGCTGAGCGGACCGCGAACTACCCGGCGTGCTGCCGTTCGGCGCCGGCGCACTCGCGCACGAGCGCGATCACCTCGTCGACGTCGGCCGGTGTGGTGCGGAAGTTGAGGATGCAGAGCCGCAGCGAATACGCGCCGCGCAGCCGGGTGGACGACATCAGCACGCGCTGCGTGGCGTTCACCGCCGCGTTCACCCGCTCGTTCAGCGCATCGAGCGCCGCCGGGTCGTCCAGGCCGGGCGGGTGCACGCGAAAGCACACCACGCCGAACTGCGCCGGCGAGAGCACCTCGAGCTCCGGCGCCTGCCGCACGAGGCGCTCGGCGTGCGCGGCGAGATCGAGGCAGCCGTCGATGGCCCGGCGAATGGCCGCGAGCCCGAAGTAGGTGACCGACACCCACACCTTGAACGCCCGCGAGTAGCGCGTGAGCTGCTCGCCGTAGTCGGCGAAGTTCACGTCCTCGTCGCGCGCCTCGACGTCCTTCAGATAATCGGCGAGCACGTGGAACGCCGCATGGAGCCGCGCCGGCTCGCGCACCATCAGGCATCCGCACTCGAAGGGGACGTAGAGCCACTTGTGCGGATCGAGCGTGACGCTGTCGGCGCGTTCGATGCCCGCGAGCAGGGCGCGCCCCCGTTCGGTGAGAATGGCGAAGCCGGCGTACGCGGCGTCGACGTGGAACCAGAGGCGCTCGGCGGCCGCCAGCTCCGCGATTTCGGGCAGCGGATCCACCGCGCCGGTGTTCGTGGCGCCCGCGTTGGCGCCGACGAGGAAGGGGACGAATCCCGCAGCGCGGTCGCGCGCGATCTGCTCGCGCAGCGCGTCCACGCGCAGGCGGAACCGATCGTCGCTCGGCGCCGCGCGCACGTTGGCGCGGGGAATGCCGGCGATCCACGCCGCGCGCGCCACCGACGAGTGCGCCTGGTCGGAGCCGTAGAGCACGAGCCGCGAAAGCTCGGGCGGCTCCCCACCCTGCGGCGTGACCGCCGCGTGCCGCGCGGCGACCACCGCCGTGAGCGTGGCGTTGGAGCCACCTGAGGTAAGCAGTCCGCGCGAGCCTTCGGGCATGCCGAGCCACTGGCGGAACCAGTCGAGCACGGTGAGCTCGACTTCGTTGGGTCCGGCGGCCACCGACCAGACGCCCGCGAAGAAGTTGTACCCGGTGGCGATCCAGTCGCCGGCGATCGCGGGAAAGGTGGGCGCGCTGGGCACGTAGCCCATGAACCGCGGGTGCGGCTCGCGCGCGTGATAGGGAAAGACGCGCTCGCGCAGCGTCGCCAGAATGTCATCGAAGGACGAGCCCTGCTCGGGTGGGTGCGTCGGCAGGGCCACCGCGCGGTTCGCGGCGCGGCGGTCGAGCGAATGCTGCACCGGCTCGTCGCGCACGGAGGCCAGGTGCTCGGACACGAGGTCGGCCACCTGGCGGCCGAGACGGCGCATCGCCTCCTGGTCGAGATCGAGCGGAGACGACATCACCGGTGGATGGGGCCGCGCATCAGCGCCGCTTGCCGTGCCTGGCTGCCTTCTTCACGGGCGCTTTCTTCCCGGCGGATTTGCGCGCGGCCGGCTTACGGGTGGCGGCTTTCTTCGCCGGTTTCCTGGCGGCCTTCTTCGCCGATTTCCCGGGGGCGGCTTTCCTGGCCGTCTTCTTCGCGTGGTTCTTCGCGCTGTGCTTCGCGGCCGGCTTGGCGGCCTTCGCCGCGGGCTTCTTGGGAGGAGCGGCGGGCACTGCCGCCTTGAGCGGCGGGAGCGGGTTCTTGCGGGGACGTCCGCTCTTCCGCGCCGCCTGCCCTTCGGCCATCAACTTGTCGAAGGCGGCTTTGGCTTCGGCCAGGAGCTGCGCGTGCGTGGAGCCGCGCTCGCTTTGCGAGCGTTCCTTCTCGGCGCGGAAGAGGTCTTCAGGTGTGGGAGACGTCATGAGTGTGGCCCCGAGTTTGGTGAACCGCGATGGGCAGCCCGATGCTCCAGAGAGGCCCTGAGGTACCGCGCACCGAATATGTCACGAAAGCCGCGGTGTGCATATGGGGAAGTGCGGATTTTTCTGCGGAAACGGGGGTAATATCAGCCATGCGCTTCACGCGTCCGCGCGCCTTCCGAGCGGCGGCCACGATTCTCTGCCTGTCGACGGCCGCCGCAGCCTGTCCCACGAACGCCCCCGTCCGCGTCCCCCTGGGCAACTGGGGCGGACTGCACGCGGGGATGGTCGTTGCCGACAGCGGTGCCGACGTCGAATTCGACTGCGCCGCCGGACGGATCGGCGCGCCGTTGCTGCTCGACTCGCACGGCGACTTCGATCTGTCCGGCCTGTATATCCGCACGGGGCCGGGTCCGGTTCCCGCCAACGACTCGCTGGTTCCCAAGTTCCCGGCCCGCTACACCGGGCACACGAACGGCAGGACGATGACGTTCACGGTGAGCGGGGACTCGGTGCCGGCGCAGAGTTTCGAGATGACGTACGGGGGGAATCCGAACGTCATGAAGTGTCTGTGACCCATCGAGACTGAAGACCGACGACTGCGGACTGCCAACTGCTGACTGCCAACTGTCTAGAGTCATCAGTGTTCAGTCTTCAGTCGTCAGTTAGCGCCCGTACCGCTTCAGGATCGTCCGCACGCTGTCGATCGGCAGCGGGTGCACGGTGCGGCCCTGGTTGGTGACCGGGGTGGCCATGAAGAGGGAGTTGTAGATCGCCTCCTCCGTCGCCTCGACCACGCCCTCGAACAGCCCCGACATCTCATCGTTGGTCAACTCGGTCACGTCGGGCCGGCGCTGGTCGGCGCCGCGCACGAGCGACGGATTCGCCGAGAAGGCGATGACGTAGTCGCCCGATCCGTTGGCGGCGAACGAGCCCGTGCGGGCGAGCCCCATGATGGCGCGCCTGGCCAGGCGGCGCAGATTGCGATCGAGAATCGGCGCATCGGTGGCCACGACGATCATGCACGAGCCGTCGCCGTGCGGATTCTCCATGTTCCGCCGGAACGAGTACTGCCCCAGTTCCTTGCCCACGGGCACGCCGTCGACCTGCAGGATTCCGCCGTAGTTGGTCTGCACGAGGACGCCCACGGTCCACCCGCCGAGCGATTGCGGGAGCACGCGCGACGATGTGCCGATCCCGCCCTTCCATCCGAACGCGATCGTTCCGCGCCCGGCGCCCACGCTCCCCTCCTGCACCGCCCCGCCGTGCGCCGACTCGATGGCGTGCACCACGTCTTCCGGCTTGATGGGACGCGAGCGGATGGCGTTCAGCGTGCCGTCGTTGGTCTCGCCGACCACCGGGTTGATGGACTTGACGTTCTGCATGTCCGGCTGCGCCAGCATCCAGGCGACCATCGCGTCGGCGGCGCGCCACACGCACAGCGTACACGTGAGGAGGATCGGCGTCTCGATCTCACCCAGCTCGCCCACCTGCGTGACGCCGAGCAGCTTGCCGAAGCCGTTGCCCACGTAGATCGCCGCCGGCACTCGCTGCAGGAACATGTTCGCGGCGTGCGGGAGGATGGCGGTGACGCCGGTGTGAATCGAGTCGCCGTCGTCCACCGTCGTCTGCCCCACGAGGACGCCGGCGACGTCGGTGATTGCATTGTTCGCGCCGGGCTGGAAGATGCCCGGCGCCACGCCCAGTTGCCGCGCGCGCACGGGCGTCTGTGTCTGCGCGCCCAGCGCCGCGGCGGCGAGAGCCAGCAGCGCGCCGGCGCGGACGAACCGTGGTACGGTGGACATCCCCTGCCTCCTCGGTGATGGCGGACGCGGCGGTGCGTGCCGCGCGGGTCCAATGTACCTTGCAGAGACGCGTCGCAGAACGCCGGCGTTCCCACCACGTCATGGAATCCACCACCCACTCTTCTCCCCACGCCGGCACGTCGTCGTCCGTCGTCGCCCTGCTCGCCGTGCTCGTGCTCGCGGCCGGTGCGTTCGGCGTGGGCCTTGCCGCGGCGCCGTACAAGAGCTTCGACCTCGACCGGTTCTTCATTCCGAAGGAGCTGGTGCTGCACGCGACGGCGCTGCTCGTGGCGCTGCCGCTGGTCATCCGCCGGCGGCGGCTCGCCCTGTCGGGCGTCGACCTGCTGCTCGCCGTCTTCCTGGGGTTGAGCGCGCTGTCGGCGCTGTTCGCCGCCAACTACTGGCTCGCGGCGCGGGCGCTGGCGGTGACCTGGTCGAGCCTCGTGCTCTTCTGGAGCGTGACGGCGATCGTCGCCGGCAACCCGCGCCGGGCCCGCACCGTGGTCGCGCTGCTGGTGCTGGCCGTGCTCGCCACGGCGGTGACGGCGCTGCTGCAGGCGTACGGCGTCGACTCGGTGCGGTTCAGCCTCAACCGCGCCCCCGGGGGCACGCTCGGCAACCGCAATTTCGTGGCTCACCTGGCCGCGATCGCCACGCCGCTGCTCGTGATCGCGGCGGTGGGCGCGCGGCGCCGGCTGTCGTCGGTGATCGCCACCGCCGCGCTGGCGATCGTGTCGGCGGTGCTCGTGCTGTCGCGCACGCGCGCGGCGTGGGTGGCGCTCGCGGCGTGCGTCGTGGTGCTCCTGCCCGCGGTCTGGCGCGCCCGCGTGCGCTGGCAGGCGGTGGGGATGCGGCGGCGCCTGCTGCTCAACCTGCTCGTCGTGGCGGCGACGGTGGGGGCCGCCGTGTTCCTGCCGAATTCGCTCGACTGGCGGAGCGCGTCGCCCTATCTGGATTCCGTAAAGAGCATGACCGATTACAGGGCCGGCAGCGGGCGCGGCCGGCTGCTGCAGTACACCAACTCGCTCCGGCTGGCGATGCAGCACCCGGTGCTTGGCGTCGGCCCGGGCAACTGGCCGGTGGCCTATCCGGCGATCGTGAAGCCCGGCGATCCGTCGCTCAACGAAGACACGCGAATGACCGACAACCCGTGGCCGAGCAGCGACTGGATGGCGTTCGCATCGGAGCGCGGGCCGCTGGCGGCGATCGTCCTGGCGCTGGCCCTGCTGCTGCTGCTCGCCGACGCGGGCCGGCAGATGCTGGTGGCCGAGGATCTCGATGCGTACCTGCGGGGGTTGGGGCTCGCCGGCGTGGTGATCGCGACGACGATCGTGGGCGCGTTCGACGCCGTGCTGCTGCTTCCCGCCCCGGCGCTCATCGTCTTCGCGGCGCTGGGCGCGCTCCGCAGTCCGGCGCGGCGCCGCGTGGTGGAGCTGGGCGCGCGCGGACGCGCGGCGCTCGTGGGCGCGGTGCTGGGGTTGGGGGCGCTGGCCGCGGTCCGGAGCGCCTTCATGGTGGACGCGATGCAGCAGTACGAGCGCGGCGCCGTCGCGGCCGCGGCGCGCGAGGATCCGGGCAGCTATCGCATCCAGATGCGTCTGGCCGAAGCGGCCGAGTCGCGCGGGCGGTGCGACCTGGTGCGGGAGCACGCCGGTGCGGCGCGGGCGCTCTATCCGCACGCGCTGGCGCCGCGGCGCATGCTCGCGGCCTGTGCGCGCTCAGCGAATCGCTGAGCGCCGCGGCGCGGCGGCGACGCCGAAGACGTAGAGGTCCTGCGTGCTGTCCGCCGGCGTCAGCCGGACCGCCGACGCGGTGTCGGCGGCCAGCGTGCGCGCCGCCTCGAGTTCGTCGTTGGACTGCACGACCACGTAGCGCGCCCCGGTCGCCTCGAGGATCCGGCGCAGGTCGTCCGCGTTCTCCTGCGGCGTGCGGCTGCGCAGGTACTGCACGGCGGTGAACGGCGCCACCGGCACCGCCAGCCGGTCGGCGTACAGATAGAGCATCGGTTCCGCCTCGCCGGCCACGACCTCGCCGGCGCGGACGTGCGCGCGCACCCAGCTGATCGCCGGCTGCGCGTGGCCGGTCATGGTCCGCGGAATGCTCTCCCACCACCGGCCGCCATACCCGCGCCCGTTGTACCGCAGGAGTCCCGGCACGAGCGCCAGCGCCACGACGGCGACGGCGATCCGCAGCGGGCGCGGCGCACCGCCGGCCTTCTGCAGCGTCTGGAGCGGCGCGAGCAGCAGCGCCATGAGGAGAGGCCAGATGCCCCACACGAAACGCAGCGGCTGATCGGGCCAGGCGATCACCACCGCGAGGTACAATCCCAGGAACACCAGCGTCACCGGCGCGCGGTCGCGCGCGCACCGTGCGCCATACGCCAGCATCAACACCACCGCGAGCGCCGTGGCGTAGGCCGCCGCCGCTCCCGCCCGGAACTGGAACGACGCCGCCACCCCGAGCAACAGCGTCCGCACGTTCACGCGCACCGTCGCGACCAGGAACGGCAGCCCGCCGGTGCGCAGCCCGTCGAGGAACCACCCGAAGTAGCTGCCGTACGATCCGCGCAGCACCGGCGCCACGTCGTGCGCGTGCACGGACGACCAGACGAGCCACGGCAGCGCGACGACCAGCGCCGACGCCGCGTACCACGCCGCGGCGCGCCGGTGGCGCCGCCACAGCCACATCACCAGCACCGCGACCACGAGCACGACGCCGATGCTCCGCACGAGCATCACGACAGCGCTCATCGCGCCGAGGAACACCGCCTGCCGCCGCACCGGCCCCTCGCGGGTCATGCGCTCGGCCAGGATCAGCACCGGCACGAGCAGCGCGAGGAAGAGCGGCTCCGACAGCACCAGCGTGGTGAGCACGAGCATCGGGATGGTGATCGTGCCGAGGAGCGTCGCGAGCACGGCGAGCCATGGCGAGAGCTGCAGCACCCGCACGGCGTAGCGGCAACTCGTCCAGGCGATCGCGGCGAGCAGCACGACGTTCAGCAGCTTGAACCAGAGCACGTTGGCCGGAAATGCCGGCCCGAGCTTCCACAGCACCGCCAGCAGCATGGGGTAGCCCGGCGGATAGTGCACCGCGGCCGGCGCGCCCGGCAGGTTGAGGAATCGGATGCCGTGCCCGGTGGCCAGCGACTTGGCGAGAATCGTGTAGAGGCCGTCGTCGTAGAATCCACCCACCGGCAGATAGTTGAGCGTGATGAGCCCGACGATGGCGGCGATGATCGCCGTCGTGGTCTCGGCGGGGATGACGATGCGATCGGAATCGCTCACGGCGCCCGATACCGGAAGCACGTGACGAGATGGTCGTTCACCAGCCCGACCGCCTGCATGAACGCGTAGCAGATCGTGGTGCCCACGAACCGGAAGCCGCGCCGCCCGAGGTCTCGACTCAGCGCGTCGGAGCGTTCGGTGCGCGCGGGCACGTCGCGTGACGATCGGCGACGGTTCACCAGCGGCGCGCCGTCCACGAACCGCCAGACGTAGGCGTCGAAGCTGCCGAATTCGCGCTGCACCTTCAGAAAGGCGCGCGCATTCGTGACCGTGCTCTCCACCTTCAACCGGTTGCGGACGATGCCCGGATCGGCGAGCAGCTTCTCGACGCGTGCGGGGGTGAATCGCGCCACGGCCGCCGGATCGAATGCGGCGAACGCGGCGCGATAGGCGTCGCGCTTGCGGAGGATGGTCTCCCAGCTCAACCCGGCCTGCGCGCCCTCGAGCGTCAGGAATTCAAAGAACACGCGGTCGTCGTGCACGGGCACGCCCCACTCGGCATCGTGGTACGCCACGCCGAGCGGCGACGTTGCCCAGGCGCACCGCGCGGGAACGGCGGCGGGCGCCGGCGTTGGCTGCGGAGAGGGCGCGGAGGGCGATCGGCGCGGCCGGGCGGTTGGCATTGGCTAACAACCTGCGCGCGCCGCGGCAGAAAGTAAACGGCGGGCTACTCGTGCCGGATGGCGTCGATGGGCGAGAGGCGCGCCGCCTTCACGGCCGGGTACAATCCGAATCCGATGCCGACCGCGAGCGACGCCAGCGCCGCCACGGCCAGCGTGCTCCACGACAGCCCGGCGTACACCGTGGCGCGCGTGCGCATGCGCATGATGGCCGTGACCGCGTACGCTGCGCCCACGCCGAGTCCGGCGCCCAGGATCGCGCCTACGCCCGAGATCGCGACCGACTCGGCGAGGAACTGCGTCATGATCTCGCGCTGGCGGGCGCCGGTGGCGCGGCGGATCCCGATCTCCCGCGTGCGCTCGGCGACGCTGGCGAGCAGCACGTTCATGATGCCGATGCCGCCCACGAGCAGCGAAATGCCGGTGAGGGCGCCCATGAGGAGCTTGAACAGCAGGAGCCCCTGCTCCACCTGCCCGATGCGGTACTGATTGGTGGCCACGCTCACGCGCGTCTTCCACGCCGGGTCGCCGGCCGCGAGCCAGCGTTCCACGGCGGCGCGCGCGTCGTCCACCTGATTCACGCTGTCCACATGGACGAGAATGGACGGCACGCGGGGCGCGGCCGCCGGCGTCATGGCCGACTCGGCGCCAGTGAGCGGAACGAATGCCTGCAACGCCGTGGAATCGGCGCCCGGTGCGACGATGCCGACGACGCGCCGTTCGGCGCTCTGGACGGTGACCGTCGAATCGCGGAGCGACGCCGGAGGCGCCTCGCCGGCGAGGGCGCGGGCGAGGCCGTACGACAGCACCACCACGGGACTGCCGTCGCGCGTCTCCCGATCGTCGAGGAATCGCCCCGCCTGCATTTTCAGGCCGCGCATCGCGGCCAGCGCGGGAACGGTGGCGAGCACGGTGGCGCCGCGAGCCGGCGCCGCCCCGCGGCGCACGAGCCCGCTGCCGTTCGTGAGCAGTGCGACTTCCGCCGGCATCGTCAGTGCGCGCCGCAAGCGATCGGCGTCGTCGAGCGCGAACACACGGACGTCGTCGCGCGGGAACGACTGGCCGTCCACCTCGCGCGTGGTGAGCGCGCGCACCTGCACGTACTGCAGGGACGAGGTCTGGTCGATCTGCGCGCGCGCGAACCGCTCCATGCCGTCGCCCAGTGACAGCACGGACACGAGCGCCGCCACGCCCATGATCACGCCGAGCGTGGAGAGCAGGGTGCGGAGCGGATTGGCGCGGAGGGCGGTGAACCCGACTTTGACGGACGCGGAGGTCATGGAGAGCAGGAAACGGGATGGGCCCGGCGGACCGGGCCCCGGAGTCTTGCGACGATCAGAAGCGCGCCGTCAAGTAGAGATCCGCCCGCCATTGCCGGCGCGGGTAGAGCCCGCGAGCGAGGTCGAACCGGATGAGGCCGTCGAGGACGCCCACGCCGGCGCCGACACCGCTCATCGGACGGCCCACGTCGCGCATGTGCGTGCGGTCGCCGACCCAGCCGAAGTCACCGAACAGCGACGGCTGGAAGTCGGAGCGGCTGAGCCCCAGCTCGGCGCGCGTGAACCAGTAGGCGTTGCCGCGCTGCAGCGTGTCGGGCTGCTGCCCGCGGATGGTGGGCGCGCCGCCCAGGTACCAGAGCCGCTGCGCCGGCACGGACCCCACGGAGCTCCCGCCCGACAGCGTGATGTTGCCGGCCAACGGGCCGGCCGCGTCGGCGAAGCTCAATTCCAGCGAGCCGCGGCCGTACGCCGAATCGCCCGTCGCGGCCTCGAGCCGCAGATCGGAAAGGACGCGGAACCCCAGCGGATTCTCGCCGTGGCTGCCGCGCACGCGCAGCGCGCCGCCGGCGTAGTTGCCCCGCCGCGCCGTGATGTTGGGGATGAACGGCACGCCCATGGACCAGTGGTTCTTCACCGCCGCACTGCGTTCCTGCTCGGCGAACAGCCGCCAGTCGTAGTTCAGGCCGCGGGTGTTGGTGCCCGTGAGCTCCACGCCCGAGCTGCGGTAGTAGAATCCCTCGTCGCGGCCGAACAGCAGCGCCGACAGCGAGCTGCCGAAGCTCAGCGGATCTCCCCAGTCGCCGACGGCGTTCAGGCGGTTGTAGCCCGTGAGGCCGATGGTGGTGGCGCCGTTGCTGCGGTTCACGTTCAGCTCGGCATTCGGCTCCAGGTCGGCCACGCCGAGGCGCGCCGTCAGCGTTCCCGCATAGCCGGCGCCGAACTGCTCGTCCACGCGCGCGCCGGCCGACAGTCCTTCGATGCGGTTGAAGCGCAGCATGTCCAGGCCGTAGTGGAGCGTGGGCGGCACGGGCGCGAAGTGGGCCTGCGCCGAGAGCGAGAGCGCCTGCGCGATCAGCGCGTCGCGTTCGGCAGCACCGGCGATCTCCTCGCCCGGATCGTAGATGGACTTGGGCAGGAGCGGCGACGTGGCGAGCTGCGACTGGTCGCAAGGCACCTGATAGGCAACGCGCAGCAGGCCGTCGTGCTCCAGCCGCGTTTCCGTGGTGAACTTCGCCGTGTCGCACTGGGCGACGGGGCGCGGCTTCAGCCCCTTGCGGACGGAATCGCGTGCGGCGCGCTCCGCGATGTGGCGCTCCTCGCGGATGCTGTCTTTCACCGCCTCGGGGAGCGAGTCGGGAATGTCCGACGTGCGCACGGCGATCGGCGGCAGGGAGTCGCGCCCGTTCACCGACGCGTACTGGTAGGTCTGCTGCATGCTGAACGGCAC
The DNA here is from genome assembly GCA_036393095.1 of Gemmatimonadaceae bacterium. Classification (GTDB taxonomy): domain Bacteria; phylum Gemmatimonadota; class Gemmatimonadetes; order Gemmatimonadales; family Gemmatimonadaceae; genus JAGWRI01. The sequence goes on along the minus strand of DASVWS010000103.1, from coordinate 23,186 downwards.
GCGCATGAAGCTCACCTGCGCGTCGCCCTGCGCGCTCTGCAGCCTGGGCAGCCAGAACCGCCCATTGTAGAGTCCGTATTCAATGGCGACCGCGGTGACCTGCGCGCGCATCGGCGACATCATCACCTTGACCCATCCGGGCACGTCGTCGCTCGAGTCGCCGTCTGCCTTGCTCTCGTCGGCGACCACCGCCCAGATGTCCATCGGGATGGACATGCGGAACGCCGCCCGCACGAGCTGCCCGGTGGCAACGTCGAACCAGAGCGAACCGACGACCACGTTCCACTTGGGGCGGCGCGGGCGCACCTTGAGCTCGCGAAGCCGAACGACCTTGCCGTCGGGGAGGCGGAAGCTCATCGAGTCGCCGGTGGCGTACGTGTAGTACGCCTCCGCTCCTTCGGCGAGCGGGTGCACGATCTCCCGTTCGTCCACCTGCGCCTTGGCCACGCCGCTTCCGATCCAGAGCGACTCGTAGCCCGGGTAGTACGGGATGGTGCCCATGTCGTCGTCGTTCATGCCGGCGTCCGCCGAGTCCTGCGCTTCGGCGGGCGCGATGGGGATGGCCGTGCGGGCGCCCTTCAGTTCCACCCAGGCGCCGACGCCGCGCTGCCAGCGCACGCGCGTGGCGTCCTCGTGACGGAACATCAGCCGGTCGCGGCCGATGCTGCCGATGCCGAGGCCGGCGGAGATGCGCTGGTACGTGGTCGCGTCGTAGGAGACGAGCGCCGAGTCCTGCTCGAGGCGCGCCGTGCGCGCCCGGAGGAGCAGGGTGCGCGCCTGCGAGTCCGCGAATGCGGTGCGGAGGAGTTCGGGAGTGAGCGGAATGCGGCGCGGCGCATGCTGTCCGTGGCGGCTGGTATCGGCGCCGCCGACGCTGACCGATACCGAGAGCGCGTGTTTCTGGCTGGAATCCTGGCCGGCGCGCACCTGGACCTGCATGGCGAGCGCGGCGGCGGCAACGAGAGCGAACATCGGGCAGGGCTTGAGGTTCGCGGCTCCCTACGCCCCGGGCCGGGCCGGTGTTTCAGGGAGCGGCGCCGTGGCGCCAGTCCCCCGTGGGTTTCACTCCTTCGGAGGCGGCGGCGTTGGCCGCGCCTGTGCGCGGCGCGCCGGTGATTGCGTCCGCATCCGGTGCATCCTGAGCGACATCAGCCGCGTCTGCGCCCAGCGGTCGGCGACGCGCTCGCGCGCGGCGGGCAGCTGGACCGCGTACAGCGTGAGCGCCACGAGCACCGCGCCGCCGAACACGAGCCCGGCGTGCGGCACGGCGCGCACTCCCGCCTGATGCTCCTCCACCCGCCGGGCCAGCGCCGGGTAGCGGCGCTGCACCAGGACCGTCAGCACGATGACGCAGATCCCGAACGTCGCCAGCACCACCGGGAAGCTGAGCGCCGTCCGGAAGACGTCGAACGCCAGATAGGCCAGATACCCGACGAACGCGATCGCCCCGAACACGAGGAACGTGGGCCGGCGCAGGAAGAGCGAGAGCGCGAACAGGCCCGCCGCAAGCGCCGGCAGTCCGTGGCGCTCGTAGCCCGCCGCCTGCCACGCGCCCATCACGCCGACCGTCAGCGTCACGAGCCCCACGAGATACGCCCAGCGCGCATAGTCCTCGTCGTCGCGCGGATGCTGGTCTACCCAGTAGCCGCACGCGATGACGACCACCGCCGACACGAGGTTCAGCCAGGGCGCCATGTCGCCGGAAATCTCCGGATCGATGAACAGCGGCATCGCCTGCGCGGCCACCACGGGAAGCGCGGCCGCCACGGGAAGCGCGAGGATGCCGAAATGCACACGGCGCAGCGCCACGAGCGCCGCCAGCGCCGTCGCCAGCTCGAGCGGAATCCAGCGCAGGGATTCGAGCAGATCCACGGTCAGCAGCGCGTACGCCCCGCCCGTCCGGCTGGGCTCGTACCAGAGGCCGGTGACCTTGAGCAGCGCCCACGCCACCAGCGGCGCCATGGCCACAGCGAGCAGCGTCACCACCGCCGCGGCGGTGCGGTATCCGAGGCGGCCGAGGTAGCGCGCTGTGAGCGCGAAGATCCCAGCGTAGAGGAGGCTGACCACCAGCACGCCGGCCGCCCCGAGCTTGTCCCAGCGGTCGACGATGTACCAGCCGAAGGCGAACGCCACGGCGGCTCCGCCCACGTAATAGGCGATCGTGACCGCGTTCAGTCCGCGCCGCGCTTCCGGACGCCGTTCGGCCGGCGCCGCCTCGCCCGCGGGCATATCGCGAATCGCCCGTAATTGCTCGGCGGTAATGATGCCTCGCGCCACCGCGTCTTCGAGACGTGAGACCGGGAGTTGGTCGTCCCTGTGGTCCGGCATGCGCGCCTCCTATGCGAATCCGCTGCTGCCGACTGCACACTGCCAACAGTCGGCAGTCGGCAGTCGACAGTCGGCATTTCAGTCCGACTCCAGCACCTCGACCGTCCGCTCTTCCACGTGGCGCCGGCGGGCGATGAAATAGATGACCACGCCGACGATCACCACCGCCACCATGAACGGCAGCTCGTACTTCTTGGGATGCCAGCCGAGGGCGCGGCCGGTGCGCCCCACGATCCAGCCGCCGGTCGTGAACACCAGCGCCCAGAGCACGGAGCTGATGGCGCTCCCGATCATGTACACCGCGAGCGGCAGCCGCGCGGCGCCGCAGGCCACGGGCAGGGTGAAGCGCAGGCCGTACGCCCAGCGGACAGCGAGCGACGACCGCCACGGGTGGCGCCGCACGAAGCGCAGCGAACGCAGGATCACGCCGCGCAGCACCGGCCAGCGTTGGCGCACCCACCGCCCGCGCCACCGGCCCAGGTAGTACAGGACGATGTCCGCGCCCCAGACCCCCACCGCCACCCACAGCACGACGAGCGCGAAGCGCAGATCGTGGTTGTGGGCGGCGAGCCCCCCGACCATCGGCGAGGTCTCCTCCGTGATGATCCCGGTGGTCGCGAGCGTGATGTACGCCCACAGCCGCTCCAGGTGCGTGGAGGATTCGCTCAGATGCGACAGCGTCTGCAGGAGCAGCGGATGGATCGTCGAATCTCCGGCTCGGGGAAACAGGGCCGGCGGGCCACCCGCCGGACCTGCAATTTATCCTCCTCGACGCCGGGGTGGCGTCGGGAGAATCCGTCCCCGTATCGGGTCAGTCGTCTCCCATGGCCGGCTGCCCGGCCGTGCCCGGCGGCAGCCGGTGCTCGGCCGTGTGCGGCGGAACCAGCCCGAACTTCCCTGCCACGCCGGAGCGCCAGCCGTCCATGATCTCGTACAACGTGGGAATGACCAGCAGCGTGAGCAGCGTCGAGGTGATCACGCCGCCGATGACGGCCACGCCCAGCGGCGCGCGGAACTGCGCGCCTTCGCCGCGGCCGAGTGCCACCGGGATCATGCCGGCGATGAGCGCGAACGTCGTCATCAGGATCGGCCGGAGCCGGATCGCGCCGGCCTCGATGAGCGCCTCGCGCAGCGGCGTGCCCTGCTCCTCGCGCGACCACTTGGCGAAGTCGATGAGCAGGATGGCGTTCTTGGCCACGATCCCCATCAGCAGGATCACGCCGATGAGCGACATGATGTTCACCGTGTTGTGCGTGAGCGCCAGCGCGAGCATCACGCCGATGAGGGACAGCGGCAGCGAGAGCATGATCGCGAGCGGATCGAGGAACGATCCGAACTGCACGACCAGCACCAGGTACATGAGCCCCACGGCGATGCCGAGCGCCGTGAAGATCTGGCCGAACACCTCGGCCTGGTTCTGCGCGTCGCCGCCGTAGGTGAGCTCCACGCCGGGCGGCAGCTTCACGTTCGCCAGCCGCGCGCGGATGTCGTCGGTGACGTCGCCCGACGCGCGCCCCGAGGTGTTCAGCTCCACGTTCACCACGCGCTGCCGGTTGAGATGGTCGATGATCGCCGGGCCGACGCTGTCGTGGATCGTCGCCACCTGCCCCAGCGGGAGCGTGGTGGGCTGTCCGTCGGGCCCGACGACGACCAGCGGCAGGTTGCGCAGATCGGCAGCCCGCCGCCGCGCGTCCGGGGTGAGCCGGACTTCCACGTCCCGCGGCTCGCCGCTGGGATCGATCCAGTCGCCGGCCTTGAGCCCGGCGAACGCCGGACGCAGCGACTGCGCGATCTGTCCCACGGTGATGCCGAGCGCGCCGGCGATGCCGCGGTTCAGGTCGATGTTGAGCTCGGGCTTCTCGCCCTTGGTCGAAAGGCCGACGTCCACCGCGCCCGGCACCTGCTTCACGATCTGCTCCACCGTGTCGGCGGCGGCGTTGATCGTCGCCAGGTTGTCGCCGCGGATCTGGAGCTGCAGCTGCTTGCGGCCGCCGCTGAAGTCGTCGGTGAACACCGACAACGTCACGCCAGCCACGTGCTTCGTCTCGTTGCGCAGCATCGCCGCGAAGTCGTACACGCTCACCGAGCGGTCCTCGCGCGGGACCATCTTCACATAGATGTCGCCCTGATCCACCTCGCCGGTGGCCTGCGTGCCGAGCGTGGTGTAGGTGTGGAGCACGATGTCCGTGTGCGCGCGGATGAAGCGCGCCGTCTCCTCGGCCTTGAGGCGCGTGTACTCGAGATTCGAGCCCGGCGGGGTCTCGATGTGCACGGTCAGCTCGGCGCGGTCGTCCTCGGGCATGAATCCGAATCCGACCGAGCCCATGGGCGGCACGAGCCGGGGGAGGACGATGAACGCGGCGACGCCCGCGACGCCGACGATGGCGCGAGCCGCCGCCGGCAGCCGCCGGCTGCCGAGCGCGTACACCACGAGCGCCAGCCCGACGAGGGCCGCGCCCAGTCCGCTCAGCCCGCGCTGCGGCAGCAGGAAGGCCGCGAAGAAGGTGCCGATGGCGATCGCGACCATGGCGGTGCGGTGGTCGAGCGCCCACGCCACCACGCGCCGGTAGTTCTGCGCCTGCTTGTTGAACCAGCGGTTGAACTCGACGAGCTGCCGCGAGATCCAGGCGCGCTCGTGCGGCTCCTTGTGCGGGTCGGCCCAGTAGGCCGACAGCATCGGATCCAGCGAGAACGACACGAACAGCGACACGGCCACGGCGCAGGCGATGGTGAGCGCGAACGGCTTGAACCACTGGCCGCCGATGCCCGGCATGAAGCCGATGGGCACGAACACGGCGAGGATCGAGAACGTCGTCGCCGCCACGGCGAGCCCGATCTCGTCGGTCCCGTCGTGCGACGCCGTGTAGTGGTCCTTTCCCATCTCCACGTGGCGCACGATGTTCTCGCGCACCACGATCGCGTCGTCGATCAGGATGCCGATGGCCAGCGACAGCCCGAGCAGCGACATCGTCTCGAGCTTGAAGCCCATGGCCCACACGGCGATGAACGACGCCACGACCGACACCGGCAGCGCGAGCCCGGTGATCACCGTGGACCGCCACGAATTCAGGAACAGGAAGACGACGAGGACGGTGAGCAGCGCGCCCTCGAGCAGCGCCTCCTCGACGTTGTGCACGGCGGCGGTGACGCGCACGCCGGAGTCCTTCACGAGATCCATCCGCGTGCCGGCGGGCAGCGTCTTCTCGATCTTCGCCACCTGCGCGCGCACCTTGTCGCTGACGTCGGTGGTGCTGTAGCCCTGCGCCTTTTTGACGTCGATGCCCACCGCCTGGCGCCCGTCGTACAGCGCCATCGTGCGCGGCTCGGCGGTGCCGTCCTTGATGTCGGCCACGTCGCCGAGGCGGATCACGCGCCCGTTCCGCTCGGAGACGATGAGCTGCCGGAATTCGTCGGGCGTCTCCAGGCGCCCCTTGAGCCGGATCGAACGTTCGTCGAGCGAGCCGATGACGCGCCCCACCGGCGCCGCCAGGTTCTGCGCCTGCAGCGCCGCCACCACCTGCGCCACGCTCACCCCCGCCGCCTGCATCGCCGTCGGGCGCACCTCCACGGTGAGCTCGCGGTCGACGTTGCCGAACACCTCCACGTCGGCCACGCCGGGAATCGCCCGGAGCTGCCGCGTGATGTCGGGGTCGGCCAGCCGCGTCAGCTCGGCGGGCGAGAGCACGCTCGACGAGAGCGCCAGCGAGACGATCGGCCGGTCGGTGTCGTTGAACTTCTTGATCACCGGTTCCTTCATCTCGTCGGGCAGATCGGAGCGGATCCCCGAGATCGCGTCGCGCGCTTCCTGCGTGGCGACGTTGAGATCCTTGCCGAAGTAGAACTCGATCAGGATGCTGGCATACCCGTCGTACGCCTGGCCGGTGACCGTCTTCACGCCGTTGATCCCCGAGATCTGGTCCTCGACGGGCTTGAGCAGCTGCTTCTCCACCACGTCGGGCGACGCGCCCGGATACGGAATGCCCACCGAGACGTACGGCGGCGCGACGTCCGGGAACTCGTCGGTCTTCAGCTTGTAGAGCGAGACGAGCCCGAACGCCGCCAGCGCCAGCATCGTGACGATGGTGATCAGCGGCCGCTTGATGGCGAAATCGGAAATGACCATGAGTGGCTCGCTACTCCTTGACGTCGGCGGGCGCGTTCACCGTCACCGGCGTGCCCGGCGAGATGCCGCGCGCCGCGCCCACGAGGATCGTGTCGCCGGCCGACAGTCCGCTGCGGATCTCGACCGTCTCGGCCACGTTGTCGCGAATGCCGAGCTCCACCGCCACCGGCGTCGCCTTGCCCTGGCGCAGCGCCGTGACCGTGGGGCGCACGCCCTGCTGGTCCACCGCCGACAGCGGCACCACCGTGGACTCGCGGCTCTCCGTGGACACGCGCCCCTCGGCGAACAGCCCGCCGACGAGCGAGTTCCCCCCGTTCGGGATCCGGGCGACGATCGCCACCTGCCGCGTGGCGGGATCGGCCGTGGGGTTCACGCGCGTGATGCGCCCCGTGAACCTCCGCCCGGGATAGCCGGTCACCTCGAACTGCACCGGCATCCCCACCTTCACCTCGGCCATCTCCTGCGCCGGCACCGACGCTTCCAGGCGCATCGTGGCCGGATTGACCAGCGAGAACATCGCGCCGCCGGGCGACATGTAGTCGCCGCCGCTCACGTTGCGCGCGCTCACCACGCCGTCGAAGGGCGCGGTCACCTGCGTCTTGTCGAGCGTCTTCTGCGCGTTCACGTCCATCGCCTTCGCGTTGTCGAGCTGCGTCTGCGCCGCCATCGCCGCGTTGCGCGCGTTCTCCAGGTCGCGGTCGGCGATCGCGCCGGCCTTGAGCAGCGCCTCGCTGCGCTGGAGGTTGCGCTGCGCGATCTGGTTGGCGTTGTCGGCGGTGGCCACCGCCGACTTCGCCGAGAGCGCCTGCTCGCGGAGCGCCGTGTCGTCGAGCCGCGCCAGGAGCTGCCCGCGGCGCACGCGCTGCCCGGGCTCGGCGTACGTCTCGAGCACGGCGCCCGCCACCTCGGCGCGCACCACGGCCTGCTCGTCGGGTTCCAGCGAGCCGGAAATCACCGGCCCCGTCTCGATGCGGCGCAGCGCGACCACGACGATGTTCTCGGGACCGATCGTCACGCCGGTGTCGGCCGGCTCGGCGTCCGCCGACTTCCGCCCGCACCCCGCGGCGCCGAGCACGATGGCCGCGGCGAGCGCGGCAGCCGCGCGTGCGGTGTGAACCTTCACCTTCATGGAGTGTTGCCCCCGGATTGCCCCGCCGTGCTGGCGGTGGACGGAATGGTGCTCGGAGTCGCGGCCCCGCCCGGCGAGGGCGCGGCCGTCGTCTGCGTAGTCTGTTGCGTGGCGGCGCCCGCCGCCGGCGTTCCCTGCTGCAGCGGCAGGTCGCGCAGCAGCGCGAGGCGCACCCGCGCCACGGCCAGGTCGCGCGCCGCCTGCGCACGGTTGGCCGCCGCCTGCTGCAGCAGCAACCGCGACTGCGCGAGGTCGGTCTGCGTGGACAGTCCTTCGCGATAGCGCACTTCGTCGATGGAGTACGCCTTCTGTGCCTGCTCCGACGTGCCGGCGCTCGCCTGCCACTCGGCCTCGGCCTGCTGGAGCTGCCGGAGCGCGACGCGCGCGTCGAGCGACGCGTAGCGCCGCGTCTGGTCGAGCTGCGCACGCGCCTGGTCCACGTTCGCCTGCGCGATCAGCTCGTCGCCGTGCGTGCGCCCGCCGCTGAAGAGCGACACCTGCGCGCTCACCCCCACCGTCCAGTTCTCGCGGTAGTCGCTCCACGAGGGGAAGGCGGTCTGCGGGAAGTACAGCCGCTGATAGCCCGACGTGAGCGCGATGGCGGGAAACCGCTCCGCATGCGCCGCCTGCAGCAGCCCCTGCTGGGCGCGCAGGTTCTGCTCGGCCTCGCGCACGGCGGCGCGCCGTGCCGCCGCGGTGTCGGGCGCCGCGGCGGTGGCGATGCCCGTGAGCGCGGGCACCGGCGCATCCTCGATGGCCGTGGTCAACTCGATCGAATCCTCGAGCGGCACCGCAAGCATCCGCTTGAGGTTGAGCAGCGCCACGTCCCGGTTGGTCTGCGCCTGCAACAGCTGCGGGCGCTGGTTGTCGCGCGTGACTTGCGCCTTGAGCAGGTCGAATTCCGACGCGTTGCCGACCTGCCGCGCCACCTGCGTCTGGCGGAGCAGCTCGTTGGTTTGCGCCAGCGCCGAGTCGGCGATGTCCACGAGCTGCTGCGCCAGCACTGCGTCGTAGTATGCCTGCGTGACGTCGAGCGCGAGCTGGGCGCGCTGCGCGGTGAACTCGATCTCGGCCACCTGCTGCCCGGCCTCGGCAGCCGTGCGCTGTCCCGTGAGCTTGCCCCACGTGAACAGATTCTGCGACACCGAGAGGCCGAGCACGTACTGGTTCGCGGCGCCGAACCCGACCTTCTGGAAGCTCGACAGGCCGTTGCTCGACGACTGGCAGGTGACCGCCTGCGCCAGCGCGGCGTCGCGCTCGGCCGCCGTCGCGTTGGGGCCGATCTGCGGCGCGCAGAGCGCGGCGTTCGCGCTCGCCGCCGTGTCGGCGCCCCCGCCGAGGCTGAACCCGGAGAACTGCGACCGCAGGGTGCGCGTGTAGCCGGCCGTCGCGTTGAGCTGCGGCAGGAACTGGCTGCGGGCCTGGTAGAACTGGCCGTCGGCGCGCGTGACTCCGGCGCGGGCGATGCCGATGGTGGCGCTCTGCTGTTCAGCCGTCCGGATCGCGTCTTCGAGAGACAGCGTCCGCGGAACGGGGGCCGTTCCCTGCGCGGCGAGCGGCGCGGCGCTGAGCGCCAGGGCGCCGAGCAGCGCCAGCAGGGGCGCGCGTCTGGCGATCGGTTGTGGCATGCGTTCGAGAGGTGAAGGGTGGTCGGGCAGTGGCATTACGCCGCGGAGGTCCGCGGCTTGCGGCTCGCGCGGCGCCGGACGCCGACGGCACGGAGGAAGCAGCTTGCGTAGCGGGCCGGCGCGTCGTGCGCCGGTTCCGGGAACGCGCCCGGCATCATCTCGCGGCACATCGCGTCGCCGAACAGCGACGACATGAACATCGAGATGGCGGTGTCGGTCTCGCCCTCCGGCTTCGCGAGCCCGTGCGCCTTGAGGGCCTCGACGTAGCGGGCGAGCGCGTCGCCTGCGCAGTGCGGCCCCCGGCACGCCGCCTCGGCGGCGAGCGGACGCTCCTCCATTTCGCTCATCGATTTACGGAGGAACGAGCGGTGTTGTGTCAGGTACGCGAGTACCGTGCGGCACCAGCGGGTGAGCTCGCGCTCGGGATCGACGGGCACGGCGGGGAGGTCGGGCACCACGGCGGCGTCGGCATGGCCGCGCGCCAGCTCCTCGAACAGCGAGTCCTTGGAGCCGAAGGTGCGGAACAGCGTGACTTCGTTGACGCCGGCCTCGTTGGCGATGAGCCGGGTGGTGGCGCCGCGGTAGCCGTGGACGGCGTAGACGCGCGCGGCGGCCTCGAGGATTCGTTCGCGGATTTCCATAAGGACCCGGAGGCTAGCGGGTCCCGGAGCGGAAAGCAAGCGGGTACTTGCTTTCTCGCTACGGCTTCACGACGCCGGCGGCGGGCCGCGCCTGCCGCATCAGGCGGAACTCCCGCCACACCGCCCAGATGACCACGAGGTCGGCGACGGTGAGCACCGCCAACGCCAGCGACGGTCCGATGGCGAACCGGTAGGACTGGTAGACGACGAAGGCCCCGAGCACCACCAGGGCCGTGGGAAACGCCCACATCCGGCGACGGATCAGCCCGGCCGCGAGCAGCAGCTTCACCACGCCATGCGCCACGAGGTAGGCGGCGGCGAACGCGGCCATGTCGCTCGTGAGGTGCGCCGACATCCGGCGGATCGCATTGGCGACCACATCGCCCGGATCTTCGGAGAGCTCGTTGGCGGTGAGGAACCGCACGGCGGCGTTGAGCGTGCGCGGGTCGACGGCCGCGAACAGGATTCCGCCCGCGACCTCGAGGAGCCCGTCGATCGCCTTGAGGATCACGCCGGCCGTGAAGACGCGGTCGATCGTGCGGGGATCGAGCCCGTGCCGCGCGGCGTGGCGATCGGTCATGCGACGGGCACGATGCTAGACCACCATCGGCACCAGGGCCTTGGTCGTGCGCGCGTACTCGGCGTAGGCGGGAAAGCGCGCCGTGAGCAGCGCGTCCTCGTCGCGCACGCGAATCAGCACGAGCAGCGTGAGCGCCACGCCGATGCCGAGGGTGAGCGCGCCGGGGCGATCGGCGATCGCGGCCCAGAAGAAGAGCAGCGCCGACGCGTACATCGGATGCCGAACGAACCGGTACGGCCCGCGCCGGTGAAAATCATCTCCCCCGGGATTCGGCCCCACGCGAAAGGTCCTGGCCGGGAAGGAGGCCCGTGCCCACAGGTTGCACGCGAGCGCGAGCAGCTGGAGGGCGAAGAACACCGGCGAGCGCGCGATGAGCGCGCCCATGACCGCCAGCGCGACCAGCGCTGCGACCAGTCCGAGCGGGGCAATGCGGGAAATGGCCTTCATGGGTGGCGCTCCGAGTGGGGGGTCGAATCGCGTCGGGATCAGCCGGTCTTCACCAGGCGCACGCCGAATACCGGCGCGATGCGTCCGTGGTCGCCGCCATCGAACTTCACCGTCACGTGCGCGCGGCCGCGCGTCGCGGCGGCGGGGATCGGATAGCGCACGTCGTAGAATCCCCGGGCGTCCGCGTTCGGCCCGAAGGCCGCCACGACCGTGTCGTTGACGAGAATACTGAAATCGCCGGTGGTGGGCGTGAGTCCGGGATCGTTGTAGTAGGTGACGACGAGCGCCATGGCGGCGCCCGGATCGACGGCCATGTCGTACGAGAACCACCCCGGCCCGCCGCGCCCCGTGCGTCCGTCGGTGCGATCGATGGGCCGCGCCGGCGGCTCGCTCCGGTACGCGAACGCGCCGTCGTCCCGCCGGTTGCCGGGCCGCACGAACGACACCGTCGCCGCCTCGAGCCTGCGCTCGCGCTCGGCCTCCGCCGCCAGATCCGCCACGCGCGCGTCGAAGTCGGCGGGGGTCCACAGATCGTAGTACAGGCTGTAATTGCGCTCGTACGTTCTATAGAAGGGCTTGAGGACGAGGTCGGTGGGCGGCGCCGGGGCCTCGGCCAACCGCGCCACGCCGCGCGCGGTGAAGTTTCCCGGCGTCGATGCATCCGGGACCAGCCACTCCTCGAGCGGCCGCCCCGCAGCGACGAGCACCGGCACCGGCGGACGGCTGCCGTAGAACGTGCGGTCGTCGAGACGCGGCCCGTGGTCGGCGGCCAGCGCCAGCGGACCCCACATGATCGCGGTGATCCTGGAATTGTCGGGAGTGAATTCGAAGCGGAGCGTCCTGGGAAGTTCCAGCTCCACCGTGTCGCCCGGGTTCCACGCGCGCGTGAGCTCGACGAACGTGCTGGGCGGCAGCACGCGCGGATCCTGGCTCACGAGCCGGCCGCCGGCGCGGCCGGGCTGCAGACTCGCCAGCGGCGGCTGCGGCACGTCGCGGCCGTTCACGCGCACGCGGAATCCATCGCCCGCCCAGCTCGGGCGGCGCACGGCCAGCGTGAACGTCTTCGGCGCCGGCATCGTGAGCCGCAGCACCGCGCGGTCGCCGTCGGGGAAGCTCGTTTCCTGCGTGAGATCGACGCCGAGTCCCGGCACGTGCGCGGTGGAGGGAGCGAAGACGTTCACGTAGAGCGTGTCGTCGGTCTCGTAGTAGATGCCATAGCCGTGCAGCGCGTGGTTCTCCATCCCCGTCCCCACGCAGCAGGTGAAGTCGCGCTGCATGTCCTGGTATTCCTGCTGCTCGCCGCGGCCCACGGGCACCATGTACGACATGTCGCCGTCGACGGGATCGATCGACGCCAGCGCGTGGTTGAACAGCGCGCGCTCCTGGAAGTCGGCGTAGAAGGGATCGGGACGCAGCGAGAACAGCCGCCGCGTGAGCTTGAGCATGTTGTACACGTTGCACGATTCGCACGTGCGCCCGTCGATGCGGGTGCTCCACCGGTCGGCGGGGCCGAAGTACTCCGACAGCCCGTGGCCGCCGCTCGCATACGTGTGGTGCTGCACCACCGTGTCCCAGAAGAACGACGCCGCCATCAGGTCGCCCGCGTCGCCGGTGTAGCCGTAGCGCTCCGCCGAGCCGACCAGCTTGGGGATCTGGCAGTTGCCGTGCTTGCCGTCCAGGTTGTCCTGGCCGCGCTTGAGCGCGTCGGTGAACGCGTGGTGCTCGAACCTGAGCGACAGCCGGAGCCAGCGCGCGTCGCCGGTGTCGGCGTAGAGATCGGCGAGCACCTCGTTCATGCCGCCCTGCTCGGTGTTGAGCATCTCGGCGAGCTGGGCGTCGTTCAGCGGGGCGAGAATGCCTTCGGCCCACGCGGCGAACTTCGTTTCGACGTCGAGCGCCGTCGCGTTGCCCGTGTGGCGGTAGGCATCGCGCAGTCCGGCGAACGTCTTGTGCAGCGTGTACCAGGGCGACCAGAGTCCGTTGAGGTCGAACGGCTGCGAGCGGATGATGCCGTCGTGCAGCTCGCCGAATGCCTTGCGCCCGTTCTCGAGCGCGCTGAGGTAGCCGTCGCCGTTCCGGTCCTGGACCTCCTTGAGCCCGGCGACGAGGTAGTCGGCGCGCTGCTTGAACCGCGCATCGCCCGTGGCCTGGTACATGAGGCTCGCGGCCGACAGGTGGTGCCCCGCGATGTGCCCGGTGAGATTGCGCCCGTCGCCGTCCCACCCCGTGTAGCCCGGCGCCTTGGGCGCGAGCCCGGCGCGGATGCGGTAGTAGGCCAGCATCCGGTCGGGATCGAGCGAGAGCAGGTACTCTATGTCCCGCTCCTGCGCGTTCTTCAACGGGCCGCCGGTGAGCCGCACGTTCGCGAGCGGCACCGGGCGCGCACGGATCATTCGGTCCGGAATGACGCCGTTGCCGAGCGCGGCGCGTCGTTCTTCGGCGGTGAGCGGCAGGGCGGCCGCGGCGCCGGGCCGAACGCCCAGCGTGAGCGCCGCGGCGGCAGAAGCGGAGAGGGCGAGGAAGTCGCGTCGCGTGGAAGCCATGGCTACGACCGGGTGAAAGACGGCGGACGCGCCGCCGCGCCCGGGCGGCGGGCGCGCCGGCGTTCAATCATACCGAACCCGGATGGGAGCCGCGAGCGACGGCCCGCTATCCCGCCGCAGCCGCCGCGGCGTGTGCCGCCTCGCGCCGATGCTGCTCGGCGATCGTCTCGTACGGCGTCGACGACTCGGCGCGCCGCGACGACGCCATGCTCACCAATCCGAGGCCGAGCCCCTTCATCGGATTCTGCCAGACGACGGCCCCGCTCGCCGGGTCGAGCCGGAAGACCTCGCCCTGGCTCGCCGCGAGCAGCGCCTCGCCGTCCCACAGGACGGTGACGAAGCTCGAGCCCTTCAGCTTGGTGCGCCACACTTCCCGGCCCTCGCGCGGATCCAGGGCGACCACCGAGTGCTTGATGCCGACGAAGAACAACTCCTGATTCATCCGGGACACGGGTTCCTCCAGGCGATGGGTTCGGGGGGCTGCGTAGGATGATGCGGGCGCGGCACGCGCCACGTCCAGCGCGCCCCGGGCCCGCCCGCCCGGGGGCGCCATCGGGAGGCCTCGGGGGGGCGAGGTATTGCATACTTGACTGTATACAATATCTTGGGGCGCACACCCTCACCCTCATCCGCCGCCCGAGCCATGCTCGCCCCTTCCTCGCTCCGCCTCGCCGTCCGCCGCCTGCGCCGCGCGCCCGCGTTCGCCGCGGCCGCCGCCCTCACCCTCGCCCTCGGGATCGGCAGCACGATCGCCGTCTTCACGGTGGTCAACGGCGTGCTCATCCAGCCGCTTCCCTATCCGCGGGCGAACCGCCTGGTCGACGTCACGCACACGCTCGCGCTCGCCGGGCTCACCCGCGTCGAGTTGTCGGACGCGACGTACCTGCTCTACCGGCGCGACAACCGCGTCTTCACCGACCTCGGGGCGTACCGGTCGACGTCCGCCAACGTCCGGCTGCCCGGCGCGAACGGTGGCAGCGCGGCCGTCGAGCGGCTCGCGGCCGGACTCGTCACGCCGAGTGTCTTTCGCGTCCTCGAATCCGGCCCTGCGCGTGGACGCGGACTCACCGGCGCCGACGCGGTTCCGGGCGCGCCCGCGGTGGCCGTGATTTCCGCGGGCATGTGGCAGCGCGATTTCGGCGGCGATCCGTCCGCGCTGGGCCGCCATCTCGTGGTCGACGGCGTGGATCGTGAGATCGTCGGCATCATGCCGCGCGGATTCGCCTTCCCCACGCCGCAGACCCAGGTCTGGCTGCCCCTGCCGTTCGATGCCGCGCACACCGAATCCGCGGCCTTCGACTATCGCGGCGTGGCGCGCCTCCGCGACGGCGTGACGCCGGCAGCGGCCACCGCCGATCTGCAGCGGCTCCTGCCGCAGGTGCCGGTCGTCTTTCCGGGCCGTCTCACGGCCGGCGCGATCGCCGCCACGCACATGGCGGCCGAGGTGCGGCTGCTCCGCGACGTCGACGTGATGGACGTGTCGCGCATTCTCTGGGTGGTGCTGGGAGCGGTGGCCGCCCTGCTGCTCATTGCCTGCGCGAACGTCGCGAACCTCTTCCTCGTGCGCGCGGAGGGGCGCCAGCGCGAGTACGCGGTGCGCCGCGCCCTCGGCGCCGGCCGGGTTGCGCTCATCGACGACTGCGTGGGCGAGGCGGTCGTGCTGTCGGCCGTCGGCGGGGCGTTCGGCCTCGCCCTCGCCGGCGCCGGCGTCGGGCTCCTGAAGGCGCTGCCGATGAGCGCGGGCATTCCCCGCATCGGCGAAGTGCACATCGACGCCGCGGTGGTCGCGTTCGCCGCGGGCGCGTCGGTGATCGCCGCGATGTTCGTGAGCGCACTGCCGGCCCTGCGGGCCGGCGGGGGTTCGCTGGCCTCGCTGCTCGCCGCCGAGGGACGCGCCGCCACCGGCGGACCGGCGCGCCACCGCGCGCGGCGCCTGCTCGTCGTTTCGCAGGTGGCGATGGCGCTCGTCCTGCTCGCGGGGGCGGGGCTCTTCCTGCGCAGCTTCCAGCGGCTGCGCGCCGTGAATCCCGGGTTCGACGCCGAGCGGGCGATCTCCTTCCGGCTGGCGCTGCCGGCCGTCGGATACCCGGCCGCGAGCGACGTCGCGCGCACCGTCGTCTCCGCCGTGGCGGCGCTGCGCGCGGTGCCGGGCGCATCGAGCGTGGGCGTGGCCACGCAGCTCCCGCTCGATCAGGAAGCCGCGCAGGACAGCGCCGTGTTCATCGAGGACCATCCCACGCCGGTGGGAACGATTCCCGACATCGATCCGATGGTGTTCGCGACGCCGGGCTACTTCCCGGCGATGCGGGTTCCGCTCGTGGCCGGCCGGCTCTACGCCGAGCCCGATCCGTCAGCGGACCCGGCGCGGCAGCCGCGCGAGGTCGTGGTGAGCGAAGCGTTCGCGGATCACTACTGGACGGCGCCGGCGGCCGCTCTGGGCAGACGCATCCGCATGACGCCGCTCGGTCCGTGGTCGACGATCGTCGGCGTCGTGGGCGACGTGCGCGCGGACGGATTGGAGAAGGCGCCGCCGGCGGCGGTGTACATCCCGTTCTTCACGACGGCCGCGTCCGGAGCGCCGTGGGCCCCGCGGAATCTGGCCGTCGTCGTGCGCGCGGACGCGGGCGCCGAGCCCTCCAGTGCCGCCATTCGTGCGGCCGTGCGGCGCGCCGCGCCCGACGTTCCGGTATACCGCATGCGCCCGCTCGGCGAACTGCTCTCGGCGGCCATGGCGCGCACGACGTTCACGGTGGTGCTGCTCGGCATTGCGGCGATCGTCGCGCTGGCTGTCGGGGCGATGGGGATCTACGGCGTGATCGCGTATCTCGTCGCGCTGCGCACGCGGGAGATCGGCGTGCGGCTCGCGCTCGGCGCGCAGCCCGGGGACGTGCGGCGCATGGTGGTGCGCCGCGCGGTGGCCGATGCGGCCACGGGCGTGGTCGCGGGGGTGGCCGGTGCGCTGCTCGCGACGCGCGCGTTGACGACGCTGCTGTTCGAGGTCCGTCCTTCCGACCCCGTCACGCTGGGCGTGGCCGCGCTGGCGCTGCTGGCGACCGCGGCGGCGGCGAGCTGGTTTCCCGCGCGGCGAGCGTCGCGGCTCGATCCCGTCGTGGCGCTGCGCGGCGACTGAGGCGCGCGGCGGGGGTCATCCCCCGCCGCTGCCAACGGCGCGCACGGTCGTGCCGGCGGGCATGAATACCTCCACCGACACTTCGAACGAGCGGCGCTCGTTGGGCTGCATCGCGCCCACGCCCGCGACGTGACGCGAGACTTCCTTGCCGTGCTCGTCGCGCACGGACACCATCACCGAATACTCCCAGGGCTCGCCGACCTCGGGATGCTCGATCGTCGCCTCGACACGCAGCGGCGAGACGGAGGCGGCTTCCGTGCCGCTCCCCGCCGTGGTGCGTGTGCCGACCCGCAGGTGGTGCCGGCACACGGGGCACACCGTTGCACTTTCGAGAATCGTCTGCCGGCAGTGCGGGCAGATACGCGTTGCACCGGGCGCGCCCTGACGCGCCGTGGTCATGACAGGGAGCCGCTCTCCACGCGCAGGCCGGACTTCCGGGACGCCGAGTCGGCCTCGTCGCCCCAGCCGAACTCCACGTGCCCGCGCATGCGCGAGCCCGCCGCCACGGTGAGCGAACCTGCCTTGAGATCGCCGGTGAGGACGCCCGTCTCGAGCAGCTCCACGCGCGACGCGTTGCTGATGTTGCCGTCCAGCTCGCCGCCCACCGACACGGTCTCGGCGGCGACGCCGCCCACGAGCTTGGCGCCCGGCTCGATGGCGAGATTGCCCTTCACGTTCACATCGCCCTTGAAGCGGCCCGCGATCCGTATGTGGCCCGATCCCTCGATCTTGCCTTCGATCGTGAGGCCCGCGGTGAGGAGCGATTCACGGGCGCTCGGTTCCGGCGTGCGGCGCGGGGGCGCGTAGGACGGCGCCGGTGCGGCGCTGGACGCGAGATCGATCCGCTGCTCGGGCTCGCGCCGGGTCCCCGGCTCGGCGGGGGATGCGACGTCGTCCTTCTTCTGCGCGGTGGGTTCCTTCCAGATGGCCATGGTACGGAGATCCTGGTGCGGGTGGGAGGCGCGCGGCGGCGCGCGCGGAGAGCGTTCCGGGGTCGTTACCCCACAGCACCCGTCGTGTGCCCAACTGCCGTCTCCGGGGGTCGGGGCCCCGGGCCGGGCCGCGGCGCGCAGACTTCCGACTGTCGTGCCATCGTACGACCTTTCCGGCTCGTGCGCGTCTCCCCAATCCGAGCATCATGCCCGCAATCGAGGACTCCGTCGACATGAAGAATCGAGAATCACGCCGCCGCCGGCATCCGGCGTTGGCCCCATGGCTCGCCGCGCTCGCGCTCGCTTCACTTGCCGCCGCGCCGCGCGCGGCCGCCGCGCAATCGCTCTACATGCCGCGCGCCGTCTCGCAGACGTACCGCAACGGCACGCGCGCGATGAACGGCCTGCCGGGCCCCAACTACTGGCAGAACCGCGGCCGGTACGCGATCACGATTTCCACCATGCCCCCCGATCGACGCGTCTCGGGCACGGAGCAGATCGTCTACGTGAACAACAGCCCCGATACGCTCCCGGTGCTCGTGATCAAGCTCTTCCCGAACTACCACAAGCCGGGTGCGCCGCGCGACGGGGGCACGTCCGAGGATTTCCTCACGTCGGGCATCCACATCCGCTCGTTCGCCGTGAACGGAACGCCCACGGCGTGGGACAACAGCCCGCGCTACTTCACCTGGCAGCCGGTGAAGCTGCCCGCCGCGCTGGCGCCGCACGATTCGGTGCGCCTGGCGTTCAGCTGGTACTACGACCTCTCCAGGCAGCCGGGCCGCGAGGGCGTGATCGATTCCACCACGTTCTACGTCGCCTACTTCTATCCCCGCGTCGCCGTGTACGACGACTACAACGGCTGGGACACGATGGACCATTCGGGCCACGAGTTCTACAGCGACTTCAACGACTACGACGTCACGGTGAACGTCCCGAAGAACTTCGTGGTCTGGGGCACCGGCACGCTCACCAACGCGGTGCAGCTGCTGCAATCCGGCCCGCTCGCGCGGTTCGACGAATCGTTCAGCGCCGACTCGACCGTGCACGTGGCCACGGGCGCGCAGATTCGCGACGGCGCCGTCACGGCGCAGCAGGCGATGAACAGCTGGCACTTCACCGCGAACGACATTCCCGACATGGCGTTCGGCATCAGCGACCACTATGACTGGGACGCCGCCAGCGTGATGGTGGACGACGCGGCGCACCGCCGCGCCAGCGTGCAGGCCGCATACAACGACACCGCGTCCGACTTCCACCAGATGGTGCAGTTCGGCCGGCACGCACTCGATTTCCTGTCGCACCAGTGGCCCGGCGTGCCGTACCCGTACGAGAAGACCACCGAGTTCCAGGGCGGCGCCGGCATGGAGTATCCGATGATGGCCAACGACGAATCGTATCCCGATCCGGCGTTCGCCCAATTCGTGGCCGCGCACGAGATCGCGCATACGTACATGCCGTTCTTCATGGGCATCAACGAGACGCGGTACGCGTTCATGGACGAGGGCTGGGCCACGACGTTCGAGTACCTGATCAATCGCGTGGACATGGGCGTCGCGAAGGCCACGACGCTGTTCCAGCAGTTCCGCGTGAACCGCTGGGCGCGCGATCCGTCGCCGCTCGAAGACCTGCCGATCATCACCCCGGCCGACGCACTCACCGGCGGGTCGTACGGCATCAACGCCTACGGCAAGCCCGCGCTCGGCTACCTGGCGATGAAGGACCTGCTGGGCGACGCCCTCTTCCGCAAATGCCTCCAGGCCTACATGGATCGGTGGCACGGCAAGCATCCGACGCCGTGGGACTTCTTCTACACGTTCGACAACGTGTCGGGGCGCAATCTCAACTGGTTCTGGAGCAACTGGTACATCAGCAACAGCTACATCGACCTGGCCGTGCAAAGCGTGAAGAAGTCGGGCAGCACGTATGCCGTGACCGTCGACAACATCGGCGGGATGGCGGCGCCCTTCGACGTGGTGCTGCACTTCAGCGACGGCAGCACGCAGCGCGCGCACGAGACGCCGGCGGTGTGGGAGCGCAACCAGAAGCAGACCACGGTTTCCCTTCGCGGCGGCAAGACGCTCACGTCGGTGGTGCTCGACGGCGGCATCTGGGTGGACGCCGATCCCGCGAACAACACCTGGACGGCGAAGTAGCGCGCCGGCAACTGTTTCGAGCCGTGCCGGCGGGTGACCCCGCCGGCACGGCACCGGGTGCCCCGGGGGCTGGCCAATCCCGCTCCCCGGCGCGATTCTCTGGGCGCGCCATTCCCGCCCCCGCTCAACCGCTTCCGGAGAACCACAGTGAGCAACCCCGAAGATCTCCTCGAACAAACCCAGGCCGAGCTCGAAGCTGCCGACTTCGACGAGGAGGCGTTCGGCATCGACCGCCGGCACTTCGTCTTCCTCTCGCTCGCTGCTGCGGCCGCCACGACGCTCGGCGTCGAACCGCTGCGCGCCCAGGGCCGCGGCGGCGCCGGCGGTGCCGCGGCGGGGCAGCGGGCGGCACAGCAGACGGAGCCGCCCGTCCCGCTCGGGAACGGCGAGCCGCCGGCGCTGCAGTTCCAGCCGTATCCGGGCGGCACCGGCGCCTTGATGGAGAAGCTCGTTCGCGAGCGGGGCACCGCGGCCTTCAACCGCGGCAAATACGAACCCGAACCGTGGACGGGCGCCGTGCCGTCGTCGGACGACGAGATCGCGTTCCTCCCGGCGCATCGCCTGTCGGCGATGCTAAAGGCGCGCAAGATCACGTCGGCGCGTCTCACCGACATCTACCTCGCGCGGCTCAAGCGGCTCAATCCCACGCTGCTCTGCGCGGTCACGATCATGGAAGACCAGGCGCGCGCCGAGGCGGCGCTGGCGGACCGCGAGATTGCCGCCGGCCGCTATCGCGGCCCGCTGCACGGCCTGCCCTACGGGGTCAAGGATCTCTTCGCCACCAAGGGCGTGCCCACCACCTGGGGCGCGAAGGATTTCGAACACCGCATCATCGACGAGGACGCCGAGGTGGTGGTTCGCCTGCGCAACGCGGGCGCGGTGCTCATCGCCAAGCTCGCCACGGGGCTGTTCGCGCAGAACGACCAGTGGTTCCGCGGGCGCACCAACAACCCGTGGAATCTCTCGGAGGGATCGAGCGGGTCGTCCGCCGGGCCGGCGTCGGCCACGGCCGCCGGTTGCGTGGCGTTCGGCATCGGCACCGAAACGTCGGGGTCCATCGTCTCGCCCACCATTCGCTGCGGACTGAGCGCGCTGCGTCCCACGTTCGGCAGCGTGAGTCGCTACGGCGGCATGGTGCTCGCGTGGTCGCAAGACCGCGTGGGGCCCATCACGCGCACCAGCGAGGACGCGGCGATGGTGTTCAACGTGATCCACGGCGTGGACGAGAAGGATCCGTCGACGGTGACGATGCCCTTCCAGTTCAACCGGAACATCGACCTCGCGTCGCTGCGCATCGGCGTCGACGGCGAGGCGCCGCCCGAGCTGGTCAACAAGCTGCGCGACCTCGGCATGAAGCCGGTGACGATCGGCGCGCGTCCCGGCGTGGCGGGCATCACCCCCGGCGTGGGCGGGCTCAACACCGAGTACGCGTCGGCGTTCGATTCGTACGTGCAACGGAAGGCGAAGGAGATCGGGCTCGACCTCGACAACCTGGGGCCGGCGCCGGCCCGCGGGCGTCCCTACGGCGCCGTGCCCGCCGACACGCTGGCCAAGGGCCGCATGGCCGATCCCGAAGCCCCCGCCGACTGGAATCCGCGGTTCGTGGCGGGACGAACGATCCCTGGATATGAATTCCTGAATACCGAACGCCGCCGCTACATCCTCATCAGCCAGTGGGCCGAGTATCTCAAGGACGTGGACATGTACATCGGGAGCCCGTTCGCCGACGTCGGCGAGTGCGCGCAGACCGGATATCCGAGCGCCGTGCTGCCGTACAAGTTCGACGTGCCGCAGGCCTTCGGGCGCGGCCGCGGCCGCGGGGGGCGCGGCGGCGAAGCGCCGCCCGAGCCGCAGCCCAGGCTCAATCCGCAGCCCATCTGCGGACAGATCATCGGCACGCTGTACAACGACGACCTCATCCTGTCGGTGGCGCACAAGTTCCAGAAGCACGACGACACGGTGAACAAGCACCCGTCGCTGTAGCGCCGGCCGGCCGCCGGCGGCATCGGGCCGTGCATCCGTTCGGGGTGCACGGCCCGCCGCGTCTCAGAACCGGTAGCTGATCGACATGAAGTTCTGCGCGTTGTTGAACGCGCCGCCCATCTCGCGATAGATCGACAGCATCAGGTAGACGTTGCGCCCCACGCCCCAGTCGGCGTCGATGCTGCTCCAGGTCGTGCGCGACGAGCCGAGTCCCATGCCGAGCAGCGTGGCCCTGGACGTCCGGATGCCGCCGGTGCCCTCGAGATGCACGAGGTTCAGCGGATTCGCCTCCACGGCGAGCGACTGCAGGTCGCCGCTGGAGAGCTGGCCGGTGTAGTGCGTGTCGCGCAGGTGGATGCCGAGGTCGATCGCGGTGAGCCGCATCAGGCTCATCGAGCCGGTGTACGACTGGGCAGTGCCGGCCGGCCCGCCGCTCGTCGTGCGGGCCTCGCCGCTCACGCGGAACCGGCCGCGCAGGTTGAGCGTCGCCCCGCCCCATTCGCCCTGGCGGAAGCTGTTGTCGAACACCGCCTCGGGATTCACGTAGTCGCGGTAGAGCAGCACGTTCCGTCGGTTGTCGACGCCGCCGTCGAGGCTCAGCGCGTCGGTGATCGAGAACTGGAAGGTGGCGAAGGTGGACGTCGGCGTGGCCGCCGCGTGTTCCTGCGCCGCCTTCCACCCGCGATTGATGTCCAGCTCCTGCGTCACGTACGCCGTGAAGCGCGACGCCGCCACCATGGCGGTCGCGTACGTGAACTCGCGGTCGATCTGGCCCATCGTGTACGCCCCCACGCCCCCGAGCGTGAACGACCAGATGGGAAGGCGCATGGAGACGTTGTGCCACTGCACGTAGGCGCCGTACTCGCGCGTCGAGTCGGAGAAGCCGAAGTCGTACCAGCTCGGCTGCAGGCCGCCGAACGCGCCGGCCGTCCAGTGCGGGTGGGCGAAGTCCAGTGCGACGCCGTCGAACAGCCCCACCGAGCTGCTCGTCGCCGAGAACTGGCGGCCGATGGTGACCGTCGCCGAGCTGCCCACGGGATTCCACTGCAACGCCGCCTTGTAGATCCGGGTGACGTTGAGCGGATAGGTGGGGGCCGGGTGCAGGCTGTCGGGCGGCTGCACGATCGAGCGCTGCGCGCGGACGTCCACGGCGACGCCGACTGGAGAGTTGCCGAGGTGCGTGCCGTCGAGGCGCAGGTCGAGCGCGGGCTGCGTGACCACGCCCGCCGGCCCCGTGCCCGGGTCGAGCATCAGGTACCGCACGCCGAGGCGGCCGCGGAGCCGGTTCGCGGGCTGGCGGAAGGCTTCGTCGGGACGCGCGGCCAGCGTTGCCGTGGGTGTCGCGGCCGCCGGCGGTAGCGCCACGGGCGTGAAGCGGGCCGAGTCGCCCGTCGCGACGGTGAGCGCCGACGCGCGGACGACGGTGCACGCCGCGCTCGCGGACGAGATGTACTGCACGGCGAGTTCGGCAACGAACGTCGTGTCGCGCACCACGGTCAGGTGCGCGCCCTGCTTCAGGCCGGCCCGCGTGCCGGCGTCCACGTACACCGTGGGCCCGCTGATGTA
>DASVWS010000102.1:0-13719 GCA_036393095.1 Gemmatimonadaceae bacterium | reverse complement strand
GAACACGTGCGAGAGCAGCACGTCGATCCGGATGTCCGGGAGCGTGAGGAACGACCCGAAAATCGGATCGGCGTTGGCGAGCAGCAGCGCGAACACGACGACGATCGGCAGCGCGATCAGCGTTGCCCGGCCGATGCGCCGCGCCTTCCCGCCGTCCGGCGCGCGCTCGGCGGCGTGGAACTCCGCGTCGCGCGCGACGAGGGGCACAGCGCCCGTGGCGACGCCGAGCCCGGTGCCGAACGCGGCTTCCATCAAATCCCGCACGCGCGCGGCGGCAATGCCGCCCACGGGAATGGCGTCGAGGCTCATGGCCAGCAGCGTCAGCGCCGTGAGCATGGCCAGTACGTCGAAGAAGGTGAGCAGGTCGGCGTCGTGCCATGAAAGTCCGCCGGCGGCGAGTACCGCGATGGCGAGCCACGCCACACCTTCGCGCGACAGCGCGCGCCCGCTTCTGCGACTCACGATCAGCACGCCGGCGGCGAACGCCGCGATCCACGCGAGGAGCCCCAGTCCCCAGGGGCCGTTGCGGAGCAGCGGGTCGGCGAGAATGCCGAGGACGATGGCGGCGATCAGCGCACGCCGCGCGACGCGGGCGCGCGGGGAGGGGAGCCCGAACTCGCCCCGCTCGGCGGTCGTTCGGTCGGGCGCGTTCGCGGTCGCGGCGGCTTCTGCCGCGTCGGATGGTGGGTGAGGCATGGAGGGGGGCTATTGGGTATGCAGAGGACTTTACATCACAAAGGAACTCGGCGCAAGGGTCCCGGCTCCGCCCCGGCATCAGGACGGGCGCGGCGCAGTCTCCTGCAGCCGCGCGTCCCTGATCTTCCCCCGCAGATCGTCCGCACTCATCAGCCCGGCGTCGCGGTCTCGCGCATTCACCTCGCCGTCGGATCCCATGTAAACCAGCTCGTGCAGTCGATCGAACCACACGAGATCCGCGTCCGTCGGATCCGTCGCCTGGTCGATCGTGGCAGCGGCGTCCAGCACAGCGCGATAGAGCCCCCAATAGCTCCCGCCTTCCATGAAGCGGGAGAGGGCCGCGGTCACAGCGGCGAGTTGCGATGCCATGCGTTGCTGCACCTCCGTGCGGCAGACCGGTCGCGGGCCGCCTGGATAGTACGGGATCCATGCCCCACGCACACCGGCAGTGCGCTCACACCTTCCGCGGCGGTGCCGCGTCGTCCAGCCCCCGCCCTTCGCGAATGCGCGGAACGCACTTCTCGACGCGCGCCTCCCGCGTTGCCGGCCGTTTGGCCGACGCCACGTAATAGATGTAGGCGCGCTGCCGTCCGGGCGTCAGCGCGCCGAAGGCCGTCTTCAGTGCGCGATCGGCATTCAGTCTGATCTCGAGCTCGTCGGGCACGCTGACCTCCGCCGTCGTCTTCAATTTCACCTTGAGTCCGGCCTTCTCGACGGCGACGGCTTCGCGCACGTACGCCCTGATCGTCGGCGCCGCCTGCGCGATCTCGCGTGCGCTCGTGAACCGGAGCTGCCGCGGCGCCTGCATGTGGCGTCCGACTCTCCACAGCACCCGCTTGGGGTCCCTCAGCAGGGCCCCTTTGAAGAACATGAGCGCGCAGTAGTCCTTGAAGGGCTGGATGATCACGACGTTGTGCCCATGGTAGGAGTAGCAGGGCAGCCGCCACTTCACGGCTTCGTCGAGTCCGGCGTCGAGCGCAAGGCGGCGCAGCGCCTTCATCTCGGCCTGCCACTTCTTCGCCTTGCGCAGGAAGTCGTCGACGCCTGAATTCGTACGGGTCATGCCTTGGCCCCCGGGCGGGCCCCGTGCGAGCGCCGCGCCTCGATGACCTTCCACCCGTTCCCCGACGGATCGCGGAAGCTCGCGTCCACGCTGCCGTACCGGTCCACCGGCTCCTGCGTGAACTCCACGCCGCGGTCGCGCATGCGCGCGTAGACGGCGCGGCAGTCGTCCACCACCAGCACGAGCGGCGGCATGGCGCCCTTCGCCACCATCGCTCGCAGCGTCTCCGCCGTCGCCTCGTCGTGCACCGGCGGCCCCGGCAGGAACAGCCCGAGCTGGAACGACGGCTGCTCCGGATGCTGCACCGTGAGCCACCGATAGTTTCCGTTCTTCACGTCCGTGTGAACGCGAAAGCCCAGCTTCTCCACGTAGAACGCGAGCGCTTCGTCCTGGTCCCGCACGTACACGCCCGCCACATCGACCCCCTGGCTCATCACGCCTCCTTGTGTTGAGCCCGGACGTTAGCGCCCGCCGTCCGCCGCCGCTTCTCCGAAACTGCGGTCGTGAGGTGCGGCCGGCTCGCCGCGCTCAGAAAGCACGGAGGCACGCGGTCGAGCTGGCGCATCGCGGCCTTCGCGCGCCCGCGCACCGCACCGGGATGGTCGCCGGTCACGTCGCGAAAGGTGCGCCCGAAGGTGCCCAGGCTCCGCCATCCCGTCTCGAAGGCGATCTCGGTGATCGAGAGATCCGTGTCGCGCAGCAGCGCGCAGGCGCGCTCGATGCGCCGGGTGAGCAGGTACCGGTGCGGCGGAAGGCCGAACGCCTCGCGGAACGATCGCGCGAAGTGCGCGGCGGACACGCCGCTCACCCGCGCCAGCCGGCGCACGGGCCAGTCCTCGTGCGACGCGGCGTCCATCCGGTCCTTCGCGCGCAGCAGGCGGCGCAGGAGATCCGGGTCGTGCAGGTCGGGACGGCCGCTCATGAGGACCTTCGCGTGAGCTTCCTGGGACGCATGGTGATGCTCCGATTCGCACGGGTCGACGCTGCGTCCGATCATACACCCGGCCGCACAGGCGCACAACGCGACCGGCCGTTCCGTCCGGTGGAACGCGACGGACTCGGAAAGTCGCCCGACAGCGGCGGCGTGGCCGCTCAGTCCTGCGGCGGCTGACGTTCCAGCCGCGCCACGTCGAACCCCTGCCGCGCCGCGGTCGCGACGAGCCGGTCGTACGTCGTGGCGTCGAGCCCGGGCGTGCGCGACAGCACCCACAGGTAGCGCCGATCCGGCGTCCCGACGAGCGCCGCACGATAGTCGTCCGTGAGATCGAGCACCCAGTAGTCGGCCCACACCATGGGCAGCCACGAGAGGAAGCCGGGCGCGAAACGCACCTTGAGCTTCGACGCCGGTCCGCGGTCGTCGGCAAGGTGCGCCGCTCCCTCAGCGCGGGTGATCGTACTGTCGGCGGTGCGGCAGGTATTCACCACCTTGATGGCGCCGTCGGGCCGCACCTCGTAGTCGGCGGTCGCCTGCCCTACGCACCGGCGCTCGAACCAGCTCGGGAACCGCGCCACCTCGTACCAGCGTCCGGCGTAGCGCTGCAGGTCGAGCGAGTCGACGGCGCGCACGGGCGCCGCGGACGCCTGTGCGCCCGCGCGCGACGCGCCCAGCACGCCGAGCAACGACGCCAGCACCACGGCCGCCGCCGGCCATCTCAGCTTCGCTTCGAATGCCATCCGACCTCCTCGCGTTCCGGCCGCGCCGCCCTCCGGCGGCCGTGTCCCTTAAGTGAATGGTACTCTGGGTCGCCTGTTCTGTCCATGTATCCTGAACGAATACATGGACAATCTATGGACATACAGTTACATTAGATGGGGTGCACACCCACCCTGGCCATCCACGGCCCGAGCGCGCCGAGCGCGGTCCGAACGCCCGCCGCCGGAGCGCGACGTTCCGCCTCCATCGCACGCAAGTCGTGCGCGCCGATCTGGACGAGGTGTTCGGCTTCTTCAAGTCGCCGTACAACCTCGAGGCCATCACGCCGCCGTGGCTCGCGTTTCGCGTGCTGGACGCGACGGACGCGGAAGTGCGCGAAGGCACGCGCATCACGTACCGGCTGCGGCTGCACGGCGTCCCGATGCGCTGGGAGTCCCGCATCGCCGAGTATGTGGAGGGCGAGCGGTTCGCCGACGAGCAGCTCGTGGGTCCCTACCGCCACTGGTACCATCGCCATCTCTTCCGCCGGGTGCCGGGCGGCGTAGCGATCGAGGACGTGGTGGACTATCGCCTGCCCTTCGGCGCGCTGGGCCGCCTGGCGCACACCGTGCTCGTGCGGCGCGAGCTGTCGCGCATCTTCGACCATCGCGCGCGGGTCATCGGCGAGCGGTTTCCGGCGCGCTCGACGGGAGAGGGCCCGGCGATCGTGGCATGATCGCCTGATCGGCTCCGCGCCGCCCGTCGACGCACGGGTGACTCCTCATCCCCCGTGCGCGGCGACGCACGCCGCGTACCGCGCGAGAAATCGATCGCGCAGGGTCCGGTACTCTTCCATCGTCTGGAATCTTCGCCGCGCGGGCGGCTGATTCAGGATGTACGCCGTGATCACCATCTCCTGCTTGTCGTCGAAGAGGGAGTACACGCTGAGCACTCCGCTGCCGGTCAGGGACGGCTGGGTGAACCCGAAGGCGTCGAGGCCCCCGATCTGCGTGTGCTCGAGGGGCACGGCGGCACCGCTGCCCTGTGACGCCAGCCATTCCATCGACTCGACGATCGTCGGCTTGTCCCATCGAAACATGCCCGCCTGCGACTGCTCGACGTTCAGATTGACGAAGTAATCAGTGTTCGGATATGCGAGCATGACGCGATATCCGTCGGCCAGCGAGACGGACTTCGACCCGCTTCGCGTATCGACGGAACGCCATTCCACACCCGGCGGAAGCCGATCGACCGATACGACCTGAAGCCCGTCGTCGAACCGGCACGAGGTGTAGGCTTTCAGCGGGTCGGGACGCTTCGCTGGCGCCGCGCAATTGAACGTCAGCGCGCACACGGCGGTGAAGGTGAGTGACGTGGCGACGCGTCGCAGTGGCCAATCGTGCATCGAGGTTCCCTGCCGGGACTATGGCCGCTCGGGTATTAGTCTGCGAAAGAATCGTGGACGCCCCAGGCGCTTCTCGAGGTCGGCGAGTTCGATGTCCCCGGATGGAGTGACGACCGGCCCGCTCGGCCCGCACTGCTCAATCGCCGGCGTCCTCCTTCCAAGCCGTCTTGAGCCTGTGCATCGTCACCAGGAACGGAATGAGAAGAAGCGGTTCCAACGGAATGCGTACGCCGGGCGAGACGAACACCGACGCGATGCAGA
Source organism: Gemmatimonadaceae bacterium (assembly GCA_036393095.1). Taxonomy (GTDB): domain Bacteria; phylum Gemmatimonadota; class Gemmatimonadetes; order Gemmatimonadales; family Gemmatimonadaceae; genus JAGWRI01. The sequence goes on along the minus strand of DASVWS010000102.1, from coordinate 8,661 downwards.
GCGCCAGGCCGAACCATCCCGTCATGACCGCCGCGAACTGCCCCCAACTTCGCCCCCAGAGCAGGCCGTATGCCGTCAGCCCGGACCCGGTCACCAACAACGCAAGGAGCAGCGCCTCGGGATCGAGGACGTTGCCGCGGTACGCGAAGCCGAACAATTCGAAGAAGACCGGCCGCCCTCCCAGGAGCCCGACCAGGACAACAGCCGGCGCCGCGCCGCCGCCGATGAGAAAGATCCAGCTGAACGCCTTGATCCATATGGGCAGCAATCGCCTTCGCGCACGGCCCAACTCCGTGGTTGGGCCCAGTTGCGCCAGCACTCCGGAGATGTCCTGCTTCGCCTTGACGGCGATGTCGGCTGATGCTGGCTCCTCATCGGTCATGGAACCTTCCCGTATTGCCCAACGCCCGCGAGCGACGACAACCACCTCCGCGGGGCATCCGCCGACAGGCTCCGGCGCGGCACCCTATCATACCCGCGCGCCGCGCGCGGAGCGAGCCGCCCCTCCGGCGTCCCCCGAAATCCTGGCATACAAGTACTGATCGCGAATCTCCCCGTCCTTGATCGCGCTCGCGCGCATCAGACCTTCGCGCACGTACCCCGCCTTCTCCAGCACGCGGCACGACGCCACGTTCTCGACGAACGGAATCGCGAAGATGCGCCGCAGCCCGAATGCCTCGAATCCGTATGGCGTCACCGCCTCCACCGCGGCCGACGCGAGCCCGCGGCCCCAGTACGGCTCGCCGATCCAGTAGCCCAGCTCCGCCGTCACCCGCTCGATGTCGGTCCCGAGGCGAAGACTGATGCCGCCCACCGCCTCCTCGCCGACGGCGATCGCGAAACTCGTCTCCTGCGGGCGCGCCAGGACGTCGGCGATGTAGCGCGCGCCGTCCGCGACGCCGAACGGGTGCGGGAAGCGGTCGCGGAGATTCAACCAGACCTTCCGGTTGTCGCCGTTGCGCGCCAGGCTCACGGCGTCTTCCGGCCGGTACGACCGGACGCTGCACACGGGAGTTCGGAGTTCCATGCCTGCCTCGCAGGGATTGAATGACCGGCCTCAGCGCTCTTCCGCTTCGGCGATACCGCCGCGCCCCACGCGATACTCGCTCTGCACCAGACCGCTGGCGTAGGTCCGGGTCTGTACGTGTTCCAGTATGATGTCGCGGTCGAGCGCGCCGAACAGCGCGATCCCGGAACCGATCAGCACCGGGACGCGCGTGACGATCAACCGGTCGATCAGCCCGGCCCGCAGGAAACCCTGGATCGTGGTGGCCCCGTCCACGTAGAGATGCTCGAGGCCGCGCGCGGCGAGCGCGCGTACGATGCCGGCCGGCGCCCCGTGCATCCGCTCCACCACCGCACCCGCCGGCGTGGGCGCGAGCTCCCGGTGGCTCAACACGAACACCGGCTTGCTGCCGTACGCCCAGCCGCCGAAGCCCAGCACCGTCTCGAACGTCTTGCGCCCGATGACGAGCGCGTCCACCGTCGTCATGAACTCCTCATACCCGTGAGCCTCTCCGCCCCCGTGGTCCAGGAAGTCGAGCGCGCCGTCGAGCCGCGCGATGTACCCGTCGAGGCTGGTGCCGACGAACACCGATGTTCGCATCGCTACCTCCGGTTCATGCCGTCGGACGCCGCGAACGCGCCACGCCGCGGCGCCCCGCGCCGTACGTCGCCGCGCCGCTCGCCACCAGCAGCGCGCTCAGCCCCACGACCTTGAAGACGTACCGCCCCGGATGCGGCTCGTCGGCCGCCGGGACGGCGGCCAGGACGATCGCGATCGCCGACGTCAGGAAGCCGACCGCGCCACAGAGCACGGCCGCCGGCTTGCCGCCCGGCACGCGCATCACCTCGGGCCCCGCCGGCTCACGCTGCAGCCGGATCAGCGCCGGGAACATCGTGAGGTACGGCAGGAAGTAGGCGATGATGCCCAGGCTCACCAGGATGTCGTATGCCTTCCGGGGCGTCTCGCCCGCCTGCCCCAGCACCGCGCAGATCGCCGCCACGCCGACCTGCAGCAGCAGCGCGACGTAGGGCGTGCCGTAGCGCGGATGCAGTTTGCCGAACGCGCGCGGCAGGTAATTGTCGATGCCGGCCACGAAGGGGAGCCGGGCCGGCGCCGAGAGCCAGGCGCCGGCGCCGCCCATCGACGACAGCACGATGAGGACCGCCGCGAACGGCCCCAGCCCCACGGCGCCCACACGGTCGCCCGTGCGCACGATGGCGTCCATGATGCCCTGCAAGCCCGAGATCTGCCCGGTGGGCAGCGCCAGCAGAATCGCCAGCGTTCCGAGAATGTAGATGGCGGGGATGATCAGCCCGGCGATGAAGACCGCGCGCGGCACCGTGCGCCGCGGGTCCTCGATCTCCTCGCCCATGAACGAGGCCGCCTCGAGTCCGCTGTACCCGAACGCGAGCGTGGCCCAGAAGATCATGTCCTTGAGCCCGAAGCTGGGCATGAGCGCGTGCGCCGTGATCGCGGTCGCCGGCCCGAAGCGCGCCGCAGCCACGAACCCCATCCCGATCAGCACCGCCATCGGAATCCAGGTGGCGTACGCGCCGACGCTCGTGAGCCACTTGCCCACCTGCAGGCCGGCGATGTTGAGCGCGGCAGCCAGGAGCAGGCCGGCGAGCGAGAAGACGATGAAGTACGTGCCGCTGGTTTGCAGGTGGGCGAAGCGCGGGCCGAAGATGTACAGCGCCGTGCTGGCCGCGAAGTAGAGGATGCCCGGCAGGTAGGTGAGGTTCGAGCCCCAGTACGTCCAGCCGGTCATGAACCCGGCGAAGTCGCCGAACGCCCGCTTGGTCCAGACGTAGATGCCGCCCTCCTGCGGGTATCGCGACGAGAGCTCCAGCACGGCGAACGCCAGGGGGACGAACAGGCCGACGGCGCCGAGCACCCATACGAACAGCGAGCTGGGGCCGGCCGCGGCGGCCACCGCCACCCATCGCATTCCCACGACGCTCACCACGTAGAACCACACGAGGTCGCGCGTACGGAGCACGCGGCGGAGTCGTGGGGCTGTCGTCGATTCGGTCATCGGGTCTCCGCACTCGAGGGAGGGCGTCGAGAAGCGTGTGTCGGCGGGCTGACGCGGCGCCCCATCATAATCGCTGCCGCCGAGCGGGGCGAGGCCGACCCCTTCGCCGAGCGCGCACGATGGCGCCCGCGCGCTGCTTGACGCCCCAGCCGGGGACCGCTACCGTCGAAGCTCCCTTCGCCGCCCGACGTGCGCCGCGCCCAGGCTGGCTCTCCCGCCGCGTGGCACGGCTCGCGCGGTCGTTGGCCGGCAGGTCACCCCCACCCGCAGGAGGTCACCGATGTTGGACTTCACCCAGCAGTCGACGCCCCGCCGCCGCTTCCTCACCCGCATGGCCGCGGCCGCCGGTCTCGCCGCGGTCGCGCCGCGATCGCTCTTCGCCGAGCGTGCCACGCGCGGCGCCGATCCGACGCTCGAAGCCTGGTTCGGCCGCATCAAGGGGAAGCACCGCATCGTGTTCGACGCTCCCGCCGCCAACGGCGGCATGCCGGTAGTGTGGCCGCGTGTCTACTTGATGACGATGAACGCCACGTACGGCACCACCGACGCGGACAATTCGGCCGTGGTCATCCTGCGCCACGAAGCCGCGGCGCTCGCGCTCGGCGACGCGATGTGGGCGAAGTACGGCCTCGGCGCCAAGATCAAGGTCAACGACGGCGATCATCCCGCTACGCGCAACGTGTACGCGACGATCACGACCCTCCCGCTGCCGAACATCGGCGTGGTGGAAGTCCTGAAGACCGGCGTGCTCGTGGGCGTGTGCAACATGGCGCTCATGGTGATGGCCGGAATGCTCGCCGGTCCGGGCGGCAACGCCGACGCCGTGCACCAGGAGCTGGTGGCGAACGTCTATCCGGGCATCCAGGTCGTGCCCTCGGGCGTGATGGCGGTGGGGCGCGCGCAGGAGCAGGGCTGCAACTACTGCTTCGCCGGATAGTGCGGCGACGCCACTCCCTGGCTTCGATGCTGACGCCCGGTGCCGCTCACGCGGCGCCGGGCGTCTTCTCTGCGGCGATCACGATATCGACCGAGATCTCCACCGCCGGAATCGTTCCCCTGTTCTCGAGCCAGTGCAGGGTGTTCCGGTCTTCAGGCCAGCCGACGCCCGGCCCATAGTCCGTCGCGACTCCATTGCGATGGTCGGTGATCGTGCCTTGCAGGATGTAGACCATGCCCGGCCTGCCCTTGTGGTCGTGCATGGGGCCGAACACGCCGCCGGGCGCGATGGTCACCATGCGCATGCGCAGCTGCCGCCCTTCCATTCCCGGGATCTCGGGGCCGAGGTCGACCGTTGCCAGCAGCTCGACCGCGACGCCCTTCGTTTCCGGTGCTGCCTGTTCGTTGTTCATTGAGGTGTCCGTTGGGGGTTCGTGAACCTGAGCTACCGCCGCGGCACATACCGCATCGCCACCGCGCCCGACGCGTACTCCAGCCGGCTCACCAGCTTCAGGTCGACACGCTTCGACAGCCCCGCGAACAGCGTCGGGCCGTGGCCGGCGATGCGGGGATGGACCACGAACTCGTATTCGTCGATCAGTCCCAGCTCCGCCAGCGCCAGCGGAAGCTGCACGCCGCCCACCAACAGTCCCCTGCCCGGCTCCCGCTTGAGGCGCCGCACGGCCTCGCCCGGGTCGCCGCGCACGAGCTCCGCGTTCCAGTCGACGCGGTCGAGCGTGCGCGAGACCACGTACTTCTTCGCGGCGTCGATCGAGCGGGCGAACGGCAGCATCCACGGTTCCATCCAATCGGGCCGCTCGCCCGTCTGCGCAGCCGGCCGCCACGCGTCCTCCATCATCTGATAGATCACGCGGCCGAAGATGAGGGCATCGGCCCACTCGAGGTTTTCCACGGCGTGTCGATGCAACTCTTCGTCCGCGATCCCTTCCCGATGATCGCAGCACCCGTCCAGCGTGACGTTGATGGAATAGCGGAGCGGTCGCATGACGTGAAGCTAATGCCGATTCAGCCGGCCGCCGGTTCCGTCACCGACAACAGGTTGCCGTCGGGATCCTTGAACCACGCCACCCGCGCGCCGCCCGGGCTGCGCCACACCCCCAGCTCGTCCTGCTCCATCCCGGCGAATCGCTCGAAGGCGGCTCCGCCGGCGGCCAGCGCCGCGACGGTGCGGCGAATGTCGGGAACCTGCCAGCCCACGACCGTGAATGGCTGCGGCTGAAACTCCTTCACGATCTGGATGCGGAGCTGGTTCCCGCCGGACTCGAATACCAATGCGAACGAATCCTCGCTCACGAGGCGCAGCCCCAGCGTCCGCTGGTAGAACCGTTTGGCGCGCGCCGCGTCGACGGTCGCGACGAATCCGATGAGTCCTGCGCTGCTGAGCACTGTGGCACCTCCCGATGCGTGGCGGTCCAACGTTTCAGACTCCAGCGCCCGCGACTAACGACACGATCAGAAGCAATGGGCCAGGAACTTCGCCGCATCGTCCGAGATGCCGACGACCTTGTTCGTGGCCTGTCGATAGAACTTGAAGTTGAGCTCGGTCTCGGGCCGGCCATCCTGCCAGTCCGAGAACGCCTTGAGCTCGCGGCGCCCCAGGCGCCGCTTCGCGAGCGCGCTGCGCCGGATGGTGACGCTCACGCGCGGCGTCTGTCGAGCGACCCCGCGCTGCCTGGCGACCGCCGCGACCGCGGTGACGATCCCGCGAGCGACCAGGCCAGAGCCGCCCTCGGTCTCGCTCGAGAACACGAAGATCGTATCGCCAACGGCAATGTGCTTGCCCCCGTACATGGTCTTCTGCGCCGTGAAGGCCAGGACCTGTGGCGGAGGCTCACGCATCGCGGCCTTGATGGCAAACGTCATCCCATCCGCTCCTCGGTACTTCCCGACCGCGCACCGGCGCCGGACCGCCCCCGCGGAAGTGCTCCACGAGCACGTACAGCATTGGACCTCGATATTGGGAATAGGATGATTGTCATGCGCGTGCCCGTCGCGTCGTCCGCGGGTGACGCGCCCGCGGCGCGCCGAACAGGCGCCTGGCGCCACGCCACCTCGACCGTGCCCGCCGTGAATACCGCAGTCGCCCCGCTCCCGGCGGTCCGACAGTCCACCAGCCGCACCCGCACCTCGTACGGATATCCGTACACGGGCAGCAGGCGCTCGTCGGGGAAGTATCGCTCGTGAAACGACCAGGCGAAGAGGTCCGTCGGATACGGCCCGTGCCACTCGAGACTGTGGTACAGCAGATTCCGCCCGTCCGTGCCCGCTCCGCGGCGCACCACGCTCACCGTCCATCCCAGCGGGCCCTCGCGTTGCACACGGAGAAGCAGTGAGTCCCCCAGCGGCTGCTCGAACAGTGGCGTCGTGTCGGTGACGGCGAACCGCACCGCCACGGTGAACGGCGTCGTATCCGGCGGCACCGGCCGCTCGGCGGCCGCCGCGGCCAGGGTGGCGACGAGGATCAACGGGAGCATGAGGCGGTCACCCGTACGCCCAACGCCGTGCGGTACCGTTTCGGCATCATCGGCCATCGGACCGGCGGCTCGCATCCTGCCCGGCGTAGCGCGCGAGCCGGGCCTGGAGGCGCGAGCATACCGCCGGCCATTCGGAGTCGAGAATGGCGAAGTAGACCATGTCGCGCATGCGCCCGTTGTCCGCAATCAAGTGCCGGCGAAACGTTCCCTCCTCGGAAGCGCCCAGGGCCAGGATCGCGGTCCGCGACTGCGTGTTGAGCGTTTCCGTCTTGAACACGACCTTCTGCACGCCGACCGTTTCGAACGCATGGCGCAGGAGCAGGAGCTTGGCCTCCACGTTCGCGCCGGTGCGCTGGGCTCCCCGCGCGAGCCACGTCGCACCGATCTCGAGGCGCCGATGCGCGAGCGCGATATCCATGAACCGGGTGGATCCGATCACGGCCCGGTCGGCGCGCCGCACGATGACGAAGGGAAGGCTCGCCCCCCGCGCCTGCTCGTCCAGCGCCTGCTCGATGTACTCCTGCATGTCCGCAACGGACGCGATCTCTCGGGGCTGCAAACGCCAGAGCTCCGGGTCGAGACCGATACTCGCGAGCTCGGCCAGGCTCGCGCGCGTCAGCGGTTCGAGGGAAACGAGCGAGCCGTGGAGCGAGACGGGGAGAAGGGTCATCGCGGCCGCACCGGGCCCGACGGAAAGTGGAGGCTCGTGAGCACTCGACGGAACGTGTCCTCCGATTGCGTTCCCCCGATCAGCATCACGCTGCGGTTCGAGGTTCCCACGAGGGCCGTGGGCTGGTCGCACAGTCCCACATACTCCCCCGAGAGCCGGTCGCATCCCTCCGTCGCTGTCCCGTACAGCCCGCTCCATCCCGGACCGCTGATCGTGTCGGCGGGATTCTCCAGATCCTGGCGTTCCAGGATGACCCATCCGTTGCCGTGCTTCCGAAAGGCGGTCTCCGAGACCTGAGCCCAGATCCCCTTCGCCACGACCTGCACCGAAATCGTATAGAGGTCGACGCTGTCGTTCGCCACGGCCCGCCGTTCCCAATCGCGCGGCCGCACGAGGAACGCACACGGATCCGTCGCATCGGTCGAGCTGTCGGGCACGACTTCCCAACTCTGCGGATAGCTGAAGCTGACATGGCAGGCGGCGCTGGCGAACTGCGCTTCGGCTCTCTGAGCTTCGGCCGCACACGGAAGCGCCAGCAGAAGAATGCAGATGAACCACGCGCTGGCGGGAATGCCGCCTCCCGGCGTTCGTGTGAGCCCGCGCGGTGTCACGTTCGCCGCGGTTTCGTACCGACCACGCAGATCCATCCTCGCTCCGCCTCCTCATCCACGCTCACGTCCGCGAACCCCGCATCCGCGAACATGGCCTCGTGTTGGCCGACGTCGAGGACGGCCATCGTCGTCCATCGGCCGAGTCGGTCCGCGTACCTGGCGTGCTTCCCGCCGTTGTAGAACTCCGCGATGACGGCCACGTGTCCGCCGGGCTTCGCGACGCGAAAGGTCTCCCGCATTCCACGGTTCAAGTCCTGCCACCAGAAGTGCGTTTCGACGGCCGTCACGAGATCGAACGTGTCGTCGGCGAAGGGCAACGCCGAGACCGATGCTTCCTGAATGCTCACGCGTCCGCGCTCGACCAGCTTCCGATTGCCGTTCCGGGCGGCGGTGACGCTCGTCCGCGCGTAGTCGACGCCATGGACCGTGCCGCTCGGCGCGAGGTCCGCGAGCTTCGCGACCGTCCTGCCGCCACCACATCCGACGTCGAGAATCGTGTCGCCGTCGCGTATCGAGAGATGGCCGAGTCCCCAATCCGTGAGGCTGGCGTGCCGTCGATTCATCGACCAGAGGACGATCCTGCCCCTCCACCCCGTCGGGCGCTGGCACTGACTGACGGACTTCTTCGGGCGTATGCCCGGGATGGTGATGATGGGCATCGGCGTCGTGTCGAAGCCTCCGGAAACGTCTCGGGCGAAAGCCGCGGCGCCCGGCTGCGGCGCTCTATATATAGTTGTGGCCGGCGAGCACGGCGAGCCGGCCGATTCTCCACATGGAAACTCCTCGGGGTCGGTCGGCCGTGGACGGCGGCTTGTCGCTCAGCGTCTCTCCAGAAAGCCTCGCCCTGCGAATATCGCGGGCATCGCCCTGTCGATGCGCGCTTCCCGCGTCGCCGCCTGTTTCGCCGC
>DASVWS010000101.1:0-2694 GCA_036393095.1 Gemmatimonadaceae bacterium | reverse complement strand
ACCGTGCGCGGGCTCCAGCAGGACGACAGCGGATTCGTCTTCTTCGAGCAGGCCATCCAGCTGCTGCCGATGATCGGCCGCTCGCCGGTGTTGGAAGCCAGGCTGTACCACGACTACGGCGCGTTCATGAAGCGCGTCGGTCGCCCCGCGGAAGCCCACGCGCACTTCGACCGGGCCCGCGAACTGTTCGACTCCGTTGGCGCGCAGTCGGATCTGCACAAGGTTGAGGCCGACCTGGTGCAGATGCCGGCGTAGCCCCGCCCCGTCGTCCAGCACCGCCACCTGCTCTTGAGCGGAGCTGCACACGCGGATATAGTTCACATTATGCAACAGTTTTCGAGTGCTAACCATTCGCGAGACGTCGAAGATTGCGCCGCCGCGGTGGTCGACGTCGGGCTTGCCGTCTCCCGGCTCGTCCGGGCGCAATTGAGGCGGAAGGCAGCCCGCGGGCTCACCCTGCCCCAAACACGGGCCCTGGCGTTCGTGAACGCCGACCCGGCGTGTTCGCCGTCGCAACTGGCCGAGTACCTGATGCTGAGCCGGCCTGCGGTCACGCGGCTGATCGACGGCCTGGTGGCGGCCGGGCTGATGACGCGACGCCCGCACCCGGACGACCGCCGCCGATTGCAGCTCGCCGTGACGGGAATGGGGCGGGACCGACTAGAGGCATACTTCGCCAGCGCACGGGCGATCGTGACCGAGCGGCTCGCCGCGCTGCCGCCGGATGTGCGCGCCTCCGTGCTACGCGCGATGCGGGCGGTGCAGCCCCTCGTTGCCGGCGCGCCTCCCGCACCGGCCCACGGGAGCGGCTAGCGATGCCGAGCCGGCACAACAAGTGGGTGATTGCCGGCACCGTCATGATCGGCAACATCATGGCGGTGCTCGATTCCAGCATCGTGAATGTGGCGCTGCCCGACATCGGGGGGAACCTCGGCGCAACCGTCGAGGAGATCACCTGGGTGGTCACCGGGTACATTCTCGCGAACGTGCTCGTGATGCCGATCGTGGCGATGCTGAGCTCGCGGTATGGCCGCAAGCGGATCTACATGCTCTCGATCGCGGGGTTCACCGCGGCATCGATGGCCTGCGGGCTCTCCACGTCCCTCGGCATGCTCGTGGCGTATCGCGTGTTGCAGGGACTCGCCGGCGGCATCCTGATCACGGTGCCACAGGCGGTGCTCCGCGAGAGCTTTCCGCACGAGCAGCAAGGGGTGGCCATGGGCGTGTACGGCATGGGGGTGGTGCTGGCGCCCGCCATCGGCCCGACGCTCGGCGGCTGGCTGACCGACCGCTATTCCTGGCCCTGGGTGTTCTTCATCAACGTGCCGATCGGCATGCTGAATCTGCTGATGGTTCAGCGCGTGATCGAGGATCCGCCGTATCTCGAGCGCACGAAGGCGAAGATCGATTTCCCCGGGCTGGGATTCATGGTCGTCGGGCTGGGGGCGTTCCAGCTCATGCTCGAGGAAGGACAGCGCAATGACTGGTTCCAGTCGACGTTCATCGTGCGTCTGGCATTGCTCGGCGCGGTCGGGACCGTGCTCTTCCTCTGGCGCGAGCTGACGACGGACCGGCCGGCCGTGAACCTGCGCATCCTGCGGAACCCGACGTTCGGGGCGGCGACGTTCCTGGGCGGCGTCATGGGCGCGGGGCTGAGCGGAAGCCTGTTCATCCTGCCGCTGTTCCTGGAACGCCTGCTTGGCTACAACGCCATGGACGCGGGGATCGCGCTGATGCCGCGCAGTCTGGCGATGCTGGTGGTGATGCCGATCGCGGGCCGCCTCTACAACTCCGTCGGCCCGCGGTTGATGGTGATGACGGGGCTCGGGTTCATCGTCGCTGGCTACTGGCAGCTCGGCCACATGTCGATGCAGACGGGGCTGTGGAATCTCGTCCTGCCGCAGGTGTGCACCGGCACCGGGTTCAGCTTCCTCTTCGCGGCGCTGAGCACGGCGGCGCTTTCGGAGATCGAGAAATCGCAGATGACCGCCGCCACGGGGCTCTACAACGTCGTGCGCCAGGTGATGGGGAGCATCGGCATCGCCGTCGTGGCCACGCTGCTCACGCACGGCCAGTCGCGCTACTACGCGGTGCTGGCGGAGGATTCGTCGAGCCCGATCGCCCGCCAGTGGCTGCAGTCCGTCACGCACGCGATGCAGGCGATGGGCGCGAGCTTCTACGAGGCCGAGCGGCGGGCATTGGCGCTGCTCGGGTTCCGGGTCAGCCAGCAGGCGGCGGTGCTCTCGTACAACCACATCTTCCTCGTGGTGGCGAGCGTATTCGTGATCGTGTCGCCGCTGGTGCTGCTGCTGCCGCGCAATGGGTTCCGAGCCGTGACCGCCGAGGCCGTCGCGGACTGAGCGGCGCGCGCCGCCAGTCGCAAACGAAGTGTAAGGGTCGCTTCGCCTTCTCTTGCGCCCCCGTGGGGCGCGGTCCATAGTAGTTTTCAGTTGGCGGCGGGCCCGGGTGTCGGCCTGCCGCCGGAGGAAGAGACGATGCGGTCATTGCCGTTGCAGTTCGTCCACCGGACGATCGGGGTTGCTGCGCTGAGCGTCGTCGCCGCGGCACCGTGCGGAGCGCAACGGTCCGCCCCGACGGCCACCGTCGTGGGGCGCGCCGTCGATTCGCTGTCCCAACCGATCATGGGCGCCGACGTCGGCATCGCGGCGCTGCATCTGTCCACCACCACCGACG
>DASVWS010000100.1:0-22437 GCA_036393095.1 Gemmatimonadaceae bacterium | reverse complement strand
CTGGCTCGAAGAGGCCCGCGTGGTCGACGCCGACCGTGCCATGGGGATGCGCCGCCGCGCCCGGCAGCAGCCCGCCGGCGCTTCCGTCGCCGTCGTGGACGCCCGCCGCGTGCGCGCCGCGCTGCGCGCGCTCGCCGAGCGCGGCGCGGCGGATCCCGCCGCCCGTGAAGAGGCGGTGGCCGAGATCAACCGCGTGCTCAGCCGCAGCGCCGGCACCCGCCGGCTCGAGTCGAACGGCGACGGCACCTTCTCCCGCGCCTTCGTCCCCGGGGGCGACGCCTTCGCCGGACTCATGATTCCCCTCGTGGAGTCCGCCGCCGACGCGTTGATTCGCGACGAGCTGTCCCGTGTGCGACGCTGCGCCGACCCGCGCTGCCATCGCGTGTTCTACGACGTCACGCGGAACGGCGGCCGCCGCTGGTGCGACATGGCCACCTGCGGCAATCGCGCCAAGGCGGCCCGGCACCGCGCGCGCAACCGCGGCTGAGCAGCGGCGCCGGCTAGCGCCGCCGCCTCCCGCCCCCGCGCCCCTTCCCTCCGCGCTTCGGCTGCAGGCGGTCGCGGTGCCCCGTCGCGTGGCGCGTGCTCCCGCGTGCGCCGCGCGGCGGCCCCTCGCGCAGCTCGTCCGGCGTGTACGGCTGGTCGAGCAGATCCTGCAGTTCGTCCAGCGTCGCGGCGCGGACCGCGCCGCGTTTTCCGCGCGTCACCACGAAGCGGAGCGGCCGGTCCAGCGCCGGCAGTTCCTCCGCGACCAGCGTGCGCGCCATCTTCTCGGGAATCCGCAGCCGCGCCACGCCGCGCGGACCCTCCGGCGTGTCTTCCACGTCGTAGTGGATTTCCACCGGCTGGCCGCGAACCTCCGTTCGCGACGGCAGCCCCGCCAGCCGCGCGCGCTCCTCCGGGGCCACGAAGGCGTCAGGGTCGAAGCGCAGGGCCGCGTGCCGGAATTCCTGCATCGAGTGCACGCCCTCGAGCGCGCGCTCGTAGAATGCCGTCAGCTCGGCCAGCCCCAGCCGCGGCGTCCGCCCGCCCGAGCGGCGCCACGCCTCGCGCACGTGCTCGATCGCCGGCTGGTTGCGCCGCACCGCCGGGTGCCGCGATTCCCCGCGCGCGAGCGCTTCGGCCAGCAGCGTGCGCGCGCGCGGCGCGAGCCCGTCCGGGAATCGTTCCACCGGATCGGCATCGCGCTGCAGCTCGAACCCGAAGTAATCCACGCGGTGCACGAGCACCAGCGCGCCCTGCTGCCGCCGCGCGTCGTACGCCAGCTCCGGCGCGCCCCGCGTCGCGAACTCGCGGATGAGGTCGGCGGGAATCTGCGTTCCCTCGATGGCCGCGCGCGGCACACCGAACTTGTCGGCGAAGTAGCGCAGCTCGCCGGCCACGGCGCCCCAGCTCCCGCAGACGCTCGTCTTCGACACGCGCGCCTCGTCGCCCCACGCCGTGCGCTCGTCGATCACGAGGGTGAACGGCATGAAGCGCGCCAGCAGTTCCTGGAACCGCCGCAGCGTCGCGTCGCCCGCGCGCGGCATCCGCGTCGGAAGCGGCACGCCGACCGCGCGGTACACGCTGGCCATCCCGAGCGCGGCGTCCTCCACCGACTTCACGAGCACGCCCCGCCGGTCGGCCCAGAGCTGGATGCTCTCCTCGTCGAACAGATGGCGCGGCAGCCCGTAGACTTCGCCCATGCGGCCCGCGCGGGCGAACGCTTCCGCGTACACGTTGTAGGCCGTCAGGTGGTCGCTCCCCGCCACGATCAGCCCGCTCAGATCCCGCTCTTCGCGCGTCATGCGGTGCAGCGATTCCACCGAGCTCATCACGGCCAGGTAGGGCAGCAGATCGTCGCCGGCGTTGGCGATCAGCTCCGCCCAGGCCCGCTCCACCGGCATCGCCTCCACCGTGCGGCCGTACGTCGTGAGGCGCCCCGCCGCCACGATCCCGCGCCGCTCCAGCAGCGCCACCGCGTCGCGATAGGCCGTGCGGTCCAGCGGCACCGGCAGCTCGAGGTCGTCGGCGCGTACGCCGAGCGCCGCGCACGTCATGGCCACGCGCTCCGAGTCGCCGGCGAGCTGGAACTCGGGCTCCGTCGGGCGCAGCGTCGCGAAATCGATGTCGCGGTCCGAGAGAATGAAGACGCGTCCCCCCGCCACGCGGCCGTGCACCCGCCCCGCCATCTGCAGGATCTCGTTCGCGCCCAGATGGACCTGCGTCAGCACGTTGCGCCCGCGATCGATCAGATTCGCGTAGCGCACGTCGTCGATGATCACCGTGTCGAGCCCGTGGATGTTGAGCGCGCTCTGGCCCGCCGCCGTCATCGCGAGGAAGAACGGCTTCCGCTCGCTGCCGTCCAGGAAGGGGCGGATCACGCGAATCGGTTCGCCGCCGTGGTAGAAGGCCACGTTCACGCGGGGCGCGATCTCCTGCGCGAGCGCCGCGGCCTCTTCCACGCCGCGGCGGGTCGGCACGAACAGCGCCACCCCGCGCCGCTGGCGCTGGAGCTGCTGGAACAGGCGGTAGTCCAGGAAGTCGCGCGACCGGCGGTTCTCCACGCGCACGTCCGCGGCCTTGTCGGGATCGAAGGCGTAGACTTCCAGCACGTCGGCGCTGTTCAGATACCGCGCGTAGAACGTGGGATCCACCGTGGCCGACAGCCACACGAAGCGGCACCCGGCACGCTTGCCGAGCGCCAGGCACAGCTCGAGTTCCGCCGACGTCTGGTGGATCTCGTCGACGACCAGCGTGTCGGCGGCCAGGATGTCGCCGTCTTCGAACCAGCGGCGTGCGATGCCCGTGGTCACGATCACCACGTTCCAGGTCGGCGTTTCCGGCGTCGCCTCGCGCTCGCGGTTCACCACACCCACGCGCAGCTCGGTGGTGCCCAGCACCTCCTCGGCGATGGGACGGATGGCGAGCGTCTTGCCCGTGCCGGTGCCGGCCACGATGCCGAACCCCGCGCCGCTGCGCGCCAGCTCGCGCACGCGCGCGCCGTAATGCTGCTCCAGGAACGTCTGGATGTGGAGGCCGAGCGCGATCTCGATGGTTTCGCACGCGGCGCGCGTGGGCGCGATGACGATCACGCGCCCCGTCGCCGGCTCAGCGCGGACGAAGGCGTCGTGGTCGAGCGGAAGTGATCGATCGTGGACCGCGCGTGTCACAGGAGCGGAACCTGCACGCACGCACGCGTCGCCGGAACCCCGGGGACCGCCAGGCGGCCGAATTCAGACCGTGGGCCGCGTTTCAGGCCGACGTCGAATCGGGCTTCTGCGGGCCTGGCTTCCGGTGGCCCGCATCGCCCTTCTTCCGACCGGCGTCGGCGGGCTTCTTGCCGCCAGCCGCGCTGTCCGCGGCCGGCTTCGGTTGCAGCGACTTCGGCAGCGGCACTACACCCTTGAGCGTCTGGGCGCCGTTGCGGTGGTCGTCCGCATCGTGGTCCGAATCCTGGTGCGCGTAGTCGTCGCCGAAGATCACCTGTCCCTTGGCCGGCCGGTTGCGAAGCGCCGAGGCGCAATCGGTGGGCGCCGGCTGGCGGCCCGGGGGCACCCCGTCCAGCCAGATGCGGCACATGCCGGCCGGCGGGCGCAGGTTGGGCGGCACGACGGCGCCGGCCGACTTCGGCCGTTGGGCCTGGGCGGTCGCGGCGAGCAGAAGACTGCCGGCGATGAGGAGGATTCGGGGTGACTTCATGTGGGGGTCGGGACGACGATTCCGAGGGACTTCACGCAGTCGACGACCGATTGCGCCGGACGTCATACACGAACCACCGCTCGAGGTTCACGCCTCGGCTCGGTCGGGCGGCCGGCACCGTGAGAACAGGCGTGAACGGGGGTTAATCAATCCCCGAAGCTGATCCCGGTGGCCCGGGCCGTCTGCACCACGTCGTGGTCGAGGTCCACCCGCTTCGGCTGGCGGAGCGAGTCGGCGATCGGAATGGTCACGATGTGCGGCTCCATGAGCGCAACCATGTGTCCCCATTTGCCGTTGGCGACCGCTGCGACCGCCGCGGCACCGAACCTGGTGGCCAGCAGCCGGTCGTAACCGGTGGGCTGGCCGCCGCGCTGCAGATGGCCGAGGACCAGCGAACGGGTTTCCTTGCCCGTGCGCTGCTCGATGTCGCGGGCCACCGCGTCGCCGATACCGCCCAGCCGCTCCCCCGCCCCGGTGGCCGCGCGCTCCACGGTGTACGGCGTGCCGCCGCGTGGAAACGCCCCTTCGGCCGCCACGACGATCGAGAAGTAGCGGCCCGACCGGTCGCGTTCGCGGATCTTCTCGCACACCCGTTCGATGTCGTATGGGATTTCCGGTATGAGGATCACGTCGGCCGTGCCGGCCACGCCGGCGTGCAGCGCGATGAACCCGGCGTGGCGCCCCATCACTTCCATCACGATCACGCGGTCGTGGCTCTGCGCCGTGGTGTGAAGCTTGTCGATCGCCTCGAGCGCCGTGTGCACGGCCGTATCGAACCCGAACGTGGTGACCGTGCCGGCCACGTCGTTGTCGATCGTCTTCGGCACGCCCACGACCCGGAGTCCCTTCTCGAACAGCCGCTGCGCCAGGTGGAGCGATCCGTCCCCGCCGATGGAGATGACGGCATCGATGCCCATCTGCCGCGCCGTCTCGAGCAGCTCGTCCGATCGATCGACCTCGAGCACCGATCCGTCGGGCTGCGGCACCGGCCAGCGGAACGGATTGCCCCGGCTGGTCGTGCGGAGGATGGTGCCGCCCAGGTTGGCGATGCCGCGCACCGAATCGGCATTGAGCGCGACCACCTCGTCCTCGCCGAGCAGGCCGAAGTAGCCGCGCTTGATGCCCACGACTTCCCATCCGCGATGGATGGCCGCGAGGACGGCCGCCCGGATGACGGCGTTGAGCCCCGGAGCGTCGCCGCCCCCGGTGGATATGGCGATCCGCATGATTCGGCTCCGCCCACACGCCGGCGGCGGCGGTGCCCGCCCGCTATTCCGGCGTGAGGAGTTTCACGATCTCACCCGGTTTCGCGTGGCGGCCGAGCTTCGATTTCTCGAACACGGGCACGCCGTCCCGGGTAACTTCGAACCGCCCCCCGCGCGACGGAATCATGGTGATCGTCGCGTCGGGGAACCGGGTCCTGAGTTCGGCCGCCAGACCGGCAGCCCGAGGTTCGTAGTTTCAGACCGTGCAGTATTCGATCGAGATGTTCATGGTACGCGAATTGTAACGCTGTGGCGCCGCGGCAGCAGCTACTGGCGCGGCGGCGGCCAGGGCACGCGGGTCAGCGTGGCCAGCCGGTCGATGAGCGTGTCCTGGTGGGCGACGACGGCGCGCAGCGAGTCGATGCGGTCGGAGGCGTCCTGCAGGTCCTGCTGCATGTTCTGGACGGCGGTGCCCATGTCCATGACGGCCTGGGCAATGTTCGCCTGCGCGCGCGGGTTGACGCAGCTTCCCAGCGCGACCAGGAGGGCCGCCGGAACGACGAGGCGAAGCGTTCGCATGGGGGGAGCGGGGGTGAGGGTTCCCCGGGAAGATGAGCGGGGGGCAGGCGCGCGTCCACGACCCGCGCGCGCCGGGAAACTGGTGGCGGACGCGGCAGGATGATGCCGGCGATTTCGTCGCCGGCCCTCACCGTACGGCATGACGGTACGCCGCGCCACGACCCTGGTGGAACTCGTGATCATCCTGTCGGTCATCGGCGTTCTGCTGGCAATCACGCTCCCCCTCGCCGCCGCGTCGCTCGACTCCGCCGCCGTGCGCGGCGCGGCGCAGGACGTGGAAGCCCAGTTCGCGGCGGCCCGCGAGCAGGCCCTGGCGCGCCACGCCGTCGTGTGGCTCGTGCTCGACGATGCAACGGCGACGGTTCGCGTCCGGATTCCGGGCGGGGGAACCCGGAGCCGGGCGGTGGGGTCCATCTATGGGGTGGCACTTCGTTCGACGCGCGATTCCATGAGTTACGATGGGCGCGGCCTCGGGCGGGGAGCGGCCAACCTCACGGTGGTGCTCACCCGGGGACGCGCCCGTGCAACACTCGTGGTCTCGCGGTTGGGGCGCGTGCGGAGGTAAACCTTCGTCGTTCGGCCAGCGGCACTGGCGTCTCTGCCAAGCAACGCCGGGCGGCCGGCGGCGCTAGATTGGGCCGCTTGGCGGCCCGAGTCACGAAATGGTCTCGGGCGTGAGGCCCATCACGTGGGAATGTGACGCTGCACCGCCGGGGGTGAGTTATTCCTCATGAGATGACCGACGACGCTGCCGACGTCCGACGTGTGCTCAGCGGTGACGTTGACGCATACGCGGCGCTGGTGGATCGCTACTACGAACAGTGTGCCCGGTATGCGGTTCGAATGCTGGGCAACCGCGATGACGCGGAGGATGCGCTGCAGGCCACGTTCCTGCGGGCATACCGCGCGCTGGGAAAGTACCAGGAGCGGGACAAGTTCAGTGCGTGGTTGTATCGAATCCTGGTAAACCAGTGCCGGAGCCTGGCGGCGCGGCGCAGCCAACGCGAGCGGGTGTTCGTGCGTGAGGAGGCATTGCTCCTCAATGCGACGGACGAGCGGGCGTCGCCGGGATGGTCGGGTGAGGATGAGGAGTTCGTGCAGCGCGTCCTGAGTGAGCTGGACCCGTTGCTGCGGGAAGCGTTTCTGCTGAAGTACATCGAAGAGTTGAGCTACGAGGAGATGTCGGCCCTCACGGGCGTGGGTGTCTCCGCGTTGAAGATGAGAGTGAAGCGCGCATCCGATCGGCTGCGCGAGAGATGGGAGCGCATCAAGCATGACTGAGTCCG
The DNA here is from genome assembly GCA_036393095.1 of Gemmatimonadaceae bacterium. Lineage (GTDB taxonomy): Bacteria > Gemmatimonadota > Gemmatimonadetes > Gemmatimonadales > Gemmatimonadaceae > JAGWRI01. The sequence goes on along the minus strand of DASVWS010000100.1, from coordinate 15,686 downwards.
ATCTGGCCCCTCGAGATCCCGATATCGAGTGGATCGCGCGGGAGGCGAAGCGCCCGGTTGCCCTGAGCACCGGACTGCGCGCTCGCATCATGGACGCCGTCCGGGCGACGCCGCTTCCGGCGCGCCCGCGGCGCGGCCTGGGGTGGCTCGTTTCCCCGCGCCCGCTGGCGCTCTCGCCACTCGGCACCTCGCTCCTGGCGGCCGGCCTCGTCGGCATCGGCGTCCTGGTTGGACTCGCCGTCACGCACGACGGCGAATCGCCCGCGGCGCCGGTACCCACGGTCGCTTCGGCGACCACGCATCAGGACGCGCCCTCGGTACTCGTCCACGAATTCGTGCTCCAGGCGCCCAACGCCGCGCACGTTTCGCTGGTGGGCGACTTCAACGGGTGGAACGCCGCGGCCACGCCGATGACGCGCACCGACGACGGCAAGTGGATCGTGAAGGTGCCGCTGCCGGCCGGCCGCCACGTCTACGCCTTCGAGGTCGACGGCGCCGGCGGCACGAAGTTCATGCCGGACCCGGATGGCCTTCGCGCCCCGGACGACGGCTTCGGCCCCAGCTCCGTCGTGCTCGTCGGGCAGGGATCGTCCACATGAGCGGCCACGGAATCCGCCGCGGCATCGCGACGCTGGTGACCCTTGCGGTCATCGCGCCGACACTCTCCGCGCAGGGCAACGACCCGCTGGCCAAGCTGGACAGCGCCAGCCGTCGCGTCGTGCAGGCGCTCATCGACTCCGCGAAAACAGAAGGACTGCCCGACCAGCCGCTCGTCTCCAAGGCCCAGGAAGGCGTCAGCAAGCACGCCGCGGGTCCATTGATCGCTCGCGTGGTCCGCACCGTGTTCCTCTCGCTCCGCGAGGCGCGCGCCGTGCTCGGTGAACGGGCGAATCGCGACGAGCTCACCGCCGGCGCCGCGGCGCTGCAGGCGGGGATCCCGGCCACGGCGATCATCGATCTCCGCCAGGCCGGCCACGGCAAGTCGATCACGGTGCCGCTGGTCGTGATGGCGGACCTCGTCTCGCGCGGCGTCCCGCGCGACACGGCTTCGCGGGCCATCCTCCAGCTCTGGATGCAGGGCGCCGGAGAGGCGGATCTCATGGGCTTGTCCCAATCGGTCGGACAAGACATACTATCTGGAGCCGCACCGGCCGACGCGCTCCTCAGCAGGGCTCGTAAGGTGCCGATCCGGCTGCCGCCTGCGAAGGTCCCCGAATAGCGGCTCGCGGTTCCCTGATGATCGAGCTCGTAGCGAATGTTCGAGCCGTCGAAGCGCAATTCCGCCGTCCTGTTTCTCTCGCTCGCCATGCTCGCACCGCAGGGCGGGCTCCGGGCGCAGTTGACCTCGCGCTTCCAGGCGGGCGCGGTCATGAGCGCCGCCCCGGGGCTCGTTCCGGCCAACGCCCTCAGCCTCACGCCTGACGTCCGCTACGACAGCCCGCTGCTCAAGCTGGCCGCGCGCGGCTCGGCGTGGATCAATGGCAATGCGTGGCAGTTCGCCGACGGCGAGGCCACGGCCACGGTGTCCACTCCCACGCGGCACCATCTGGCAGCGCAGCTCGTGGCGACCGCCAGCCGCGCCTACTACGACCAGGTGAACCAGAACGACCAGATCGACGCCGAGGCCCGCGTCCATCTGGTCTTCTCGCAGAAGGCCGGCATGTGGCTCGAGAGCGGAGTCGCCCGCCCCTGGCGGGTGGCCGTCGTGTCGTCGGTGGATGTCGCCGGCGCCGGCGCATGGACGCAGGTGGGCGGCGCCACGCTCACCGGCACCTACACCAATTTCTCGTTCACCAGGATCGCCAGCGCGAGCGACTCCACCGGCACGCTGCAGAGTTGCGCCAATCAGACGAGCAACAGCCGGTGCCTCCAGCAGTCGCACTTCAGCGACGTACAGGGCACGGTGCACTGGGAGAAGGCGGCCGTCGAACTCAACGCGCAGACTGGATATCGATTCGGCGACGCCAACGACGTAACCCCGGACTCGAGACGGTGGGCGGCGGCGAGCGCCATCGTATGGCTCTCGCGCGACATGGCCATGGTCGTTGGCGGCGGACGCCAGCCGGCCAACCCCGCGCGCGGACTTCCGGCCCGCAACTACGCCAACCTCGGCGTCATGTTCGCCGCCTGGCCGTCCATGACCGAGGGCGCCGTGCCCATCGAATCGCGCGCGAGCGCGATCAGCCAGTTCGACATTGCCGCTGCCGGCGTCTCCCTCGAACGTCTGCAGGTGCACATCGCCGGCGTCGAGAGCGTCGAGTTGATGGGCGACTTCACCGACTGGCAGCCAGTGGACATGGTGCAGCGCGGCCGCGACCTGTGGGAGGTGCTCCTCCCCATCGCTCCGGGCGTGCACCAGTTGAACGTGCGCGTGGATGGCGGCAAGTGGCAGCCGCCGCCGAACACCCCGACCATGCGCGACGGCTTCAACGGCGAGGTCGGCGTGCTGGTGATTCACGAGTAGTCACCGGACACGCCGATGAACGACGGGCCGGCAGCGAACGCTGCCGGCCCGTCTGCGTTTCGCCAGCGGCTTGATTCAGCCGGCGGCGACGGTGCCGAAGTCGAAACCGGGAACGGAAATGCGGGGGATCGGCTCGCCCAGAATGCGCTCGATCGTGCGGACCATCGCGATCTCGTCTGGCGCCATGAACGTGAACGCATCGCCGGTGGAATCGGCCCGCCCCGTGCGCCCGATGCGATGCACGTAATCCTCCGGCTGCTGCGGCACGTCGTAGTTGATCACGTGCGAGATGCCGCTGATGTCGAGGCCGCGCTGCGCGATGTCGGTCGCGACCAGCACGCGAATCTTGCCCTCCTTGAAATCGGAGAGCGCCCTCGTGCGCTGCGCCTGCGTCTTGTCGGCGTGCATGGCGGTGGCGGAAATCCCCTCGTGCTCGAGCTGGCGCACCACGCGGTCGGCGCCGTGCTTCGTACGGGTGAACACGAGCACCGAGTCCATGCCTTCGGCCCGAAGCAGCTCCGCCAGGAGCGCCGTCTTCCGGTCGGCGGGCACGGGATACACCGCGTGCGAGACAGTGCTCGCGGCCGCCGACCGCAGGCCGATCTGCACGACCTGCGGCTTGCGGAGATACTTCCGCGCCAGCGCTTCCACTTCGGGGGGCATGGTGGCGCTGAACAGCAGCGTCTGCCGGTAGGGCGGGATCTGCGCCACGATGCGGTTGATCTGCGGCGCGAACCCCATGTCCAGCATGCGGTCGGCCTCGTCGAGCACCAGCAACTCGAGGTCGTCGAACACCACGTTCTGGCGTTCCAGGTGGTCGATCATCCGCCCCGGCGTCGCGACCACGATGTCCACGCCCGCGCGCAACGCCTTCTGCTGCGGGTCCAGCGGCACGCCGCCGTAGACCGGCGCCACGTCGAGATCGGAGAACTTCGCGTACTTGCGCACGCTCTCCTCCACCTGCACGCAGAGTTCCCGCGTGGGCGTGAGGATCAGCGCCCGGGTGCGCCGCGGGCCGCCATGCAGCCGGTCGACGAGCGGCAGGGTGAACGCCGCGGTCTTGCCGGTGCCGGTCTGCGCGAGCCCGATGATGTCGCGCCCCTTGAGCACGAGGGGAATCGCCTCGGCCTGGATCGGCGTCGGTGTCCGGTAGCCGGCCGCATCCACGGCGCGCAGCACCGGCTCCGACAGGCCCAGCGCCGCAAAGGTGAGTTCCGGCTCGGCGGTTTCCGCTTTCGTGTTTTTCCGTCCTGGCATCGTGCCGTGAACGCTAACGCCGGTGGGTCGCGGTCGCTACTCGCGCATGAACGCGAGCAGCGCGGCGTTGGTCTCTTCCGGACGTTCTTCGTTCACCGCGTGTCCGCCCGCGATGCGCACGACGCGCAGCCCGGCGATCGCCGCAGCGCCCGCTTCGCTTCCCACGATCAGGTGGTCGTGGGTCCCGAGCACGAGCAGGACCGGCACCTGGATCCGGGCCAGTTCCGACGGCGGAAACGGGTCCCACGTGAACTCGTGCAGGCACGCAACCAGGGCCGCCGCGCACCCCGGCTGGCTGGCCGTGGACCAGTATTCGTCGACGTCGTGTTCCGTGACGCGCGACTGGTCCCAGTACGCGAGATGCAGGAACCAGCTCACCAGCGGCCGGGCGATGAGGTAGGACGCGTAGTCGCGCGCCAGGAGCGGCGTGAGCATCTGCGCGATGGCGGTGAACCGCACGGGCGCGAAACCCACGGGATTCACGAGCGCCGCGCGGGCCATGCGCGGGTGACGCCCCACGGCGAGTCCGGCGGCGATCCCCCCGCCCATGCTCACGCCCACCACGGTCGCGGCGCGCACGTCGAGCGAGTCCAGGAGCGCTCCCGCGGTCGCTGTCATCTCAAAACGCGAATACCAGCCGAGCGCCGCCGGCTTGTCGCTGAGCCCATGGCCGGGCAGATCCACCGCGATGGCGCGGTACCCGGCGCGCGCGAGGGCGGGGATCGCATCCCGATACGAGTACGCGGAAGCGCCCCAGCCATGCAGCAGCACCACGGGCGCGCCGTCCGCCGGTCCCGACTCGAGCACGCGGAGGCGCAGCCCCGCGCGCACCTCAACGGACCGTGTCGTGATGCCGGCGGCGCGCGCCGGGTAGAGTTCGTCGATGCCCAGCGGTTTCGAGGCGGGCTTCGCACCCTCGCCGCCCGCGCTCCCGCGTGCCCAGCCCACCACGATCAGATCGCTTCGATGGTACGCCCCGACAGCCGCGCGATCAGCCCGAGCCGGAAGGTCACGTCGGTCCACCGCTCATCGCCCGCCAACTCCTCCTCGAGCGGGTACATGGGCCACACGAATGGGTTGTTCGTCTTCACCGGCTGAGAGCCCTTGTGCGGGTGCCACACGCCATCCGCGTCCCGATCGTCCAGGAACCGCTCGAACAACCTGGACCAGTTGTCGTTCCGCTTGAGGAAGCCGAGCCGGGCCATCAATTCGAGCCACGCCAGGGCGCTTGCCACGTCGGCGTCGGCGGCGTTGCGGTGCGGCAGCTGGTCGCCCATCACGAGATGCGCCTGCGCGGCGATGCGCCGTCCGAGCAGCTGCACCACCTCCTGCCGGGGCAGCGGCTGCGTGATCCAGGTGTAGATCCGGTCCATCACCTCGGCGTGCTCGGTGCAGAACAGCGGCATGTGCGCGAGCATGTTGAGCGCGTAGATGGACGGCGGGGCCGCTTCGGGCGCGAGCACGTGCTGGTTGCCCACGCGCATCCAGGGCTTCTCCACCAGCGGGGAGCGCAGGAAGTCGTTGATGCGGTCGAGGATCCGTCGAGCCGCGCCGCGCAGTCTCGGGTCGCCCTGATACCCGGCCTGAGCGAGCGCGGCGGCGGCCGCTTCGCGGAGGATGCCGCGGCCCCGGTGCACCATGTCGTCATCGGCGGCCGCCTTCCCGCCGAATTCGTACAGGAACTCCGGGTCGTCGTCTTCGGCGAGCAAGCGAAACAGAATGCGGCGCGCCTGCGCGAGCGGCGGTGAATCGCGGTCCCACCCGTACTCCAGCAGGCGAACCACGGCGTTGATCGTCCCCACCCCTTCGAAGTGCGTCGAACGCGGCGACGGGACGGTCAGCATCGTATGGGACCAGGTTCCATCAGCCGCCTGGGACACCGCCAACAGGAGAGCAGCCCGGTACGTATAGGGCAGTATCGCGACGCGGGAGTCGGGAAGCGCCTCCAGCTGCGCCACCTCGGTCATGGCCCGATAGCGGATGGCCGTGGCAGCGTGGTCGAGCAGCCATCCGAGCGGAAACCGCACGGGCGGCGGGGGAGGCGGGGGCGGGGGAGCAGGCGGCGGCGCTGCTGGTTGCTCAGGAACGTCGGCCGCGAATTCGGGTTCTAAGTTCGTGGTAGGCGGCAGGGTCACGGCGTCGCTGGCGTCGGGTGAAAGGGCGATGTCGTACCATCCTCGACTACGGGCGCGTAAGCATAGCGTTTTTCGGGTGATGCGCCAGAGGGGAACTCCTAAGTCTCCAGCGCGCAATCACTTGAGTGTAGCAACCCCATTCTTTCAGGAGCGTTTCATGCGTAAGCTGGCGATGGTGGCTCTGGCAGTGATGTGCATGGGTGGCACCGCCTCCGTGGCGGCGGCCCAGGGTGGCGGTGGTGGTGGCCGTGGCCCGCGGATGTCGATGATCGACCGGGTGCTCCAGCAGCCCACGGCGATCACGCTGACGGCGGATCAGCAGAAGAAGGTCGACAGCCTCAAGTCGGCGATGACCGATGAGATGCGCGCCGCGCGTGAGTCCGCGGGCGACGATCGGCAGGCGATGTTCAGCAAGATGCAGGAGATCAACAAGAAGTACATGGACCAGGTCCGCGCGACCCTCACGGCGGACCAGCAGAAGACGTTCGACGAGAACGTCGCCGCGATGCCCCAGCGCGGACGCCGCGGCGGCGGTGGCGGCGCTCGCTGAGTTCCGTTCCAGCACGCATGACACAGCGGGCCGCTCCTCTCGGGGCGGCCCGCAGTCGTTTCCGGTCTGCTGGACCCGGATGCGGTCTGCGGCGATCTTGTCACCCCATGCTGATCGCTCCTCCCCACCCCTGCCCTCACCCCGCGCGCCGTGCGCGGTGAATTCGTAGACGTTGGCGGCGTCCGGCTGTACTACTATGCCGCCGGCACACGCGGCGCCGGCGAGCCCCTGGTGCTCATTCACGGGTTCCCCACGTCGGGCCATCTGTGGAGCGAGGTCGTCCCGTTGCTTCCGTCGGGACATCGGGTGGTCGTGCTCGACCTGCTCGGCTACGGTCGCAGCGACCGGCCGGGCACGCACCGCGTGGATCTGGATGCGCACGCCGATCGAACGGTCGCGATGCTCGACGCGCTCGGCATCCGGGAGGCGGCGCTCGTGGGCCACGGACTGGGAGGCGGCGTCGCACAGTCGCTGGCGGTGCGCTTTCCGGCACGGGTCTCGCGGCTGTGTCTGGTGAGCAGCGTCGCCTTCGACGCCTGGCCGGCCCGGGGGTTCCGGCTGTGGAGCCGGCTGCACGCCCTCGTGTCGGTCACGCCGCCGTCCTGGATTCAGTCGATGCTGCGCACCTCGCTCCAGGGCGGGTACGCGAATCCCGAGCAGGGCGCGCACTCGCTCGAGCAGTACGCCCGGGTCTTCGCATCCGCCGAGGGACGTGCCGCTTTCGTGCGCCATCTCCGCGCGCTCGATCCGGCACAGACGGCGGCCCTCGCGCCGCAGCTGCCGCATATCGCCGTTCCGACGGCGATCGTGTGGGGACGGGGCGATCCGTTCATTCCGATGTCGGCGGGCGAGCGCCTGCGCGACGTGATTCCCGGCGCGACGCTCGATGTGGTGCCGAGCGCGCGGCACTACCTGCCCGAGGACACGCCGGCGGCGCTCAGCGCCGTGATCGCCCACCTGCTCGCGCGCTGAGCCGCTTCGTCGCCGGCTTCCTGGGTTTCGCCTTCACGCTGTCGTGGCGCACGGGCGGTTCCACAATGGCCGCCTCGCTGTAGACGCTGGCAGGATTCCACAGCATCCAGCTCCGGATCCCAGCCTCTTCACCGGCGCGGATCTGTGCCCGCACCTGCTCGGGTCCATAGGCGGGCACGCCGAGCGTGAAATCCTGATACCAGGGCACGATGCGCGCCGCGCCGCGGATGGAGGCGTTGCGCCTCCGGGCGTCGGCGAGCGCCTGGCGAACGGTTTCGTACGGCTGCGCGTTCGGATTGGCCAATCCGAACGTTCCGGGCGGAAAGACCGACGGATACTCCTTCGGCATCAGCACGTCGGCGCGATCGGCCACGGCTTCCCACCGCTCGCCCACGCCAAGGTCGGAGGAGTCGACCGCCGCCAGGCCGCTCACGGCAACGGACATCGGAATGTTCAGCACCGAGAATCGTGACCGCAGAAAGTCCAGCTGTGCGCGAATCACCTCGCCGAGCGTGCGCCCGTCCGGCGACGTGAATTCCACGCGCTCGCTCGAACCATTGGAGACCGGGAATCGCGCGTCGTCGAACAGCACTTCGCTGAATCCGCGGGCGGCGGCCTCCGACGCGAGGTCGGCGGCGTACGCCCAGACCTCCCGGTGGCGCGGGTCGAGCCACGCGCTTCGCTCCGGATCGTTGGCGCGGCGAACCACGGCCCACTGCGGGCGATGCGCCGCAAGCACGGGATCGCGCGCGACGACGATCCGCGCGATCGGATAGATCCGGTACTTGCGGAGCGAATCCATGAGGGCGTAGAGGCGCCGCACGGGCATCGGCCGCACCGTGTCGGCGCCGATGAGGCGGGCGAGTCCCACCGTCGACGGATAGAGCAGCAGTCCGTCGTCGTCCTTCACGTCGAACACGAGGGCGTTGACGCGCGTGCGCCGCGCGAGGTCGATGAGCCGCCAGATGCCGGGGCCCTGAGCGACGAGCCGGTTCACGTACAGCCCGCGCACGGGGTCGGGGGTCGCCAGATGGCGGATCGGCGCCGGCCGGCCCGGCGCGGGCGCAGCTGTATTGCCGGCGGCCGCGCCGGTGTCGGCCGGCGGGGCGGCGCGCTTCCCTTCCCGCTCCGCGGATGCGCGCGCGCTCTCGGCGGGCGTCGTCGCCGGCTGCTGACGGACCGACGCTCCGGACCCGCTGGACGCGGGAGCGCGGGCGGCCGGCCGGTCGCTTCCACAGGCAGCCGCCGCGGCGGCGAGGAGGACCGCGGCAAGGCACTCGGATCGCATGACGGAACCTAACGACTCAGAGGCGCCGGACCTCGTCCGCGGCCTCGAGCACGTGACCGATGTCGCGGGACAGCGCGCGTGCTTCCTGGGTCGCGCTCGTCACGTCGCCCAGCGCCGAGTCGATGCCGGCGGAGCGGAGTTTCACGAGGTCGAGCTTCAGATTCTGCAGCGCCACGCAAGCGCTCTCGAAGCGGACCACGAGCCGCGCGCGGCGTTCGAGCAGATCGTGCACGGTGGCGCGTTGCCGTTCGAGCAGCGACAACCGCCGCTCGCGCTCCGGCGTATCGGGCTCCTGCTTCAATTCCCCGATCCGCTTGTCGAGCACGCCGAGGTTGGCGCCGGACACGTCGGCGTCGAGCGTGTGCAGGGTGGTGGCCAGCGAGCCGATGCGATCGCACAGCGCCGTGACCGTGGGTTCGATTTCCGGGAGCATCTGCCGTTCCGTGGGCGTGAGCTTGGCCAATACCTCGCGGATGACGATCCGGTCTCCCACGGCGCGCCGTACGGCCGGGCCGTGTGGCCCGGCGAGCACGGCGTCGCCGGCCAGCGGAGGGTCGGGAGCCACGACCGGAGCGGGCGCGGGAAGCGGCACCGGGACGCCGGCCCCCCTGTCGCCGATCGTGGCGGGCGTGCCGGCCGGCCCCCGCCGGAAGAGTTGTTTGAGCGTGGCGCCGTCGCTCCACAGCACGCTCCACCGCCGGAACAGGCTGAGCCCGATGCCCAGCGCCGGAAACAGCCACCACCAGAATTCGGGCGACGTGAGCATGTTGATGCCGAACAGGAACAGGAGTGTCGACAGGCTGCCCACCATGCGCCGCCGGAACGACGCCACGCGGGCCTCGAGCGACTGCTGCGGGTCGTCGCGGCGGTCCTGGTCGCGCCCCGAGCGCCGGATCTCGCGATACTCGCTGCGCTGGTCGCGGATCACGTCGCGGTGCTCGCGCATCCGGTCGCGCCAGAGCTGGCGCTGCTCGCGGAAATCGGCGGCGCGGTCGCGGAGTTCCTGCGTCCAGTCGCGCCAGTCGTCGGGGTGCGCGGTGGCCGGCGGCGGCGGGAGAACGAACAACGGCCCGTTTCCGCGCACGTGCACCCCGAGGCCCGACGAGCGCGGCGGCGTGTTGGCGCCACCCGGCACCGGCGCCTGCACGAACCCCGTGGCCCCGAGCTGCTCGAGCCGCGGCGGCGCCGCCGGTGCGTCGGCGACGACGGTGGCGCGAATCGCGTCGCGGAACGCGGCGCCGTCGGGCCACCGCTCCTCCGGCTTCTTGGCGAGCGCCGTCTCCACGGCCCGCGCGATCGGCTCCGGGGTGTCGGGGCGCTTCTCGCGAATCGGGCGCGGCGCTTCCGATACGTGTTTCACGAGCATCGCCGGGGTGTTCACGGCGGTGAACGGCTGCTGGCCCGTGAGCATCTGATACGCAACGACGCCCAGCGAGTAGATGTCGCTCCGCCCATCCACGTCCCGCTCGCCGAGTGCCTGCTCCGGCGACATGTACGCGGGGGTGCCCACGGCGACGCCGGTCACGGTGAGGCGCGAATCGCCCACCGCCGCCCGCGCGATGCCGAAGTCCGTGACCATCGTGCGGCCGCTCGTGCGGTCGAGCATGATGTTGTCCGGCTTGATGTCGCGGTGCACGACGCCCTTCTTGTGCGCGTAGTCGAGGGCGTCGCCCACGTCGCCGATCACGCGGCGCACCTCGTCGAACGACGAGCGGCCGATGTCGTGCAGGTGTTCGGCGAGCGTCTTCCCCTCCACGAGCGCCATCACGAAGTAGACGATCCCGTCGCGCTCGTCCACGGAGTAGATGGGCACGATGTTCGGGTGGTTGAGCTGCGCCGCCATCTGCGCTTCGCGCAGGAAGCGCGTCTTCACGTCGGCGTTGAAGGCGAGATCGGGGGGCAGCAGCTTGATGGCCACGTGCCGGTTGAGCCGCAGGTCCAGCGCCCGGTACACGGCGGCCATGCCGCCGCGTCCGATCTCCGCTTCGATCAGGTAGTGGTCCCCGACCGCCGCGACCAGCCGATCCTGCAGGTAGTCGCTCACCGCCGCTCAGCCGCCGACCTGGCTTCCCCCGCGGTTCCGCCGCCGCGGCTCATCGCATCCGCCACGTACACCGCGCTGTCCACGCTGTCGGCCAGGTTGAGCGCGTTCATGGCGAGCGAGGTGATGTGCTGATGCGTCTGCATGCCGGCGCGCAGGCGCAGGACGTCGAGCTTCATGTTGCGCAGCGCCAGGGCGCACGTTTCCAGCCGCGCCGACGTCGCGGCGCGCTTCTGCTCGAGATCCACGATCGCGCGACGCTGCCGCTTGAGGTAGGCGAGGCGGTGCACCCGCTCCTCGCTGGCGCGATGGTCGAGCGGATTGGCCGCCTTCTCCAGGCGCTCGATCTCGGCTTCGTAGGCGGCCATGCCCCCCGGCACGGTGTTGTGCTCCAGATCCGCGAGCGAGATCGCCAGCGACTGCACCTTCTCGTGCAGCGCCGCAGCCGAGCGCATCACGTCGGGCACGCGGTCGCGGTCGGCGGCGGGCATGGACTCGATGAGGCGCACGATCTCGTCGCGGTCCGCGTTCGCCTGCCGCACCGTGTCGGCGTACGGCCCCGCCGCCTGCGCCAGCGTCCCGTCGTCCAGGCGAGGGCCGGCCAGCGCGCCGGCGCCCCCCATCCTGCCCGAGCGCCGCTGCAGCCGCCGCTGCCGGCGCGCGTCGAGCAGCGCCCGGCGCTTCTTCGAGTCGAACAGCGCGCGCACGTGCTCCATCAGATCGTCGAACACTTCCATGAGCGACCGGTCGCGCGGCTGCTGGAACACGTCGTGCCAGTCGTAGCCGTCGCCCCACAGCTTGGCGTACCAGTACGCCATCAGCAGGCTCCAGATGCCCGTGATGCCGGTGAAGCCCCTGATACCGAAGACGTTCAGGAGCACGATGGCGCCGTTGACGTACAGGTAGAGCCACACGCGGCGGCGGTACTTCTGGACCTGCGGCGCCTCCCATCGACGGATTTCGTCGGCCGTGGGAACGTAGAATCCCGCATCGTACGCCGCGGGGGGCGCGGGCATCGCCGCGCCCGGGCCCCGGACCAGCTCGGCGGACTGCGACCGCCCGACCATGCCCGGCATCGGGCTGATGGGAGGCGCCGGCATCATGCCGCCATCGAGCGCTTTCACCAGATCGCCCGCCGACGGGAACCGGTTGGCCGGGTCCTTCTCCAGCATGATCATCACGGCCTGCGCGAGGTCCGGCGGCACGTCGGCCCGCCGCTGCATGATCGGCACCGGCGCTTCCGAGATGTGCTTCACCAGCATCGCGGGCGTGCTGGCGGCGGAGAACGGCGGCTCGCCCGCGAGCATCTGGTAGGCGACGACGCCGAGCGCGTACAGATCGCTGCGGCCGTCGATCACGCGCTCGCCGGCGGCCTGTTCGGGGGACATGTAGGCCGGCGTACCGATTGCCATGCCCGTTGCGGTGAGCCGCGAGTCGCCGTCGCTCACGGCGCGCGCGATGCCGAAGTCGGTCACCATGGGGCGGCCGTTTTCGGCGTCGAGCAGGATGTTGTCGGGCTTGATGTCGCGGTGCACCACGCCGCGCTCATGGGCGTAGGCCAGCGCGTCGGCGACGTCGCGCAGAATGCGCCGCACCTCGTCCACCGGCAGCACGCCCCGTTCGTGCAGACGCTTCGCGAGGTTGTCGCCGCGGACATACGCCATCTCGAAGAAGACCAGCCCCTGCGATTCGTCGACCGTGTAAATCGGCACGATGTTGGGGTGGCTGAGCTGCGCCGCGGTTTCGGCTTCGCGCAGGAATCGGGTCTTGATTTCGCTGCGGAAGGCGAGCTCCGGCGGCAGGACCTTGATCGCCACGGTGCGCTTGAGCCGGCGATCGCGCGCGCGATAGACCACACCCATGCCGCCACGCCCGATTTCGGCGTCCAGCTCGTAGTGCGCGCTCAGGGCGCGCTCCACGAGCGCGCGCATCTCGGAGTCCCCAGAGGGGACGACGGGGTCAGACACTCGGCGAGCTCGTTTCAGGGCGGAATACGACATCTTAGCACTGCGGAATACATCTGGAAAGGACGCGCCGGTTCGGCAGAGTCCCTACGTCAGACTAGCGGGCAGAAGTTGCAAATCCCGCCAGCGTGTCGTACTCGTAGACGGACGCGGGGCGCCCGCAGGCAACGCGCCGGCGCGGCGAGGGGACTAAGTGCATGCGGGCTCTCACTTACCCCTGCAAGGCCGGCGTGGAACGGAGTCTGCATCATGCGATACTGCCGCACGTAGGCATTCCCTCTCTCTGGAGCACCTGTTTCGCATGGCACAGCGCCACACACTTCCGGTACTTCCCCTTCGGGGCACGGTCGTCTTTCCGGGCCTCACGGCGCCTATCGCCGCCGGCCGCCCGGGGACACTGCGGGCCATCGAGGCCGCGCTGAAGGCAGACCGGCTCGTCTTCGCCGTCGCGCAGCGCGACAACACCGACGAGCCGGCTCCCGAGATTCTGTATGCCATGGGCGTCGTTGCCCGCATTGGCCAGATCCAGCGCGGGCTGGGCGGCGTGCAACTGCTGCTGCAGGGCGAGCAGCGCGCGACGGCGCTCCAGTACAGCTCGAACGAAGGCTATCTCAACGCCGTCGTCGTGGACGTCGAGGAGATGAAGCCGGTGAACGAGAACGACCCGGCCTTCGTGGCGCTCTACAAGGAGATTCGCGAGCGGGCGGGCGAGCTCGGCGAGCGCCGCGGGCTGCCGGAAGAAGTCGTGCACCAGGTGCTCGACTCGGTCACCGACCCGGGGCGGTTCGCCGACCTCGTGGCCGGGTACATCGATCTGCCCACGCCCGAGAAGCAGGGATTGCTCGAGATCCTCAGCGTGGAGGAACGCCTGCGCCGCGTGCTCGTGCACGTGCAGAAGCAGATCGGCATGATCGAGATGCAGGAAGAGATCAAGTCGCAGGTGCAGGAGGAGCTCGGCGAGCGCCAACGCGAGATGTTCCTGCGCGAGCAGATGAAGGCGATCCAGAAGGAGCTGGGCGACGACGACTCGTCCAAGGAGATCGAGGAGCTCCGCGAGAAGCTGAACGCCATCAAGCTGCCCAAGGAAGCGCGCGCCGAGGTCGAGCGCGAGCTGGGCCGCCTGGAGCGCTCGGGCCGCGAATCCATGGAGGCGCAGGTCATCCGCACCTATCTGGAGTGGATCGCCGAGCTGCCGTGGGACACGCGCTCCGACGACGATCTGGATCAGAATCACGCGTCGACGATTCTCGATGAGGACCACTACGGGCTGCCCGACGTGAAGGACCGGGTGCTCGAGTTCCTGGCGGTCCGCCAGTTGCGCGCCCAGCAGATGGCGGACGAACTGAAGAAGACCGGCGAGATGCCGATCGTGAAGATGCAGTCGTCGCGCGAGGACGCGACGCCGTCGCTCGCGAAGGCGGACGACGATCGGGCCATCACCGACGAGAAGGAGGCCAAGGCGCGCGCCATGGCGAAGGGTCCCATTCTGCTGTTCGTGGGCCCGCCGGGCGTGGGCAAGACGTCCATCGCGAAGTCGATCGCGCGGGCGCTGGGGCGCAAGTACGTGCGGGCGGCGCTGGGCGGCGCGCGCGACGAGGCCGACATCCGCGGGCACCGGCGCACCTACGTGGGCGCGATGCCGGGCCGCATCATCCAGGGCATGAAGCAGGCCGGCACCAAGAACCCCGTGTTCCTGCTCGATGAAGTGGACAAGCTGGGGGTGAGCTTCCAGGGCGATCCGGCGAGCGCGCTGCTGGAAGTGCTCGATCCCGCCCAGAACGACACGTTCACCGACCACTATCTGGGGGTGCCGTTCGACCTGAGCGAAGTGCTGTTCATCGCCACCGCGAACTTCATCCAGAACATCCCCGGCCCCCTACTCGACCGCATGGAGGTCGTGGAGTTCGCCGGGTACACGGAGCGCGAGAAGGCCGAGATCGCCAAGAAGTACCTGATTCCGCGCCAGCTCGAAGAGAACGGCCTCGCCGACAAGCACATCGCGTTCAGCGACGACGCCGTGATGGCCGTGGTCAGCAAGTACACGCGCGAGAGCGGCGTGCGGCAGCTCGAACGGCAGATCGGCGCCGTGGCCCGCAAGCTGGCGCGCCGGATCGCCGCGGGCGACTCCAAGGTGCTCGCCGACAATCTCGTGGACGCCGACGAGGTGCGCGAGCTGCTCGGCCGCCCGCGGGTGCACCCGGAACACGCGGCCGAGGAGAGCGAGATCGGCGTGGCCACGGGCATGTACTACACCCCGGCCGGCGGGGACATCATGTTCGTCGAGGCGGCGATCCGCCGCATGTTCGGGTCCGCCGCGCCGGCGCAGCCCGAGGACGCCAAGGTGCAGGTGAGCGGATGGGGAAGCCTGTCGCTCATTCTCACCGGGCAGCTCGGCGACGTGATGAAGGAGAGCGCGCGCGCCGCGCTGACCTACGCGGCCACGCACGCCGACACACTCGACATTCCCGCCGACAAGCTGGGATCCGTCGAAGTGCACATCCACGTCCCGGCGGGTGCCATTCCGAAAGACGGACCTTCGGCCGGCGTGACGATGGCGACGGCGCTGGTGAGCGCCATGTCCAACCGTCCGGTGCGCAAGGACGTGGCGATGACGGGCGAGACGTCGCTGCGCGGCCGGGTGATGCCGATCGGCGGGCTGAAGGAGAAGGTGCTCGGCGCGCATCGGGCGGGCATCACGCACATCATCCTGCCCAAGGACAACGAGGCCGACCTCGAAGACATTCCGGCGGACGTGCGGGAGCAGATGGTCTTCCATCCGGTGTCCACGCTGGACGAGGTGTTCGCGGTGGCGCTGCTCCCGGCCGCCGGCGGCGGCACCGAGGGAGCGCACGCCATGGAAGACCTGGCCGACGAGATGGTGGGCGCGGGTCGGCCGTAGCTCCTCCGCTCGCCTCGTATCCTACGCGCGGTCCCGGTGTTCGCCGGGACCGCGCGGTGCGTTCAGACCCGGCTTCGCGCGTCCCAGACGGTCACGGGCTCGCCGCCGAATCCGCG